>NZ_SRIC01000213.1 GCF_004684775.1 Streptomyces sp. MZ04
GCCCCCGCCGCACTAGGAATCGCCGCCGCAGGAGGACCCACCACCGCAAGAGGACCCACCACCGCAGGAGCTTCCACCACCGCTGTCGCCGCCGCCGGCCCACCAGCCGCCGCCGGACGCCGAGCCGGACGCCGAGCCGGACGCCCCCGAGCGGTAACCGCCGCCCCGGCCGCCCCGTCGACCGCCGGCCGCCGCCGCCAGTGCGACGACGACCAGAACCACCGCGACAAATACGAAGACGAAGACCATGACCTTCACGCCCTTTCCGTTCCCCCGAAGCAGTCCCCCCGTGGGTCCGCGTTCTTTATTGCGTTCTCGCGTGCCGTTCTCATGTGCTGTTCTTGCTTGTCGTTCTCGCGTGAATGGGGAATGCCCCGGCCCAAGCCGACCCAAAGCAGAGTTGAGGAAGTCCAGAGGTTCAGCGCAGGATGGCGGCCATGACCTCCACTTCAGGGAACGGCCGCCCGCTGCTCAACCGCCGCCTCGCCGAGTTCGGCACGACGATTTTCGCCGAGATGTCCGCGCTCGCGGTGAAAACGGGCGCGATCAACCTCGGCCAGGGCTTCCCCGACACGGACGGTCCCGAGGAGATCCGCGAGGCCGCCGTCCGCGCGCTGCGCGACGGCCGCGGCAACCAGTACCCGCCGGGCCCCGGCATCCCCGAGCTGCGCACCGCGATCGCCGCCCACCAGGAACGCCGGTACGCCCTCTCCTACGACCCCGACCGCGAGGTCCTGGTCACGGCGGGCGCCACTGAGGCGATCGCGGCGTCGCTGCTGGCCCTGGTGGAACCGGGCGACGAGGTGATCGCCCTGGAGCCGTACTACGACTCGTACGCGGCGTCGATCGCGCTCGCGGGCGGCAAGCGCGTACCCGTGACCCTGCACCCGGACTCGGCGGCCGGCCGCTTCCGTCTTGACCTGGACGAGCTGCGCGACGCGATCACGCCACGCACCCGCCTGCTGCTCCTCAACACCCCGCACAACCCGACCGGCACGGTCCTCACCCGCGACGAGCTGACCCAGATCGCGGCGCTCGCCGTCGAGCGCGATCTCCTCGTCATCACGGACGAGGTCTACGAACACCTCGTCTTCGACGACGGCGACGGCACGGCGCACATCCCGCTCGCCTCCTTCCCCGGCATGCGCGAGCGCACGGTGACGATCGGCTCGGCGGGCAAGACGTTCTCGTTCACGGGCTGGAAGGTCGGCTGGGTGACGGCGACGCCGGAGCTCGTGACGGCGGTCCGCTCGGCCAAGCAGTTCCTGACGTACGTCTCGTCGGGCCCGTTCCAGTACGCGATCGCCGAGGCGCTGGCCCTGCCCGACACGTACTTCTCCGCCTTCCGCGAGGACATGCGCGCCAAGCGGGACCTGCTCGGCGCGGGCCTGACGGCCGCGGGCTTCGAGGTCTACCGACCGGCGGGCACGTACTTCATCACCACGGACATCAGCCCCCTCGGCGAGTCCGACGGCTTCGCCTTCTGCCGCTCGCTCCCGGAGCGGATCGGCGTGGTCGCCATCCCGAACGCGGTCTTCTACGACGATCCGAAGGCCGGCCGCGGCCAGGTCCGCTTCGCCTTCTGCAAGCGCGAGACGGTACTGCGCGAGGCGGTGGCGCGGCTCGGGCAGCTGTAAACCCGCCGCAGCAGCACGGCAAGGGCCCGCACCGATGAAAGATCGGTGCGGGCCCTTGCCGTATGTGTGCCGCATGTCCCCCACGGTCAGGCGGCCACAAGCCCCCGGCGCCGGCGAACAGGGGATGAACCGCGCCGGGGCAAACCTTTTAGCGGTTGGCCAGGCGGGACGTGAACGCGGCCTTCGCCGTGCCGGTCACCGAGTGGTCCTTGACCAGAGCCGCCTTGCCCGCGCTGCGGTACTTCGGGGTCGCGACGACCGCGGCGGTGAGCTTCACCTTCTGTCCCCGGGTGTCGGGCTCCGTGTCGGCGACTCGGATACCGAACGCGGCGTTGACGTTCGTCACCTTGGCGCCGACGTCCTTGACGGTCGGGTTCTTCTTCGCCTGGTACTTGATGAACGTCGTCGTCGAGGTGACCGGGATGTTGTAGATCCGCTCGGTGAAGTTGCTGGTCATCTTCGTGTTCCAGCCGCGGGCCTTGACGCCCCGCTTCACCGTGGTCTCCTTCACGAAGGACACGGCCTTGTTGTAGCGGACGGTCTGCTTGACGTGGGACTTCGTCTTGCTCGCCTGAACGCCGGCGAACGCCTTCAGCACGCGACGGTCCTGCAGCTGCTTGACGAAGTCGGCCTGCTTGTTCTTCGGCAGCGCCTGGAACGCCTTCAGCGTCTTGGTCATGCGCTGCTTCTTGAGGTACGACACGTACTTGCCGACCGTCAGCTTGCCCTTGGCCGGGGCCTGAGCGGAAGCAGCCTGCGTCGTGTCGGACAGCTTCAGCGTGGCTTCCATCGCCCCGGCGCTCGGCGCGGCAACCGCCGCTGCCGCTGCGGCGGCGACGAGGATGGTGGCAGTTCGACGAGCAGCGTGCTTCACGAAGACCCCTTCGGAGTTCCTGTTGACTGGCCCTGCGCCATCAACTGTAGGAACCTGACTGCCAGTTGAGTATGGGATCTTCGGGCACTGCCCTTGTGGGCAGTGCCCGAACGGGACCCCACCCGAAACCCGCAGGTGCGGAAAGAGCAGAGCCCGGCCGGAGCGCCCACCTGGTGGTGGACGGCCCGGCCGGGCTCTCGCGTACGTGCGTGAAGCCTCAGGCCTCGTCGTCACCCGGCTTCTCGTCGCCATCGGAGTCGGCGTCGGCCTCGAGGCCGAGCTGCTCGACCAGCCAGCGGTCGAACTCGATCGCGGCCCGCACCCAGCTGACGGTCGACGAGACGAAGTGCTCGAGCGCGACGCCGGTGCCGATCAGCATCTGCGCCTCGCCGATGAGGCGGACGGTGCCGTCGTCGTGGGTGTGGGTGTAGACCTTCGGCCACAGCGTGCGGCGGTTCCAGTCGTCGATCGTCTCGAGAAGCTGGGGCTTCTCGTCGATGCCGTGCGCGCGGTCGTAGAACGTCCGCACCGAGAAGACCTGCTGGTCCCCTTCGCCGCGGAACATGAAGTACGTACGGAACTCCTCCCACGGCGCCGCGAGGTCACCCTCTTCGTCGACGACGTGCTTGAGCTCCATCTGGTCCAGGAGCTGCTTGACCAGGTCCTGGTCGGGGACAACGGGGCCCGCCGGTCCATCGCCCTGCTGCGGTTCGGGCTGTCCCCCGAAATTCGGAATCGAGGACGGGTCGATGCTCACGTGCTTAGTCCCTTCGTACGGATTCCGCCATCCTCCCCCATGTCGGGCGGGGGCCCGCAACCCCCGCCCCGCATGTGTCCGGGTTCTGTCCGCTTACAGCGTCTTTCCGGTGGACGCCGCGGCTGGATCCGGTGCCGCCGGACCGACGATCAGACCGTCCCCGAAGGTGTCCACGCGGACCGTGTCGCCGTCCTTGACCTCGCCCGCGAGGATCTCCTTCGCGAGCCGGTCGCCGATGGACGTCTGGATGAGACGCCGCAGCGGGCGGGCGCCGTAGGCCGGATCGTTGCCCTCGTCGGCCAGCCAGGCAAGGGCCTCGGGGGTGACGTCCAGCGTGAGCCGCCGCTCGGCGAGCCGCTTGGCGAGCCGGCCGACCTGCAGCTCGGCGATGTGCGCGAGCTCGTCCTTGCCGAGTGCGGAGAAGACGACGAGATCGTCGAGCCGGTTGAGGAACTCCGGCTTGAAAGAGGCCCTGACGATTTCCAGAACCTGCTGCTTCTTCTCCTCCTCGGACGTGAGGGGCTCGACCAGATACTGGCTGCCGAGGTTGGACGTGAGGATCAGGATGGTGTTGCGGAAGTCGACCGTCCGCCCCTGCCCGTCGGTGAGCCGCCCGTCGTCGAGCACCTGGAGCAGGACGTCGAAGACCTCCGGGTGCGCCTTCTCGACCTCGTCGAGGAGTACGACGCTGTAGGGCCGGCGGCGGACCGCCTCGGTCAGCTGACCGCCCTCCTCGTACCCGACGTACCCGGGCGGAGCACCGACGAGCCGCGCGACGCTGTGCTTCTCGCCGTACTCGCTCATGTCGATGCGGACCATGGCCCGCTCGTCGTCGAAGAGGAAGTCGGCGAGCGCCTTGGCCAGTTCGGTCTTGCCGACGCCGGTCGGCCCGAGGAAGAGGAACGATCCGGTGGGCCGGTCGGGGTCGGCGATCCCGGCCCGCGTGCGCCGCACGGCGTCCGACACGGCCCGCACGGCCTCGGTCTGCCCGATGAGCCGCTTGCCGAGCTCGTCCTCCATGCGCAGCAGCTTCTGCGTCTCGCCCTCGAGGAGCCGCCCGGCGGGGATGCCGGTCCAGGAGCCCACCACATCGGCGATGTCGTCGGGCCCGACCTCCTCCTTGACCATGGTGTCCTTGGCCTGGACGGCCTCTTCCTCGGCCTCGGAGGCGACCTCCAGGTCGCGCTCCAGGGTCGGGATCTCGCCGTAGAGCAGCTTGCTCGCGGTGTCGAAGTCGCCGTCGCGCTGGGCGCGTTCGGCCTGGCCGCGCAGCTCGTCGAGCTTCTCCTTCAGCTCACCGACGCGGTTGAGGGACTGCTTCTCCTTCTCCCAGCGGGCGTTGAGCCCACGCAGCTCCTCCTCCTTGTCGGCGAGATCGCGCCGCAGCTTCTCCAGGCGCTGCTTGCTGGCGGGGTCGGTCTCCTTGCTGAGGGCGAGCTCCTCCATCTTCAGCCGGTCGACGGCGCGCTGGAGTTCATCGATCTCGACGGGCGAGGAGTCGATCTCCATCCGCAGCCGGGAGGCGGCCTCATCGACAAGGTCGATGGCCTTGTCGGGCAGGAACCGGGAGGTGATGTACCGATCGGAGAGCGTGGCGGCGGCGACGAGCGCGCTGTCGGCGATCTGGACCTTGTGATGGGCTTCGTACCGCCCCTTGAGCCCGCGCAGGATCGCGATCGAGTCCTCCACGGACGGCTCGGCGACGAGCACCTGCTGGAAGCGCCGCTCCAGGGCGGGGTCCTTCTCGATGCGCTCGCGGTACTCGTCGAGGGTGGTCGCACCGACCATCCGCAGCTCACCGCGGGCGAGCATGGGCTTGAGCATGTTCCCGGCGTCCATGGCGGAGTCCCCACCGGCGCCGGCGCCCACGACGGTGTGCAGCTCGTCGATGAACGTAATGATCTGCCCGTCGCTCTCCTTGATCTCGGAGAGGACGGTCTTGAGCCGCTCCTCGAACTCACCGCGGTACTTCGCCCCGGCGACCATGGCACCGAGATCGAGGGAGACGAGCCGCTTGTTCTTGAGCGACTCGGGCACGTCCCCCTTCACGATCCGCTGGGCGAGCCCCTCGACGACGGCGGTCTTGCCGACGCCGGGCTCACCGATGAGGACGGGGTTGTTCTTGGTCCGCCGGGAGAGCACCTGCACGACGCGCCGGATCTCCTGGTCCCGCCCGATGACGGGATCAAGCTTTCCTTCTCTGGCGGCCGCGGTGAAATCGGTGCCGAACTTCTCCAGGGCCTTGTACTGACCCTCCGGGTCGGGTGTCGTCACCCGGCGCCCTCCCCTTGCCTTCTCGAACGCGTCGAGCAGCTTCTTCGCGGTGGCCCCGTGCTTGCTCAGGACCTCGCCTGCGGTGCCGCCCTTGGCGGCGATGCCGATCAGCAGGTGCTCGGTGGAAAGGTAATCATCGCCCAGCTCCTTCGCCCGCTTCGCGGCATCGGCGATGACGGCGAGGAGCTCGCGGTTGGGCTGCGGCGGCGCGACCGTCGAGCCGGTGACGCTGGGCAGCGCGCCGAGCGCGCGCTCGGTGTCGCCGCGGACGGCGGCCTGGTCGGCCTCGACGGCGGCGAGCAGGTCGGCGATGTTCTCGTTTGCTTGTCGGCCTTGCCCCTCGAGCAGCGCGAGCAGCAGGTGCGCGGGGGTCAGGTCCGGGTTCCCCCCGGTCACGGCCCGGCTGGTGGCCGCGTTGATCGCGTCCCGGCTCCGGTTCGTCAGCTCGGCGTCCACGTGCTTCCTCTCCTCCTTGCGTACTGCCTCGGGCCCCGCGTACCGCCTCGGCGTGCTGCCCTGACTTTCCTGACTTCCACAGTGTACATAAAGTTGAGTCGGTTCCACTCAAGGGAGATCGGCGGCTAGGTTCCCTTCCATGGCCATAGATCCCCGCAACCCCACCGCCCCGTACCTCAGCTTCTGGCGGGAACGGCACCTCTGCACCCTGACGACTCCCCGCCCGGACGGCACCCCGCACGTGGTCCCGGTCGGCGTGACGTACGACCCGGAGGCAGGGGTCGCCCGCGTCCTCGCGAACAAGTCGAGTACGAAGGTCGCGAACATCCTCGCGGCGACGGGCGTGGACGGCCCCGGCGCGCGCGTCGCGGTCTGCCAGGTGGAGCGGCGGCGCTGGGCGACGCTGGAGGGGGTGGCGTCCATACGCACGGAGGAGGCGGCGGTAGCCGAGGCGATGGTGCGCTACGAGGAGCGGTACGGGCGGGTTCCCCGGCCGAACCCGGACCGCGTACTGATCGAGATCAGCCTGACGCGGGCGATGGGCAAGGCGTAACGCCTCGCGGAGTCCGGACACACCACAGCGGCGCCACCGTGTTCAGGTCCACGGTGGCGCCGCTGCTGGGGGAAGCACCTGCGCGATGTGCAACGACGGGGGATCGCGTCAGGCGCTGCGGGGGGTGGCTGTAATGGCTCTTGTAGTGGTGGAGCTGGTGGAACGAGTGGTGGAACCCTGCTGACTCTTCTGCCGGCCCGGCTGCTGCTCCTGGTCCTGCTCGCCGACCAGCTGATGGTCACGCCGGTCGAGATTGACGAAGACCATCCCGTACCGAATGGCACACCGCACGGGCTGCGGCGCACCGCGCGGCCGCCGGAGACACCGGTAGGCCCGGATCTCCTCTTCCTCGTCCCGGGTGACGACGATGGGTTCGCCGAGGAGAGTGACCATCAGCGAGTCGCCTGCGTGGGGTATCGCGGTGGCGAGATCGATGAAGTGCCAGCCGGATCGGTAGGCGGTGGCCATTTCTCGGCGGAAGGTGCGGTCGTCGGGAGGGGTGCTCATGCGGTGCCTCCCGCCGGCGCCACTCCCCAGACCAAGTCTCCAGGCAGGGCCGAAACGGAAGTTGCCTTCTCGGGCTTGGTCCCCCAAACAAGATCACAGGTACTCACCGTGCCCATGACCAGCCCTGCGGAGAAGGTGGTGACAAGCACCGAGCGAAGCATGCGCTTAAACATGGTCGGCTTCGTCCTCACTTGGTAGATTCCTCTCCCCCGGCTCAACAAGACGATGTCTCAATTCAGCACGTCAAAGCCACAGGGTGGATGCATCATGTTCCTGCACGTTCAGGACCCTGGGGGGTGGAGATTTGCTGACAACAAGCGCAATACCGACACATCCTCACCCCTCAACTCCACTTTGCGTTGAGGGATCGAAGCTCTACGCCAGCGCTCTGCGTACGGGCCGCATCACACGCGCGGAGGCCGAGAAGGTTCCCTGTCTGGCGGAATCCGGGCTCGTGCACCCGGACCCCGACGACGCCGACTGGCTGCGGCCGGTCCCGCCGTCCGCCGCGCTCGCCCAGCGGCTGCACCCCATCGAGCGCGAAATACAGGAACGCCGAAGAGTCGCCGTCGAACTGACCGACATCTTCGAGCCGTTTATGGCCATCACCTCCCACATGGAACCCACCACTCAGGGGTTCACCGTGCTGGAGGGGGACGCCCGCATCGGCGCCGTCATCGAACGCGCCACAGCGGAGTGCCGATCCGAGATACTCACGATCCAGCCGGGCGGCGGCCGCAGCGAGAACGTGCTCAACCTGGCGATGAAGCGTGGTCAGACCGTCATCGACCGCGGCATCACCATGCGTACGCTCTACCAGCACACCGTCAGGCACAGCCAGGGAACGCTGGCCTACGCGGCGCGCATGGCCCAGGGGAACGTCGAAGTACGAACCCTGGAGGAACTGGTCGACCGGCTGATGATCTTCGATCGCAGCGTCGCCCTGATTCCCGCTCACACCGACTGCGAGGCGGCCCTGGAGCTCCGGCACCCGGGCCTCATCGAGTACCTGGCCAAGGTTTTCGAGCAGCTCTGGAGCCGGGCGACCCCGCTGGTCGAAGAAGTGCCGTACGCGCCGCCCACCGACGGAATCACCGGCGTTCAACGCACGATCGCCAAACTCCTCATCGAAGGTCACGTGGACGAGGCGATCGCCCGCCGTCTGGGCATGAACGTCCGCACCTGCCGCGCCCACATCGCTAAGATCGCCGCCGCCCTGGGCAGCGGCAGCCGCGCTCAACTCGGTTTTCTGATCGCCCAGTCCGGGATCCTGGACAAGGATCACTGAGCAAGGATCACTGAACGCGGTCAGAGAGCGAGCCGAACGTGGTGAACGAGCTCCATGCGCACGGACCCGACGAACTGTGTGAGGCGGGCTCGGCCCTGTACGCCCGCGCGCTGAGCGAGGGCCGTATCCGAAGCGAGGAGGCCGAACCGGCGCCCTGCCTCATCGACTTCGGCCTCCTGCACCCCGACATCGACGCCATGGAGTGGCTCAAGCCCACTGCACCCGCCGTCGTCCTCCCCCGGCTGCTCCGCACCATCGAAGACGGCATCGCGCACCAACGCCGGCGCGAGGAGCAGCTGGCCGCGATGTTCGAGCCGCTCATGGCGCTGGCCTCCGCGCAGACCGCCGAACCGGCCACCACGCAACCGACGATCACCGTGCTGCTCGGCTTCCCCCGGATCAACGCGGCCATCGACCAGGCGAGATCCGACGCCGCCGAGGAAGTCCTCATCGTCCAGCCCGGCGGGACACGGCCCGCCTGGTCGCTGGCCCAGACCCGGCCCCACGAGCAGCGGCTCCTCTCCCGCGGCGCCCGGATCCGCACCCTCTACCAGCACACGACGCGCCACGCCCTGCCCGTACTCGCCCACTACGAACAGCTGGACGGGGACGTGGAAGTGCGCACCCTGGACGAAGTCACCGACCGCCTCTTCGTCTTCGACCGGACCGTGGCCTTCATACCGGCGAGCAAGGACCGCGACATGGCCCTGGAGCTGCGCCACCCCGCCCTGGTCGACTACCTCGCCACCACCTTCGACCGCCTGTGGCGCCTGGCCACCCCCATGTTCCCCCAGGCCGCCCCACAGCTCTCGGACAACGGCGTCACCGCCCGCCAACGCGCCATAGCCGGGCTCCTGATCGAGGGCCAGACGGACACCGAAATCGCCACGCGCCTGGCCATGAACGTCCGCACGGTCCGCGTGCACATCGCCAAACTCGCCGCGACCCTCGGCAGCGAGAGCCGGGCCCAACTCGGCTACCTCATCGGCCGGTCCGGAATCCTCGACCGGAATCGCTGACCATGTTTTGGTCGATCACCGCAACGCACGATGGGGCCGGGAGGTTCCCACCTCCCGGCCCCATCAAGCTACGGCACAAAGAAACTGCGCAGAGAAACCGCACAGCGAAACCGCACAGCGAAACTACTGCTCAGGCGACCGCTTCGGGCGCCACACCACCAGCGCGCTCGCCTGCTGCACGTCCTGGTAGGGGACGAGATCGCGACGGTACGAGGCGTGCACCGCCGCTTCACGTTGCTGCATGGCGACGGCGGCTCCCTCCACGGCCGCGGAGAGCTCCGCGACGCGGGACTGAAGGGCCGCCACCTGGTTCTCCAGCTCGATGATGCGCTTGATGCCGGCGAGGTTGATGCCCTCCTCCTGCGACAACTGCTGGACGGTGCGCAGCAGTTCGATGTCGCGGGCGGAGTAGCGCCGGCCCCGGCCCGCCGTGCGGTCGGGCGAGACCAGGCCGAGACGGTCGTACTGGCGCAGCGTCTGCGGGTGAAGACCGCTCAGCTGTGCCGCCACCGAGATGACGTACACCGGCGTCTCATCGGTCAACTGGTAAGGATTTCGACGGCGGCCGTCCATCTCATGCTCCCTTCGCGGCCTGGAACAGTTCTGCCCGCGGATCGTCGTCCGCAGTCGCCTTGCGGTAGGACTCCAGGGCTTCCTTCGCACCATCGCTCAACGACGTCGGTACGGACACCTCCACCGTCACCAGCAGGTCGCCTCGCGAGCCGTCCTTGCGGACCGCGCCCTTTCCGCGCGCCCGCATCGTACGGCCGTTGGGCGTCCCAGGTGGCAGCTTGAGCGTCACCGGGGGCCCGCCCAAGGTCGGGACCTTGACCTCGCCGCCCAGTGCCGCCTCCGGATACGTCACCGGAACCGTCACCGTGAGGTTGTCGCCCTTGCGGCCGAAGACCGGGTGGGCGTCCACGTGGACCACGACGTACAAGTCGCCGCCAGGACCGCCCCGTTCACCGGGACCGCCCTTGCCGCGCAAGCGGATGCGCTGGCCGTCGCTGACGCCCGCCGGGATGCGCACCTGCATCGTGCGCGATGACTTCGCCCTGCCCGAGCCCTTGCAGACCTCGCAGGGGGTCTCCGCGATCAGGCCGCGGCCCTTGCAGTCCACGCAGGGGTCGGTGAGGGAGAAACCTCCGCCGCCGCCCCGCGAGACCTGGCCCGTGCCGACGCAGGTCGGGCACACGCGCGGCGTGCCGTTCTTGTCGCCGGTGCCGGAACAGGCCTTGCAGGGCGCCTGGGAGGACATCCGGAGCGGGACCGTGGCCCCGTCCACCGCCTCCGTGAAGCTCAGCGTGACCTCGGACTCGATGTCCTGGCCGCGCCTGGGCTGCGTACGCGTGCCGGTCCCGGCACCCGCACCACCCCGGTTGAACAGGCCCCCGAAGACGTCACCGAGACCGCCGCCGAAGCCGCCGCCGGCACCGCCCGCTCCACCGCCGCCCGGGGCGCCGCCTCCGAAGAGGTCGCCCAGGTCGAAGTTGAACGAGCCGCCGCCGCCCGCTCCGGGGCCGGCCCTGAAGCCGCCGTTGCCGAAGAGAGCACGCGCTTCGTCGTACTCCTTGCGCTTCTTGGGGTCCCCGAGGATGTCGTTCGCCTCGGAGATCTCCTTGAAGCGCTCCTCCGCCTTGGCGTTGCCCTTGTTGGCGTCCGGGTGATTCTCGCGGGCGAGTTTCCGGTACGCCTTCTTGATCTCGGCCTCGGTGGCGTCCTTGGGGACGCCGAGGACCTTGTAGTAGTCCTTCTCGATGAAGTCCTTCGTGCTCATCCCCGACGTCCCTCCTCTCGCTTCACCAACACGGTCAGGTCAGCCCTCGTCCGGGCCACCGGTCTCCTTGTCCTCCGCCACGTCGGCGGAGTCCGCGGAAGCAGCGGCCTCGGAGTCACCCTTGGCCGGCTGCGCGCCCGGCTGCGGCTCGGCGACGGCCACCCGCGCGGGGCGGATGGTGCGCTCGCCGATGCGGTAGCCCGGCTGCAGGATCGCCACGCAGGTCGTCTCGGTGACGTCCGGCGCGTACGAGTGCATCAGGGCCTCGTGGATCGTCGGGTCGAAGGGCTCGCCCTCCTTGCCGAACTGCTGCAGGCCCAGCTTGGCGACGACCGTCTCGAGAGACTCCGCCACCGACTTGAAGCCGCCCACCAGCTCGCCGTGCTCACGCGCGCGGCCGACGTCGTCGAGGGTCGGGAGCAGCTCACCCAGGAGGTTCGCCGCGGCGATCTCCTTGACGGTGACCTTGTCCCGCTCCACCCGACGGCGGTAGTTCTGATACTCGGCCTGCAGCCGCTGGAGGTCCGCCGTGCGCTCGTTGAGCGCGGTGCGCACCTGGTCCAGCTGGGCGGTCAGACCCACGTCCTGTGCGGACGTCTTGCTTGCTGCGTCCCCGGCCGGGGACGCCGGGCCCTCCGCGATGGAGGGCTCGGCGGCCTTCGGCGCCGCGTCATCAGGGGTGGCGCCGGAGGGGACGTCGGACTTCTCGGCGTTCTCGCCGAAGCCCGGGGTCTCCTCAGTCATCAGGCGGCGCCGCCCTTCGCGTCACCGGGCTTCTCGTCGTCGACGATCTCGGCGTCCACGACGTCGTCTTCCTTGGACATGTTCGGGGCCTCGGCGCCCTCGGCACCGGGGGCAGCGCCCTCGGCACCCTGAGCGGCCTGGGCGTCCGCGTACATGGCCTGGCCGAGCTTCTGCGAGACCGCGGCGACCTTCTCGGTGGAGGTGCGGATCTCCGCCGCGTCCTCGCCCTTGAGCTTTTCCTTCAGCTCTTCGACGGCGGACTCGACCTCGGTCTTCACGTCACCGGGGACCTTGTCCGCGTTGTCCGCGAGGAACTTCTCCGTCTGGTAGACGAGCTGCTCGCCCTGGTTGCGGGACTCGGCGGCCTCGCGGCGGGCGTGGTCCTCGTCCGCGTACTTCTCGGCCTCCTGGCGCATGCGGTCGACCTCGTCCTTCGGCAGCGAGGAGCCGCCGGTGACGGTCATCTTCTGCTCCTTGCCCGTGCCCAGGTCCTTCGCGGTCACGTGCATGATGCCGTTGGCGTCGATGTCGAAGGCGACCTCGATCTGCGGGACGCCACGCGGGGCCGGCGGCAGACCGGTCAGCTCGAACATCCCGAGCTTCTTGTTGTACGCCGCGATCTCGCGCTCGCCCTGGTAGACCTGGATCTGGACGGACGGCTGGTTGTCCTCGGCGGTGGTGAAGATCTCGGACCGCTTGGTCGGGATCGTCGTGTTCCGCTCGATGAGCTTGGTCATGATGCCGCCCTTGGTCTCAATACCGAGGGAAAGCGGCGTCACGTCGAGGAGGAGGACATCCTTCACCTCGCCCTTGAGGACACCGGCCTGCAGGGCGGCGCCGATGGCGACGACCTCGTCCGGGTTCACGCCCTTGTTGGCGTCCTGGCCACCGGTCAGCTCCTTGACGAGCTCCGCGACGGCGGGCATACGGGTCGAGCCACCGACGAGAACGACGTGGTCGATCTCGGAGAGCTGGATGCCCGCGTCCTTGATGACGTTGTGGAACGGCGTCTTGCAGCGCTCCAGAAGGTCGGACGTGAGCTGCTGGAACTGGGCGCGCGTGAGCTTCTCGTCCAGGTGCAGCGGGCCCTCGGCGGAGGCCGTGATGTAGGGCAGGTTGATCGTGGTCTCGGTCGAGGACGAGAGCTCGATCTTGGCCTTCTCGGCCGCCTCGCGCAGGCGCTGGAGCGCCATCTTGTCCTTGGAGAGGTCCACGCCGTGGCCGTTGTTGAACTGCTTGACCAGGTAGTCGACGACGCGCTGGTCCCAGTCGTCACCACCGAGGTGGTTGTCGCCGTTCGTGGCCTTCACCTCGACGACGCCGTCGCCGATCTCCAGGAGGGACACGTCGAAGGTGCCGCCACCGAGGTCGAAGACGAGGATCGTCTGGTCGTCCTTGTCGAGGCCGTACGCCAGGGCGGCGGCCGTCGGCTCGTTGACGATGCGCAGGACGTTCAGGCCCGCGATCTCACCGGCCTCCTTCGTCGCCTGACGCTCCGAGTCGTTGAAGTACGCCGGGACGGTGATGACCGCGTCGGCCACCTTCTCGCCCAGGTACGCCTCCGCGTCGCGCTTCAGCTTCTGCAGGATGAACGCCGAGATCTGCTGGGGGTTGAAGCCCTTCTCGTCGATGTCCACCTTCCAGTCGGTGCCCATGTGGCGCTTGACCGACCGGATGGTCCTGTCGACGTTGGTGACCGCCTGGCGCTTGGCGACCTCGCCGACCAGCACCTCGCCGTTCTTCGCGAAGGCGACGACGGACGGCGTGGTCCTGGCGCCCTCGGCGTTGGTGATGACGGTGGGCTCGCCGCCTTCAAGAACGCTGACGACAGAGTTAGTCGTGCCCAGGTCGATGCCGACCGCACGTGCCATTTCGATTCCTCCAGAGGTACTACTTGAGTGGATCTGGCTCAAGGATGCATGAGCGCTTCGCTGGAGTCAACAGAGCTGAGTCGAGGGCACTCAACTCTTATCCCGTGCTTACGCGCAACTACGCGCCGTTCAGCTGGAGGCCAGGTACTCGGCTGCGGGTCGACCGTGGCTGGTCGCGCGGTTCCCCGCGCCCCTTCGGGGCGCCCCTCGGCGGCGCCGACGCGGCAAGGGTTGCCTGAGCGACGCAGATCACCGCCGGGCTGGCTACAGTGCGGCGGAGTAAGTGGGTAGTCTCAGTCGGACTGCGTAAGTTACCGCTTAGTAATCAGTCGTAGTCCGCTACGAAGTCTCGCCTCGCAGGCCCGAGGAGCCCCGAAATGCAACTCGCCGCGATCATCGTGTCGTTGGTCCTAATCGCGGTCGGCTTCGCGCTGTTCGGCCGTGCCACGCTGCAGATCTTCCAGTTCATGCGGCTCGGTCAGTCCGTGCCCGCCGGCACCAGGACCGATCATCCCGTCCAGCGCGCCATCACCGTGACCAGGGAGTTCCTCGGCCACACGCGCATGAACCAGTGGGGCATCGTCGGTTTCGCGCACTGGTTCGTGGCGATCGGCTTCTACACACTGCTCCTGACGATCGTCAACGCCACCGGCCAGCTCTTCCAGGCCGACTGGGTACTGCCGATCATCGGTAACTGGGCTCCGTACAACGTCTTCGTCGAGTTCATCGGGACGATGACGGTGCTCGGCATCCTGACGCTGATCGTGATCCGGCAGCTGAGCCGCCCCGACAAGCCGGGCCGCAAGTCCCGCTTCGCGGGCTCCAAGACCGGCCAGGCGTACTTCGTCGAGACCGTCATCCTCATCGTCGGCACCTGCATCTTCATGCTGCACGCCCTCGAGGGCGCCCTGCACCACGTCGACAGCTACGAGGCCTCGTTCTTCATCTCGTACCCGCTGGTCACGGCATTCAAGGGCCTCGACGTCTCCACCCTGCAGAACCTCGTCTATTTCTTCGCCGGGGTGAAGATCGCGACGTCGTTCATCTGGATGATCGTGGTCTCGCTGAAGACCGACATGGGCGTGGCCTGGCACCGCTTCCTGGCCTTCCCCAACATCTGGTTCAAGCGCGAGGCCAACGGCGCCA
>NZ_SRIC01000214.1 GCF_004684775.1 Streptomyces sp. MZ04
GGCTTAAGGGGGCGATCGGGGGCGGTTAATTGTTCGCGCCCGGATGCGGGTTGTGGGTGGATTTCCGCGCTCCGCGCGTGGTTTCCCCAGCCACCCGCCCCTTACCCCGCAGTGGCTCGCCTCCGGCGGCGTACCGAACCCCGGTGGCCCCTGCCCCCAGGCACCGGCCGCCTGCCGTCCAACTGGATCCAGATGCGGACCTCGGTCCCGCCGAGCACCGACCGCCCGATACGGACATCCCCACCCGTGGACTCCGCCAACTGCCGCGCAATGTCAAGACCCAGGCCAGTGGACCCATCGGCCCCCGACCCCGCGCCCCTCGCCAACGCGGCCTCGGGATCGGCGATCCCCGCCCCCGCGTCCGACACCAGGACGATCACCGCGTCCTCGCCGCTGTGCACGTCCACCGCGAACGCCGCGCCCTCCCGGGTGTGCCGGAAGACATTGCCGAGCAACGCGTCGAGCGCGGCGACCAGTTCGGGGCGCGCCACCGGTATCCACACCGGCCGCTCCACCCCCGCGACGCGCACCTCGCGCCCCTCGTCCTCCGCGAGCGCCGACCAGAAGGCCATCCGCTCCTGGATCACCTCGGAGGCGTCGCAGCCCGCGCCGGGGCCGACCGTGGCGGTCTGCGGCTTCGCGTCCCGTGCCGTGCGGATGATCGTGTCGACCTCGCGCTCCAGCTTCTCCACCGCGATGCGGGTCTGCTCGGCGGCCGGACCGTCCCCGAGCGAGGCCGCGTTGAGCCGCAGCACCGTCAGCGGCGTACGCAGCCGGTGCGAGAGGTCGGCCGCCAACTCCCGCTCGTTCGCGAGGAGTCGGACCACCTGATCGGCCATGGAGTTGAACGCGACCGCCGCCAGGCGCAGTTCGGTCGGCCCCTCCTCCGCCACCCTCGCCCCCAGCTTCCCCTCGCCGAGGTCGTGCGCGGCGCCCACCAGACGTTTGGCGGGCTGGACCATGCGTACGCCGAGCCGGTCCGCGACCGCCACGGACCCGATGATCAGCGCGACGCCGACGCCCGCGAGCACCAGCCATGCCGTGGTCACACCGTTGCTGACCGCGCCCTCGGGCACGAAGATCTCGACGACCGCGATCTTGCCGGAGCTGAGCGCCATCGGCTGGAGCAGCGCGAAGCCGCCGTCGACCGTGGCCGTCCGCGCCCGGCCCTCCTTGCGCGTGGTCTCCACCGCCGCCGCGTCCGTGCGCCCGTCGCCGATGTCCAGGGCGGGCGTCTTGTCGATCGCCGGTACGTAGACGGCCATCCGCCCCTCGCCGCCCGCCTCGGAGGTGGCGACGGCCCGCGTCAGCTGGTCGCGGTCGGTGGTGATGGAGAGCGTGGGGCCCATGCCGGCGGCGTGCCGCTCCGCGTTCGAGAAGGCCCGGTCCCGCGCCATCTCCTGGATGACGAGCCCGAGCGGTACCGCGAAGGCCACCACGACCATCGTCGTGACGGCCAGGCACACCTTGACCAGGGCCCATCTCACAGCGGTGGCTCCGTGAGCGGCGGCTCCAGCTTGACGCCGACACCCCGCAGCGTGTGCAGATAGCGCGGCCGCGCCGCCGTCTCGCCCAACTTCCGCCGCAGCCACGACAGATGGACGTCGATGGTCTGGTCGTCGCCGTAACTCTGCTGCCACACCTCGGCGAGCAGTTCCTTGCGCGGTACGACGACTCCGGGCCGCCCCGCGAGGAAGGCGAGCAGGTCGAACTCGCGCCGGGTCAGGTCGAGCCGCGTCCCGTCGAGCTCGGCCTGGCGCCGCAGCGGATCGATGGCGAGCCCGCCCACCCGTATCTCCCGGCTGGGGGCGGCCTCGCCCGCCGTGACGCGCGAGCGGCGCAGGACGGCGGCCATCCGGGCCGACAGGTGTTCGACGGAGAACGGCTTGGTCAGATAGTCGTCGGCGCCGTCGTTCAGGAGCCGTACGATCTCGGTCTCGTCGTCCCGCGCGGTCGCGATGATCACGGGTACGTCGGTGATCCCGCGCAGCATCTTCAATGCCTCGGAACCGTCCAGATCGGGCAGACCGAGGTCAAGAATCACCACGTCAAAGCGGAAATGGGCGACCTCGCGCAGCGCCTCGAGGGCCGTGCCGACGCTGCGCACGGTGTGCGATGCCTCGGTCAGATGCCGGATGAGGGCCGAGCGTACGAACTGGTCATCCTCGACGACGAGCACACTTGCCATGGGCGGCACCGTACGCCATACGGGCGACACCGGTCCTCCTGGGACACGGGTGCGGCGCGTGGTGCAGTATGGCTCGCGATGCGCAGAGGACTCGTACACGCAATGGCTTGGTCGCTCGCCACCGGCGCCGCGGTCACGCTGTCCTGGTGGGGTGTCCACACGGTGATGGCGGGCACGGCGTACGACCCGCCGCGCGCCGTCCCGCTGGCCGACAGCGGCCATGCCGAGCCGCTCTCGTCGTCCACGCACCGCCCCGATCCGACGCCGAGTCCCGACGCCACCCACTCCTCGAAGCCGTCGAAGTCTCAGAAGCCCTCGAAGTCCCCGGAAAAGGACCCGCCGAAGCCTCCGTCGGGCGGTTCCTCCACCCCGGACGCCTCGGCGGGCAACGTGAAGAGCTACTCGACCGACGGCGGCCGCGTCGTCTTCGACCTCGGCAAGGACTCGGCGACGCTGGTCTCGGCGACCCCGGCGGCGGGCTGGTCGGTCCAGGTCTGGAAGCAGTCGACCTGGATCAGGGTGGAGTTCACCTCGGGCACGGACAAGCTCTCGGTGTTCTGTACGTGGCACGACCACGCCCCGGCGGTCGACATCAACAAGTACTGAATCAACAAGTACTGACCGCTCACCGGAAGACCGACGGCGGAGGCGCGGGCGACGCGACCGCCCCGGCGTCCGTGACGGCGGTCGCTCCCCCGCTGAAGTCGGCGAGCGCCCTGCCGTGCTCGACCCGCGCCGGATGCGAGTCCCCGGCACTGCGCCGGGTCAGCTCGGCGATCGGCAGCGGCAGGTCGCGGCCGACGAGCACCGCGTTGCCGAAGCGCTTGCCGCGCAGCACGGCGGGGTCGGCGATGAGCGCGAGCTCCGGGAAGACCGCGGCGGCGGTGGCGACCTGGCCGCGCAGATGCGCGAGCGGGGGCCCGTCGGCGAGGTTGGCGGCGTAGTACCCGCCGGGCTTCAGGACCCTGCGTACGTCGGTGAGGAATTCCGTGCTGGTGAGGTGCGCGGGCGTCCTCGCCCCGCTGAAGACATCGGCGATGATGAGGTCCGCCCAGCCGTCCGCGATCTTCACGAGGCCTTCGCGGGCGTCGGCGCCGCGCACCCGTACGCGGGCCTGGGGGTCCAACGGCAGTTCGCGGCGGACGAGTTGGATGAGCGCCGTGTCGCGCTCGATGACCTGCTGGGTGGAGCGGGGGCGGGTCGCGGCTATGTAGCGGGCCAGGGTGAAGGCGCCGCCGCCGAGGTGCAGGGCGTGGATGGGCTTTCCGGCGGGCGCCACGAGATCGGCCACGTGTCCGAGCCTGCGCTGGTACTCGAAGTCGAGATACGCCGGGTCGTCGAGGTCGACATGGGACTGCGGGGCGCCGTCCACGAGCAGCGTCCAGGCACGCGGCCGGTCCCGGTCGGGCATCAGCTCGGCGAGCCCGCCGTCCACTTCTTCGACGACGGCTTCCGCCGCGTCCCGCCCACCCCGCCTGTTCCTTGCCATCAGGCCATTATCCGCGCGGAAGACCGGCCCCGCGCGCCCTGCTGCGGGCTGCCTCAGCGACAGCTGTCCGCGGCCTCGATGGTCCGGGCGGCCTGCCCCAGCGCGGCCCGCAGCACAGCGGGATCAGTCACCGGATCGGCCTCGCCGGACGGCGGAAGCAGCCACCCCGTCCCGGCAACGGGCGGCGCGGGCATCGGCTCCGGCGGCTCGGCGGAGTACACGCTCACCCCGCGCCCGAAGGTCTGCGTACAGGCGCTCCCCGGCAGATCCCACCCGTCAGCCGTCCCCGGAGGCACCAGAAAGCCGAGGGTGTCGCAGCTCCCGTCGTGCAGCACGGGCCCGACCCCGTCGCCCTCGCCCGCCCCCCGACGCAGGATGTCGACGGCCTCGAGGCCCTGCCGGGCCGGCACCGTCACCAGGTCGCAGCCGGCCGCGGGCCCCGGCGGCGAGGCAGGCGCCGCACTGTGGTCCTGGCTCGGCAGATGGGCCGCCGTCGTCAGCGACGCCCGCGATGCGTCGTTCTCCGTGCCGATCTCCAACAAGGGGACCCCTCCTCGCAAGGGCGGAAGCCGCGTCGCTCCCTCTCCGCATGGTTCAACGCGATGCGGCGTCAACAGCTACGGCGGCACGCCGCCGCAAAGGATGGCAGTTCATGGCAGATCGTGGGTGAGATATCCCGTTTGTAGCCAAACTCCGCGTGGCGCCCCGGTCACAGCCGGTACGTTCGTGCTCCGCCGGAACAGGGGCAGCACCGCCGGATCCACGAGAGGTCCGGCACACTCCGGCACGATCCGCACGAGAGGGTCAGGCCATGGCGTCGTCACCGATGACATCGTCAACTCAGTCCCCACGACGGAATCTTCTCTTCCGGCAGTTGCGCGGACAGCGCTCGCCGGGTGAGTTCGCCGCCGCGGTCCGCCGGGCCGCTCGTGACATCGGCGAGCGCGTCAGCTGCGACGCCCGTTACATCGGGCGCGTGGAGGCGGGCGAGATCCGCTGCCCCAACTACGCGTACGAGCGGGTGTTCCTGCACATGTTCCCCGGCCGGACGCTGACGGACCTGGGGTTCGCCCCCCGCTCCGCGGTGCGCGGGCGGGGGGCGCGCACCGAGTCCGGAGCGCCCGCACCACACACCACGATCCAGCTGTATGAGTCCCCTCCGTCCGGGCCGCCCGGCTCCGAGTGTCACGAGTGCGACCCGTACGAGATCCAGAGTCACGAGGAGAGCGACGTGCGGCGTCGCGCATTCATGAGCGGCACGGCCACCGTGGCCGCCGCCTCTTTCGGCCCCTTCGGGCCGGCCGCCCAGGACCCGGCCGAGGCTGCCGCGCAGCGCGGCAGCAGGGCGGGCGAGGCAGAGGTGAGCGCGGTCGAGGAGGCCGTGCGGAAGATCCGGCTGCTCGACGACCGGCACGGCGCCGACGGGCTCTACCGACGGGCCTCCGCGCCGCTGAAGACCGCCTACGCCCTGCTCGACGCCGGCACCACCCGGCAGTCGACGGCGGACCGGCTGCACGCGGGCGCCGGTGAACTGGCCATCTCCGTAGGCTGGTTGGCGCATGACTCGGGACGCTTCGACGACGCGCGCTCGCATTACGCCGAGGCCCTCGCGACGGCCCGGATGGCCGGAGACCCGGCCCTGGAGGCGCACGCCTTCTGCAATACGGCCTTCCTGGCGCGCGACGCGGGCCGGCCCCGGGAGGCGGTGCGGGCGGCGCAGGCGGCGGCGCGGGCCGCCCGGCACCTCTCGTCGCCCCGGCTGCTCTCGCTGATCGCGCTGCGCGAGGGCGGGGGCTGGGCGGGGCTCGGCGACCGTGCCGGCTGCGAGCAGGCACTGGCCCGCGCGCACGCGCTCTTCGACCGGGGCTCTTCGGACGCCGACCCGGAGTGGATGAGCTTCTACGGAGAGGCCGAACTCGACGGGCTCGAGGCGCAGTGCTGGTCGGCGCTCGGCGACTGGGAGCGGGCGGCCAGGCACGCCCGGCGCGCGGCGGGCGTGGCATCGGCGCGGACCCCGCAGTTCACCCGGAACATCGCCCTGTACACCGCGGAGCTCGCCGACGACCTGGCCCGCGCGGGCCGCCCCGACGAGGCGGCGACCGCGGGCCTGCGCGTGCTGACGCTCCTCGATGAGGTGCAGTCGTCCCGTATCCAGTCGATGCTCGCGACGACGGCGCGGGTGCTGCTGCCGCATCGGCGGGCTTCGGGGGTCGGCGGCTTCCTGGAACGGCACGCCGCGCTGCCGCGGGCCGTGTAGGTGCCGCGGTTGGCCGCTACGCCAGGTGCCCGGTCTCGTTCCACGACTCGATGGCCGGTTCTCCGTAGGCCCAGCCGAGGGTCGAGATCGAGGTCGGGTTGAGCCGGATGCGGGAGGCGAAGTCGACGCCGAGGCCCAGCCAGCGTGCGCCGATGGACCGCAGGATGTGCCCGTGCGCGAAGACCAGGACATCGCGGTCGGCCTCGCGCGCCCAGGCCACCACCTCGTCCGCGCGGGCGGTGATCTGCCCCAGGGTCTCTCCCCTGGGGACGCCGTCGCGCCAGATCAGCCAGCCGGGGCGGACCGCCTGGATGTCGGCCGGGGTCATGCCTTCGTAGGAGCCGTAGTCCCACTCCATGAGCGTGTCCCAAGTGGTGGCACGGTCCCCGAAACCGGCGATCTCGCAGGCCTCCCGCGCGCGGGACAGGGGGCTCGTGCGCACCTCGACGTCCGGCAGGCCGTCGTAGGGAGCGCGGTGCAGGCGCTCGCCCAGGAGCTTCGCGCCGCGGCGGCCCTCTTCCAGGAGCGGGACGTCCGTCCTGCCGGTGTGCTTTCCGGACAGGGACCACTCCGTCTGTCCGTGCCGGGCCAGCAGGATGCGCGGTGCCATGACGAGCCTTTCCGAGTCGACAGCCATCGGCTGCCAAAAGACGAATTCTGCGGACAGGTGGCTGTCCGTACCCTCCATCATCACTCACGCGCGAGGCGGCGATCACTCGTGCCCGCGAGGAGCAACCCGCCCGGCGATCTCAGCGTCTAAGACCACTGGAGGTCGCCTCGAGGGGGCATTCGCGTACGCCGTAAAGTGAGTCGGCCAGGACCGCGGTACGACCGTAGGACGACCGCAAGAAGAACAATGGATGGGGGACCGGCCGGATGCCGCAGACCGACGCTCCGGGCACCGGGGGGAGCAGCGGGCGCCGGCTTCGCTGGTGGACCGAGCTGCCGCTGATAGCCCTGGTGTACACCGCGTATTCGGCGGGCCGGCTGCTCGCGCGCGGCGATGTGTCGACCGCCGTCGACCACGGTCTGGCGCTGCTGCGCGCCGAGAAGTTCCTGCATGTCAACGCCGAGAGCCCGCTGAACCGTCTCTTCACCGCGAACTCCTGGATAGGTGTCCCGGCCGACTTCTGGTACGCCTCGCTGCACTACTTGGTGACCCCGGCGGTCCTCGTATGGCTCTTCCGTAGCCGCACGGTCCACTACCGCGCGGCACGCGCGTGGCTGATGATCTCCACCCTGATAGGCCTGGTCGGCTTCACCCTCCTCCCGACCTGCCCGCCACGCCTGTTGACCAAGGGTTACGGCTTCGTCGACACCATGGCGCAGTACAGCGACTTCGGCTGGTGGGGCGGCGAGGCGAGCGCGCCGCGCGGCCTCGGCGGCATGACCAACCAGTACGCGGCGATGCCGAGCCTGCACGTGGGGTGGGCGCTGTGGTGCGGGGTACTGATGTGGCGTCACGGCCGCACTCCGCTGACCAGGGCCGTCGCCATCGCCTACCCGCTGCTCACCACGATCGTCGTGATGGGCACCGCGAACCACTACCTCCTCGACGCGGTCGCGGGCGTCGCCGTGATGGGCGTGGGCCTGCTGCTCGTGCGGCCGCTGCTCGGGTTCGCGGACCGGGTGCGGGAACGTTTCGGGCTTTCGCCGGTGGGGGCGCGGCAGCCGTCGGCCGTGGTGACGTCGCACTCCGGATCGGCTGCGGCATCGGGTGCGGGGGCATCGGGTGCGGGGGCGCTCAGCGGCTCGTCCGCCGCGCGGCGCGGCGCCTCGCACGCCCCAGAATCCTCAATTGTCAGTGGCGAGTGCCAGACTTCGACAGGTGAGCGAATTCCCCGACCGCGCAAGCGGCCTGCCGAGTCAGGAGCCGAGCCGGGTGCCCAGTCCGCCGACGCGGGGGACAGCACTGCGGAGTGGGGTCTCCCCTCCTCGAGCGAAGCCGAGAGCTTGGGGAAGGCTCGCTGAGCTGCGCGGCCCGGACGTCCCCGCGAAGCCGCTCGACGCCCGTGCGCTCGCCGCCCTCGCCGCGAACCCGGGATGCCAGAGACGCGCGCTGCTCGACGGCGCGGGCGTGGACAAGGCGTCGCTGGCACAGTCACTGGGCTCCCCCGGCTCGTTCGGGCAGTCCCAGTTCGCGTTCATGCGGGGCAATGCCTTCGAGGCGCGGGTCAAGGCGGACGGCGGCGCGGAGTTGCTGCGGCTCGCGCACGCACGGCTCGGGGGCGGCCCTGAGCCGGTGCCGGGCGAGTCGTCGGTCCCCGACCTGGCGGCGGTGGGCCCCGAGGGACGGGCCGCGCGTACGTCTCTGGCGCTGCGCGAGGCGACGTCGGCGGGCGGCTGGACGCTCCTCGACCACCCGATGCTGGCGCTTGACGTCGCCGGGACGCCCGCGTTCCTGGAGCCGGACGCGGTGGTGATCCATCCCGACGGCACATGGACGGTCGTCGAGATCAAGTCCTTCCCGATGATCGACGGTTCGGCGGACGCGTCGAAGGTGGGCGCGGCGGCACGGCAGTCCGCGGTGTACGCGCTGGCGCTCGAGCGCGTGGCGGCCCGTATGGAGCCCGCACCCCGGGTCCGGCATCATGTCCTGCTCGTCTGCCCCAAGGACTTCTCGAACCTCCCCGCGGCGTCGGCCATCGACGTACGCAAGCAACTGTCGGTGACGAGGCGCCAGTTGGCGCGGCTGACCCGCGTCGAGGACATCGCGGCGACGCTGCCGCCGGGCACGACGTTCGACGTCAACGGCCCCGCCGACGCCCTGACGGCCGCCGTCGAATCCGTCCCGGCGGCCTACGTCCCCGAGTGCCTGGCCGCCTGCGAACTGTCCTTCCACTGCCGCGAACGCTCCCGCGAGGAAGGCGCGGTCACGTCCCTGGGCCGGGCGGTGCGCGGGGAGCTCGGCGGCCTGACGACAGTCGAGGGAGTTCTCTCGGCGGCGCACGGCGTGACGGGCGATCCGACGGACCCGGCGGTGGTGGCGCTGCGGAGGGCGGCGGCGCTGCGGCAGGAAGCACTGTCCGGCGTGGTCGCAGCGGGCGAGGTCGTGGCGGAGGGTGCGCCGTGCTGAGGCTTGCGTCGACGACGACTCCACCCAGGGTGCTGGGGTGGGTGGCGGACGGCGGCCCGCAGACGAAGGAGGCACCCCCGTGTCACTGATCGACAACCTCGCCCGCATGGAGGCGGTCACCACGGGCCGCGCTCAGCCCAGGGCCACCGTCCGGCACCGGCACCTCTCCCAGCGTCCCCTGGTCATCGTCCCGCTCACCACCGCCGGTGAAGCCGGTGCCCCCCTGGGCGCCCTCGTCGGCACGGAGCGCACCGCGCCCCGCCTCATCGCCGTACCCCAGCCGCGCGACCGCGACCTGCGCTTCACCTTCCTCGCCCAACTCGCGGACACCGTCCTGGAGTACGTCGATGCGTACGCCGAAGAGGTCGAGGCGGCGGAGCGCAGCGAGACGGATCCGGAGACCGGCAAGCGGGTCAAGGTGGAGGTCGAACTCTGCGCGGACGCCCCGCAGTTGATCGTCCCGAGCCGGGCCGGCATCGACTTCGTACGGCTCATCGGCCGCTCCACCCGCTTCCGCCGCACCGCCGAGCAGGACCCGGAGACGCCCTACCCCGCGCCGCCCCGCGTCCCCCTCCTCGGCCGCTGGCTGACGCACTTCGGGGAGCGCGCCCGCGTCCCGGGGTCCTCACTCCTGACCGCCATGACCGATCTGCTCTCGCGGCACTGGGCCACGGGACAGAGCAGCCTGGAGGACCAGCACCTGGGCGCGCTGCTCGCCTGGATCGAGGCCCCGGAGGGCACCTCGGGAGCCGATGCCGCGCTCCGCGCCGAGCTGGCGCGGGACAAGGACGGCCAGCTGATCTGCCCGCCCGCGGGCCCCGCCACGGACCCCGCGTTCGACAACCACCTGCTCGCCCCGGCCATCGAGCGCTACGACCGCGCGCGCGGCACCCTCGCCGCCGCCGAGGACGGCGTCGAGGCGGACGCCCGCCTCGCCGAACTGGCCGCCGCCGAGCGGGAGATCCGCGCTCTGATCGACAGCAGGACCCGCCCCACCTGGGACGCGGTGTGGCGCGGCCTGGACGCGCTGTGCACGCTCCCCGAGGCCCAGCACGCGGCGGACCGGTGGACCCGCGACCGCTGGTCGTTCACCGGCCACCGGGACCGCGTGACCGCGGGCGAACCCCCGCAGCCCCGCATCGACGACGCGGTCACCGCGGCCAACAAGCTGGCCGCCCGCGAGCGCGAACAGGCCAGGCTCGAGGCCCAGGAGGCGCTCGACGACCCCCTGGTGATGGCGGGCCGCCGGCTCGCCGGAGAGGCCTTCGCCGGTGAGGTGACGGAGGTGGTCATGGCGTACAGCGAGAGCAAGAACCCGAGGCCGCGCCCCCTGGTGACGATCCGCACGGACGACCGCCCGCACCTGGCCGAGCGGGCGAAGGTGTACCGCTCGCTCCAAGGCAAGCCGCAGACCGCAGAGTTCGTCGCCTACGAAGGTGAAGGCACCGTCATCCTGCGCGTCACCGACAAGATGGGCCGCGGCAAGGAGCCCGAGCCGGGATCGCTGCCGGAGAAGGGCGACCGGATCTGCTGGACGCTCTTCGAGCACGAGCAGCGCGGCGGCCCGAAGCTGCCCGACCCCGAGGCGACCCCCTGGACCCACGGCGGCCCGCCGGGCGACGCCGCCGAGAGCCCCGATCCCGTGACTCCGGAGGACACCCTGTGAGTCCCGTAGCAGCCCCCTTCGACCCCGGCGCGGCAGCGGCCAGGGCCACGGACGCGATCCTGCACGACACGCTGCACGGCGCGCACCGGGGTGTCGTGGTCGACTCCCCGCCGGGCGCGGGCAAGTCGACCCTCGTGGTCCGCGCGGCCCGCGAACTGGCCGCAGCGGGGCGCCCGTTGATGGTCATCGCGCAGACGAACGCGCAGGTCGACGACCTGGTCCTGCGGCTCGCCGAGAAGGACCCCGAGCTCCCGGTCGGCCGTCTGCACAGCAGCGACCCGGACGCGTACGACAAGGCCCTGGACGACCTGCCGTCCGTGCGGACGTCCACGAAGGCCGCCGATCTGGCCGGCCTCGACGTGGTCATCTCGACCGCCGCGAAGTGGGCGCACGTCGAGGTCTCCAAGCTCGACGGTCCCTGGGGACACGCCATCGTGGACGAGGCGTACCAAATGCGCTCGGACGCGCTGCTCGCCGTGGCCGGGCTCTTCGAGCGGGCGCTGTTCGTGGGCGACCCCGGCCAGCTCGACCCGTTCTCGATCGTCGGCGCCGAGCAGTGGGCGGGCCTCGCGTACGACCCGTCGGCCTCCGCGGTGACGACGCTGCTCGCGCACAATCCGGAGCTGCCCCAGCACCGCCTCCCGGTGTCCTGGCGCCTCCCGGCCTCGGCGGCGCCCCTCGTGTCGTCGGCGTTCTACCCGTACACGCCCTTCCGCAGCGGCACGGACCACGGCGACCGGCAGCTCGCCTTCGCCGTACCGTCGGACGGTTCGGGCCCGGACCGGGTGATCGACGAGGCGGCGGAGTCGGGCTGGGGCCTGCTCGAACTGCCCGCGCGGAACACGCCGCGTACGGACCCGGAGGCCGTACGGGCGGTGGCCCAGGTCGTCCGCCGCCTCCTGGACCGCGGCGGCGCGGCCACGTCGGAGCGCGGCCCCGACCCCACGCCCCTGACCGCCGACCGCATCGCGGTGGGCACCGCGCACCGCGACCAGGCGGCGGCGGTGCGGGCTGCCCTCGCGGCCTTGGGGGTCGCGGACGTCACGGTGGACACGGCGAACCGGCTGCAGGGCCGCGAATTCGACGTGACGGTGGTCCTGCACCCGCTCTCCGGCCGCCCCGACGCCACCGCCTTCCACCTGGAGACGGGCCGCCTCTGCGTCCTGGCCTCCCGCCACCGCCACGCCTGCATCGTGATCTGCCGCGCGGGCGTCAGCGAACTCCTGGACGACCACCCGTCGACGGAACCGGTCCAACTGGGCGTGACGGTGAAGTTCCCGGACGGCTGGGAAGCGAACCACGCGGTCATGGCCCGGCTGGCGGAGCACCGGGTGGCCTGGCGCCCATGACCGCCGCACCAGGCAGCGCCCCCGAAGGGGCGCGAGGAACTGCGCGACCAGCCACAAAGCACCCGCAGCCGAACCTCGCAGACGAACCCCGCACCACCCGCGGAGCGAAAGGCCCCCTTGCGCGGCACGAGACAATAGAAGACGGCCCCATGGCCGGAAACCGTACGAGGAGGAAGAACCATGGCGGAGCCCGAGCGGCCCCGGTCCGAACAGCGTCTGCGACCCGCGCCCCTGCTCTTCGAGCCCGCGGAGGCCGCCGCCGATCCGGAGCACTTCTTCGACCTGGAGTCGATGGAGGACCCCCGTGAGCTGCTCGACCGCGCCACCGAGCTGACCCACGCCTTCCGTGCCGCGACGGACCGGTCGATCGAGTTCCAGGCCATGGCGGCCGCCCAGCTCGCCGACCCGCGCCGCTTCGACCGCCTCACGCACGCGGCGATCGCCGAGCGCGCGCAGTGGACCGAGGACTACGCGAAGAAGATGGTCGAGTTCGGCCGTGACCTGCTGCGCGGGACCGGCGCGAGGGACGCCTGAGCTCCTCCCGACGCCCCTTAAGGCGTCCGAACAAGATCACGGGGCATATGCCAAGAGGGCAAGATACTCCCCCTGCCCCACTCTTGTCCCGATTTCTCATAACTCTCAGAAAGGGAACGCCTACTACCGGTAGATGTATCTGCCATGAGCAGCACTGGTCTCCACCCGGACCCCATCAGCGACGTCACCACCGAGGGAGCCGCCTGGCTCGCCTCTGCGGAAACGTATCCGCGCAGCACGCTCACCCACTGGCGCTCCCGCCCCACCGCCCCGGCCGTCCTCCCCTGCGGCACCGTCTTCGACGTGGTGAGCGTCCACGCGGTCTTCGGGCGCCGGATGCTCGACCGCTTATGGGACGAGGGCCCCGGCTCGGGCCCGGTCGCGGAGCACCGCGGCCGCACGCTGCTCTTCGCCGCCCCCGGCACCGCCCACCGGCTGCCCTCGCTGCTCGAGTGGGAGGAGTGGGAGGAGTGGGGCAGCGCCGTCCCCTCGGTGCTCTGCCACGGCACGAGCGACGCGGTCACGGTGCCGCCGATCACCACAGGACAGTGCGATACGCCCACCGCGGGACGCCTCGATTCCCGCTGGCTCGTCGCCCCCGACACCCGGCATCCCTGGCTCCCCGGCCCCGAGGTGATGCTCTGGGCCTGCGTCCGCGCGGCCCGCGCCACGGCGGGCTCGACGGTCCGTATATCGATTTTTCCTGGCGGCGATCAGGATGCTAAGGTCTACGACGTCAGCAGGCGCCGCTAGCTCAGTTGGTTAGAGCAGCTGACTCTTAATCAGCGGGTCCGGGGTTCGAGTCCCTGGCGGCGCACAGACGGTGAGAAGCCCCTCGCGGAAGCGAGGGGCTTCTTGCATGTCGGCTGACCGTGCTCACCCGGCCATGCTCACCCGGCAGAGACCTTCACCGTCCACGACCCCGTAGCCGTCCGCCCTTCGACCTCGATCCGCACGTCGGCGTCCGGCACCGTGAAGCTCTCCCCCACCCCCACCGGCGCGTCCGCGAGCGGCGGATACACCGAGTCGCCCCAGCAGGCCTCCGCGTCCGGGTGGGCGTCGACGACCTCGACCGGGCCGCCGCCGGGCGGCTCCTCGTTGCGTACGTGATAGGCGAGGACGCCCTCGCTGCAGGTCTCGCGGTCGTTGCCCTCGGCACCCCGGGCCTCGATCGCGATCGCGCTGCCGCGGCCCGTGCGGACGACCGCCAGCTTGGTGCCGCCGATGCCGCCGCGCGCGGGCCTGGCCGACAGCGGCTCCAGGGTCAGCCGCCGACCGCCGTCCGACACGCACACCACCTGCCGCGGATCCAGCCAGCCGAGCTTCCACTTGTGCCAGCCGAAGAGGTCCGGGGAGAGCCCGAACTGGCTGCCCATGACGTCCCAGTCGCCGACGTACGTGTCCCAGTCGCCCTTGCCGTCGGTCGGCCGGTGGTAGAGATCGGGCAGGTCGAAGACGTGGCCCGTCTCGTGGGCGAGGACGTTGCGGTCCGGCGGGTGCCGCTCGAAGACCGTCACGATGCGCCTGATGTCGGAGCCGTCGGCCCGCATCGGCCGGTCGAAGTTGACGACCTTCGTCGCGTCCGAGTCGACGCCGGGCGCGTCCGGGTCGGCGACGAGGTAGACGAGGTCGTAGCGGGAGAAGTCGACGCTCGGGTCGGCCGCGGCCACCGCGTCGCGCAGATAGGCGCTGCGCCGCGACGCGTTCCAGTCGCGCTCTATGGCGTACGAGGTGGAGTCCTCCGGCATCTCGACCCACTCGCGCCGCGGATGCGGGCGCAGCGCGAACTTGCCGTACGAGGCGCGGTCGAAGAAGTCGCTGGTGGCGGGGAAGTAGTCGGCCGCCAGGTCATCGGGGTCGGTCAGCGGCGGGGAGTCGGGGAAGGAGAGGAAGACCATCACCGCGTCGAGGGTCCGGTCCGGGCGCGGATAGGCGGTGTTCCAGGTGTCGAGGCCCTCCGAGTGGTGGGCCTCAGTGCGCTCAAGGGCGCACGGGCCCGCCGTGGTCCTGGCGATGGCGGGCCCCGCGACGAGCCCGGTGGCGGCGAGGGCGGTCAGGGACGTGAGGGCGGCGGCCGTACTGCGCAGCCTGGGTCTCTCCCCTCCACGGGTGAGTCCCCAGGGGGGTAGCTGACGCGGCACGTCGACCTCCGGGTGCGGAATACGGGGCATCCCACCCACCCTGTGGTGGTTTATTCGCATTCGCCCTGTTTCCCTGGACCAGCCGAGTGAGGAGCGGCGTCCGAGCGCTCACGGAACGTCACAAGCGGTCGTCGCGCGAAGGAAGCGGCACAGGGGCGAGCAGAAACGATCTGCCGCGAGGAGCGCCCCGGCCC
>NZ_SRIC01000215.1 GCF_004684775.1 Streptomyces sp. MZ04
GGTGGGGCGGGCTCATCCTCGCCGCGCTCATCGTCTTCCTCATCGCCAACCTCGTGCTCTCCTTCTTCAACGAGGGCGACGAGCCGACGATCTCGTACACGGAGTTCAGCAAGCAGGTCGACTCCGGCAACGTCACGAAGATCTACGCCAAGGGCGACGCGATCCAGGGCCAGCTCAAGAAGGAGCAGCCGAAACCGGGTGACGACGAGGGGAACTACACCAAGTTCACCACCCAGCGGCCCGCCTTCGCCGACGACAAGCTCTGGGACGAGCTGACCGAGCACGACGTCACCGTCACCGCCGTGCCCGTCGTCAAGGAACGCAGCTTCCTTTCGAACCTGCTCATCTCGCTCGCCCCGATGCTGCTGATCGTCGTCCTGTGGATCTTCATCGCGCGGCGCATGAGGTCGGGGATGGGCGGCGCGGGCGGCATGTTCGGCCGGAAGGCGCCGCCGAAGCCGGTGGAGCTCGTGCCCGGCGAGAGGCGCACCACCTTCGACGACGTGGCGGGCATCGACGAGGTCGAGGGCGAGCTCAGCGATGTCGTCGACTTCCTGAAGAACCCCGAGGCCTATCGCACCATGGGCGCGAAGATGCCGCGCGGCGTGCTGCTCGCCGGTCTGCCGGGCACCGGCAAGACGCTGCTCGCGCGCGCCGTGGCCGGTGAGGCCGGGGTGCCCTTCTTCTCGGCGTCCGCCTCGGAGTTCATCGAGATGATCGTGGGCGTCGGCGCCTCTCGGGTACGCGAACTCTTCGCCGAGGCCCGGAAGGTCGCGCCGTCCATCATCTTCATCGACGAGATCGACACCATCGGGCGGGCGCGCGGCGGCGGCAGCGGCATGGGCGGGCACGACGAGCGCGAGCAGACGCTGAACCAGATCCTCACCGAGATGGACGGCTTCTCGGGCTCCGAGGGCGTGATCGTCCTCGCGGCCACCAACCGTGCCGACATCCTCGACCCCGCCCTGACCCGGCCGGGCCGCTTCGACCGGGTCGTCACCGTCAGCCCGCCCGACCGCGGCGGCCGCGAGGCCATCCTCAAGATCCACACCCGTGACATCCCGATGGCGGACGACACCGACCTGGCCCAAGTCGCCCGTACGACACCGGGGATGACCGGCGCGGATCTCGCCAACCTCGCCAACGAAGCAGCCCTGCTCGCCGTCAAGCGCAAGCAGAAGCAGGTCACCCAGTCCGACCTCTCCGAGGCTCTGGAGAAGGTGCAGCTCGGCGCCGAGCGGCCGCTGGTCATGCCCGACGAGGAGCGGCGGCGCACGGCGTACCACGAGAGCGGTCACGCGCTCCTCGGCATGCTGCAGCCCGGCGCCGACCCGGTACGGAAGATCACGATCGTGCCCCGGGGACGCGCTCTCGGGGTCACCCTGTCGACACCGGACGCGGACAAGTACGCGTACACGGAGGAGTATCTGCGCGGCCGCATCGTGGGCGCGCTGGGCGGCATGGCGGCCGAGCACGTCGTCTTCGGGGTCATCACGACGGGCGCCGAGAGCGACCTCGAACAGGTCACCAACATCGCGCGCGGCATGGTCGCCCGCTGGGGCATGAGCGAGCGCGTGGGCCGTCTTGCCGCGCTGCCGAACGACAGCCAGCAGCCCTACGGACTCGCGGCCGCCCCGGGCACCCTCGACGCGATCGACCACGAGATGCGCCGCATCGTCGACGAGTGCTACGAGAGCGCGTGCCGCCAACTGCGGGACCACCGCGGCCAACTGGACGCCCTGGCCGAGGCGTTGCTGGCGAACGAGACCCTGGAGGAGGCGGCGGCCTACCGGGTCGCCGGCATCACACGGCTCACCAAGGACGCCGACTAGGCACTCGGTGTTCTCGGGCGGGCCCTTCTTGACCGCGTACGGGCGATCACCGCGTACGCGCGATCAGGTACCGGAACACGTTGGGCATCCACACCGTCCCGTCCCGCCGCTGATGCGGATGCAGCGCCTCCGTCACCTCCTTCTCGACCTGTGCCTGATCCGTCGCGCCCACCGCCGCGTCGAACAGGCCCGTCGACAGCAGGCCACGGACCGCGCTCTCCGTGTCCGCGTACCCGAAGGGGCACGCGACACGGCCCGACCCGTCCGGCTTGAGTCCGGCCCGGTGGGCCACCTCCTCCAGGTCGTCCCGGAGCGCGGGGCGCCAACTGCCCGTACTACGGAGAGGGTCGGCGAGCTTGGTCGCCACCTTCAGTACAGAAGACGTCGTGCAGCGCTCCGGCGGACCCCAGCCGGCGAGCACCACAGGGGTGCCGTGCCCGGCGAGCGGCGTGGCCGCTTCCAGGAGGGCGGAGAGGCCCTCGGAGTCGCCCGCCACGCAGCCGATCGGCTGGAACGCGGTCACCAGGTTGTACGCGGGCACGTCCGGCCCCGACACGTCGGCGGGGCCGCCCTCCACGAGGCGGGTGTCGCCGGCCCCGTGTGCGCGCAGGCCCGCGTCGGGCAGCAGGCGTTCACGCGCGAGGGCCAGCCGCTCGGGCGCGGACCGGTCGACACCGGTGACGGCCGCGCCCCGTGAGGCGGCCATCAGGAGGGCCAGTCCGGAGCCGCAGCCGAGGCCGAGGAGCCGGGTTCCGCCGCCGACTTCGAGTCGTTCGTACACCGCTTCATAGAGCGGAACCAGCATCCGTTCCTGGATCTCCGCCCAGTCACGCGCGCGTGCGCACCGGTCCACGCGGGGGGTCGTGCCCGCGCGGGGAGGGCGCGGCTGCGCGAGTGTAGGTGTCATCGAAAGCGCCCCAATCCGCCGAGAGTTACTGGAGTGTCGTATTCCAACGGTTCGTCCGCCCCCGTGCAGTGCGCTCGCACTCCCCCCGTATGCCAGAGAACTCCGCATCCGTCGTGGAGTCCAGGGGTTGTGTGGCAATGCTTGCGTGCCACCGTCGTGCGCCCCCTGGAGCCGTAAATTCCGCGCCCCGCGGGAGGCTCCGCCGTACCATGCGCGCCATGGCCAAAGCACCCGTTCTCGCGCCCCGGGCGGAAGACTTCCCGCGCTGGTACCAGGATCTGATCAACAAGGCCGAACTGGCCGACAACGGGCCGGTGCGCGGCACCATGGTGATCCGACCGTACGGCTACGCCCTGTGGGAACGCATGCAGCAGGACATGGACGCCCGCATCAAGGAGACGGGTACCCAGAACGCGTACTTCCCGCTCTTCATCCCCCAGTCGTACCTGACCCGGGAGGCCCAGCACGTCGAGGGCTTCGCCCCCGAACTGGCCGTCGTCACGCACGGCGGCGGCAAGGAGCTGGAGGAGCCGGTCGTCGTCCGCCCCACCTCCGAGACGATCGTCAACGAGTACTTCTCCAAGTGGGTGCAGAGCTACCGAGACCTGCCGCTCCTGATCAACCAGTGGGCGAACGTGGTCCGTTGGGAGCTGCGGCCCCGGCTCTTCCTGCGCACGTCGGAATTCCTCTGGCAGGAGGGCCACACCGCCCACGCGACGTACGAGGAAGCACGCGACTTCGCCGCCCGCATCCACGAGCACGTCTACGGGGACTTCATGCGAGAGGTCCTGGCGATGGACTTCGTCCTGGGCCGCAAGACCGCGCAGGAGCGCTTCGCCGGGGCCATCAACACGCTCACCCTCGAAGGCATGATGGGCGACGGGAAGGCCCTCCAGCTGGGCACGAGCCACGAGCTCGGCCAGAACTTCGCCAAGGCCTTCCACACCCAGTACCTGTCCAGGGAAGGCAAGCAGGAGCTCGTCTGGCAGACCTCCTGGGGCAGTACGACACGGATGGTCGGCGCCCTGGTGATGATGCACGGCGACGACAACGGCCTGCGGGTGCCGCCTCGCCTCGCGCCCGTCCAGGTGGTCGTCCTCGCCATCAAGGGCGACGACGCGGTGCTCGCGAAGGTCCGCGAGATCGGCGACCGCCTCAAGGCGGCGGGCGTGCGCGTCCAGGTGGACGACCGCACGGACACGCCCTTCGGGCGCCGTGCCGTCGACTGGGAGCTCAAGGGGGTGCCGGTCCGCGTCGAGATCGGCCCGCGCGACCTGGAGAACGGCACGGCGATGGTGGCCCGGCGCATCCCGGGCGGCAAGGAACCAGTCGCGATCGACTCCCTGACCGCGCTGCTGCCCACTGTCCTCGAAGAGGACCAGAAGCTGCTCCTGGCCCAGGCCCGTGCGCGCCGCGAGTCCCGCACCTCGGACGTCACCACCGTCGACCAGGCAGTGGAGGCCGCTGCCGCCGGCGGCTGGGCCCGCATCCCGTGGGCCTCGCTGGGCCCGGAGGGTGAGGCGGAGCTCGCCGAGCACTCCGTCTCCGTACGGTGTCTGGTCGCGGAGGACGGGGCGGTGCCGGACGCCGATGATGCGCCCGGTAACGTCGCTGTCGTGGCCCGGGCCTACTGAGTGCGCGATTCCGGCCCGTACGCCCCCTCAGGCGACACGGGCCCCGCGGGAGCCGGTTGGACGTACGCGCTACTACGTACCGGCTTGATGTGAGCTGCGAGGCTTCTCCGCAGATCAGCGCACCCGCCCTCGTCCGGACGCATCAATGGCAACTGACGGGTACGTGCAAATTATTTGGGATGCCCCGGAATGGAACCCCTGGGCACCCCGGCTCGTTGTTCACGACGTGAGCACGACACCACCTGTTCTCGCCGCAGAGCTGGCACAGGCGTGGGCCGATATTCAGCGGCACCACCCCGAGCTGCCAGATCTTGCCGCGCCCGAATCCCTGATCGGAGAATCGTCGTCCGCCTGCGGCGCCGAGCTCTCCTTCGAGCGACTGCTCCATGAGGCAGTCCATGGCATCGCCGCGTCACGCGGCGTACGCGACACCTCACGTGCGGGCCGCTATCACAACCGCAGATTCCTCGCGATCGCCGAGGAGCTGGGCCTTGACCATCCCGAGGAGCCGCACCCCAGCAGCGGCTTCTCGCTGGTCACGCTCAACCCCGAGGCGCGCAAGCTCTACCGCCCGACGATCGAGCGCCTGCAGCGTGCCCTCAAGGCGCACACCGCGGCGACGGCCGCCGACACGGCGCGCAGCTTCCGGGGCCCGGCCGCACGGCACGGCTCCTCCGGAGGAGGGGTCCGCGTCAAGGCGGTCTGCGACTGCGGGCGCAACGTCCGCGTGGTCCCGTCGGTGCTCGCCCAGGCGCCCATCGTCTGCGGCGGCTGCGGCAAGCCCTTCCGGATCCCGGAAGCGGTCGGCGCGGCCGCGGGCTGACCCGGCTGAGCTGGACCGAGGTGGCCGGACCCGGTTCGGTCACCTCGTGGGCGTGTGGCACAATGGCTAGCTGTACTCGACAGCCGCATAGGAACCCTCTCGCCTCCGGCTGACGCGTCCATCGGGCACCCCGAGTACCGCAACCCCACGTGGCATCTCGTTGTGCCCAACCACGTCAAGACCAGGAGACACCACTCCAGTGGCAGTCAAGATCAAGCTGAAGCGTCTGGGCAAGATCCGTTCGCCTCACTACCGCATCGTCGTCGCCGACTCCCGTACCCGCCGTGACGGCCGGGCCATCGAGGAGATCGGCCTGTACCACCCGGTGCAGAACCCCTCGCGCATCGAGGTCGACTCGGAGCGCGCGCAGTACTGGCTCTCCGTCGGCGCTCAGCCGACCGAGCCGGTCATGGCGATCCTGAAGCTCACCGGTGACTGGCAGAAGCACAAGGGCCTGCCGGCCCCGGCGCCGCTGCTCGTCGCGGAGCCCAAGGACAAGCGCGCCGCGTTCGAGGCCTTCACCAAGGGCCTCGAGGGCGACGACGCCAAGGGTGAGGCCATCACCCAGAAGGCCAAGAAGGCTGACAAGAAGGCGGACGAGGCCAAGGCCGAGTCCGCCGAGTCGACCGAGGCCTGAGCATGCTCGAGGAGGCTCTCGAGCACCTCGTGAAGGGCATCGTCGACAACCCCGACGACGTGCAGGTCGCCTCGCGCAACCTGCGCCGTGGGCGCGTTCTGGAGGTCCGGGTACATCCCGACGACCTCGGCAAGGTGATCGGCCGTAACGGCCGCACCGCGCGGGCTCTGCGGACCGTCGTGGGCGCCATCGGCGGCCGCGGTGTCCGCGTCGACCTCGTCGACGTGGACCAGGTTCACTGAACCGCACGCAGCACCGGCACGGGCCGGGGAGGGCTTCTGGGCCTTCCCCGGCCCGTAGTCGTTTGTAGCCGCCGACGGAGGAGCGCCGTGGGCACACGACAGGAGAGAGCAGTGCAGCTGGTAGTCGCGCGGATCGGCCGCGCCCACGGCATCAAGGGTGAGGTCACCGTCGAGGTGCGCACGGACGAGCCGGAGCTGCGGCTCGGCCCCGGCGCCGTCCTCGCCACCGACCCCGCCTCCACGGGGCCGCTGACCATCGAGACCGGCCGGGTGCACAGCGGCCGCCTGCTGCTGCGCTTCGAGGGCGTACGCGACCGCACGGGCGCCGAGGCGCTGCGCAACACGCTGCTGATCGCCGAGGTCGATCCGGAGGAGCTTCCGGAGGACGAGGACGAGTACTACGACCACCAGCTGATGGACCTCGACGTCGTCACCAAGGAAGGGCTCGAGGTCGGCCGGATCACCGAGATCTCACACCTGCCCTCGCAGGACCTCTTCATCGTCGAGCGGCCCGACGGCAGCGAGGTGATGATCCCCTTCGTGGAGGAGATCGTCACCGAGATCGACCTGGAGGAGCAGCGGGCGATCATCGACCCGCCGCCCGGCCTGATCGACGACCGCGCGGAGATCGCTTCGGCGCGGGACGCCGAGGCCGCCCCGGAGGGCGACGCCTGATGCGGCTCGACGTCGTCACGATCTTCCCCGAGTACCTGGAACCCCTGAACGTCTCCCTCGTCGGCAAGGCACGCGCGCGTGGACAGCTCGACGTGAACGTGCACGACCTCAGGGAGTGGACGTACGACCGGCACAACACGGTCGACGACACCCCCTACGGCGGCGGCCCCGGCATGGTCATGAAGACCGAGCCCTGGGGCGCGGCCCTCGACGACGCGCTCGCCGACGGGTACGAGGCGGGCGCCCACGGCCCCGTCCTGGTCGTCCCCACGCCCAGCGGGCGCCCCTTCACCCAGGAACTGGCCGTCGAGCTCTCCGAGCGGCCCTGGCTGGTCTTCACGCCCGCGCGCTACGAGGGCATCGACCGCCGCGTCATCGACGAGTACGCAACCCGGATGCCCGTCTACGAGGTGTCGATCGGCGACTACGTCCTCGCGGGCGGCGAGGCGGCCGTCCTGGTCGTCACCGAGGCCGTGGCCCGGCTGCTGCCCGGCGTCCTGGGAAACGCCGAGTCCCACCGCGACGACTCCTTCGCCCCCGGCGCCATGGCGAACCTCCTCGAAGGGCCCGTCTACACGAAGCCCCCCGAGTGGCGCGGCCAAGGCATCCCGGACGTGCTGCTCAGCGGCCACCACGGCAAGATCGCGCGCTGGCGCAGGGACGAGGCGCTGCGCCGCACGACCCGCAACAGGCCTGATCTGATCGAGCGTTGCGACCCCGCGGCCTTCGACAAGAAGGACCGCGAAATGCTCAGCATCCTGGGCTGGCGGCCCGGTCCCGACGGCCGATTTGGGCGACACCCCGACGCCGTGGAAGAATAGGCCGCTGCTGTACGTCCAGCGTGCGCCCCTGCCACAGGGGGAACGACGCCCGTCCGACGCGATCAGCTATCGAATCCTCATCACGAATCTCCCGCTGATGACCTGTGGCATCAGTGAAGAAAGCAGACGATCATGGCTAACCTGCTCGACTCCGTCGACAGCGCTTCGCTGCGCACCGACGTCCCGGCCTTCCGCCCGGGCGACACCGTCAACGTCCACGTGCGCGTCATCGAGGGCAACCGCTCCCGTGTGCAGCAGTTCAAGGGCGTAGTCATCCGTCGCCAGGGTGCCGGCGTGCGCGAGACCTTCACGGTCCGCAAGGTCTCCTTCTCCGTCGGCGTCGAGCGCACCTTCCCGGTGCACACCCCGATCGTCGAGAAGATCGAGCTCGTCACCCGCGGTGACGTGCGTCGCGCGAAGCTGTACTACCTCCGTGACCTGCGCGGCAAGGCCGCGAAGATCAAGGAGAAGCGCGACAGCTGAGCTAGCGCACTGGTTCACATCGGAGCCGGATAGCATCTGGCTCCGATGGACACCGAAGCACAGCACACGGAGCGCGACCGCTCCTCCCCACCCACCGATTCCCCGGACGCCGAGCGCGTCGGGGAGTCCGCGGGGGCGGAGGAACGGTCGCGCTCCGCTTTCATGTCGTTCGTCGCCTGGCTGCCGGGCGGCAGAGCCACCCTCACCCTGCTGATCTGCACGGTGTTCCTGCTGCTCGTCAGCACCTTTGTGGTGCAGCCGTTCCAGATCCCCAGCCGCTCGATGGAGCCCGCGTTCCGGGTCGGAGACCGGGTACTCGTCAACAAGTTGGCGTACCGTTTCGGTTCCGAGCCGCAGCGGGGTGACGCTGTCGTCTTCGACGGCAGCGGCTACTTCGGAGATGCCGACTACATCAAGCGGGTCGCAGGAGTGGGGGGAGACCGCGTGGTCTGCTGCGACAAGCGGGGGAGGATCAAGGTGAACGGCGAACCCGTCGACGAGCCGTACCTGTATCCGGGGGACGCCCCCTCCAAGGTGCCCTTCGACGTCGTCGTACCCGAAGACAGCCTGTTCCTCCTCGGGGACCACCGCAGCGACTCCCGTGACTCCCGCGACCACTTGGGGCAGCCCGGCGGCGGCATGATCCCCGTCGACTCCGTCATCGGCAGAGCCGACTGGATCGCCTGGCCCATCGGCCACTGGACCTCCCTGGAGCGTCCCGGCGGCTACGCACGCGTGCCGGCACCAGGCGGCGCGCATGGGTAACCGCGGACGCACACGCGCCAGCCACCGGGCCGACACCCGGCTGCCCACCGGATCCCGGCCCACCAGCGGCCCCGTACTGCCCGGAAGGGCCGAGCGGCGCAAGCTCGCCAAGAAGGTCAAGCGGCGCAGGCAGCGCTCGGCGATCAAGGAGATACCTCTCCTCATAGGCGTCGCGCTCCTGATAGCCCTGGTCCTGAAGACCTTCCTGGTGCAGGCCTTCGTGATCCCGTCGGGCTCGATGGAGCAGACGATCAAGATCGGCGACCGCGTACTCGTCGACAAGCTCACTCCGTGGTTCGGCGCCAAGCCGGAGCGCGGCGACGTCGTCGTCTTCGAGGACCCCGGCAACTGGCTCGAGGACGAGAAGGGCAAGAAGAAGGACGACCCCGTAGGCGTCAAGCAGATCAAGGAGGGCCTGACCTTCATCGGTCTGCTGCCCTCCGACAACGAACGGGACCTGATCAAGCGCGTCGTCGGCGTCGGCGGCGACACCGTGAAGTGCTGCGACAAGGACGGCAAGGTCACCGTCAACGGGGTGCCGCTGACCGAGCCGTACATCCACCCCGACGACAAGGACGAGCCCTCCTCCTTCGAGTTCACGGTGAAGGTTCCACAGGGGCGGCTGTTCGTGATGGGAGACCACCGCTCCGACTCGGCCGACTCCCGCTTCCACCGCACCGAGAAGTTCAGCGGCACCGTCTCCGAGGAGAGCGTGGTCGGGCGCGCGCTCGTCATCGCCTGGCCCTTCGACCACTGGCGCAAGCTGGAGGAGCCGGAAACGTACGCGTCGGTGCCCGACGCGCCAGCGGGATCGGACGTGGCTCTCGGACCGTCGCATAGGGTGGCTCCTGGCCATCGATACGGATTGACCGGACTCCCGACCCCTGCGGAACTCCCGCTCGTTATGGGAGTGGTGGGCCTGCATCGGATATGGGGCAGGCAGCGGCACGGACTGAGGAGTGGATGTGGGGGATGTGGCGGTCGGCGCACGGTCCGGACACGGTGGGCCCGAGGAGCAGCCAGGGCGATCAGACGAGCCGGAGGTCGAGGCCGCAGCGGACGGCGTGAGCCCCGGAAGTGACACCGCGGGCGACAAGTCCGCACCCGGTGAGCCGGACGGGAAGCCGGCCAAGGGGGCGAAGAAGCCCCGCTCCTTCTGGAAGGAGCTGCCGCTCCTCATCGGCATCGCGCTGATCCTGGCGCTGGTGATCAAGACCTTCCTGGTGCAGGCGTTCTCGATTCCCTCGGACTCGATGCAGAACACCCTGCAGCAGGGCGACCGGGTCCTGGTCGACAAGCTGACGCCGTGGTTCGGCTCGGAGCCCGAGCGCGGCGAGGTCGTCGTCTTCAGGGACCCCGGTCACTGGCTCGACGGCGAACCGACACCCGACCCGAACGCGATCCAGCGGGTCCTCGGCTGGGTCGGCCTGATGCCGTCCGCCGACGAGAAGGACCTGATCAAGCGGGTCATCGCGGTCGGCGGCGACACCGTGGAGTGCAAGGGCACGGGCCCGGTGAAGGTCAACGGCAAGGCGCTGAACGAGCCGTACGTCTTCAAGGGCAACACCCCGTGCAGCGTCGACGACCAGGGCGGCCAGTTCAAGGTCACCGTCCCCGCGGGCAAGATCTGGGTCATGGGCGACCACCGGCAGAACTCGCTGGACTCCCGCTACCACCAGAACCAGCCCGGTGGCGGCGCCGTCCCCGTGGACAACGTCGTGGGCCGTGCCATCGTGATCGCCTGGCCGCCCACCCGCTGGGCGACGCTGCCCAAGCCGGACACCTTCGACCAGCCGGGCATCAGCGCCGCGCTGAGCGCCGCACCGGGTGCCCTCGGGCTCGCGGGTGCCGTGCCGGTCGTGCTGTGGCGCAGGCGCCGTCTCACGGCGGCCGCCGCGGGGAGCGCGAGGGTTTCTGGCGGAGGTACCGCCGGGTAGGGTGCCGTCCCAGATCGCTGATCTTCCGTGCCCCTGTTCCTGGGGGCGCGAGGTCGTCTCCGACATGGGGGAGCACTGGGATGAGCAGGACACAACGTACGGACGAGGGCCGCGGGCGGCTCGGCAGCGTGCTGTCGGGACTGGCCGTGGCCCTCGGCTGTGTGCTCTTCCTCGGCGGCTTCGCGTGGGGCGCCTTCGTCTACCAGCCCTACACCGTGCCGACCGGGTCGATGACGCCGACGATCGGCGCGGGCGACCGGGTCCTCGCGCAGCGGATCGACGGCGACGAGGTGCGCCGCGGTGACGTCGTCGTCTTCCGGCAGGCGAGCTGGGGCGACCTGCCGATGGTCAAGCGCGTGGTCGGCGTCGGCGGCGACCGGATCTCCTGCTGCACGAACGGCAAGCTGATGGTCAACGGCAAGCAGGTCGCAGAACCGTATCTCCCCGATGGCGCGGGGGCCGCGGCCACCGGGATCCCCGCCACGACCGTGCCGAAGGGCCGTCTCTTCCTGCTCGGCGACGAGCGCAGCGGCTCCCTGGACTCCAGCGTGCACCTGGGCGACGGCGATCACGGCTCCGTGCCGCGCGGCGCGGTCGAGGGGCGGGTCGACGCGGTGGCCTGGCCGATGGACAAGTTCGGGATGCTGGAGCGCCCCGACGGCTTCGCGGACATGTCGGGCGGCATCTCCGATCCGGGCCCGCTGCGGCTGATGGTGATCGCCGTGGTGTCCGGCACGGTCCTGGTTCTGGGCGGCGCCGCCTACGGTCCGTTGGCCAAGCGGCTTGGCCGCGGGCGTGAGCGGGCGCGCAGCAGTGGCCGTTCGGGAGAGGCCGCCCATGTCGGCTGAGCGGACGGCGCGGCCGCTGCGCAAGGTCGCCCGGGTCGTCCTGCTCGACCCGCAGGACCGGATCCTGCTGCTGCACGGGCACGAGCCGGGGAATCCGGCGGACGACTGGTGGTTCACGCCCGGCGGCGGTCTGGAGGGCGCCGAGACGCATGAACAGGCCGCTCTGCGTGAACTGATGGAAGAGACGGGCATCACCGAGGTCGAGCTCGGCCCCGCCCTGTGGCAGCGGATCTGCTCCTTTCCCTTCGCCGGGCGGCGCTGGGACCAGGACGAGCGGTACTTCCTGGCTCGTACGTCACAGACGGCGACCAGGGCCACAGGGTTGACGGAGCTTGAACAGCGGAGTGTGGCCGGAGCGCGATGGTGGACGTGCCAGGAACTGACCGAGGCACATGAGACGGTGTATCCGACCAGGCTCGCCGAGCTGCTTCGCAGGCTGCTCGACGAGGGTCCTCCGGGCAGGCCCGAGATCCTCGACACGGAAATCGTGTAGGGGCTCACGGGGCTGACGCACAATAGGGGGACGCAAGGCTGAAGGGGAACATGCCATGAGCGCCGAGGACCTCGAGAAGTACGAGACCGAGATGGAGCTGAAGCTCTACCGGGAGTACCGCGATGTCGTCGGTCTGTTCAAATATGTGATCGAGACCGAACGGCGCTTCTACCTCACCAACGACTACGAGATGCAGGTGCACTCGGTCCAGGGTGAGGTCTTTTTCGAGGTGTCCATGGCGGACGCCTGGGTGTGGGACATGTACAGGCCCGCACGTTTCGTCAAGCAGGTGCGGGTGCTCACGTTCAAGGACGTGAACATCGAGGAGCTCAACAAGAGCGATCTCGAGCTGCCGGGCGGCTGAGGCAGCCGCCGGGCCCGGCGCCCGCCGGGCCCGTGTGACCGGCGCTGAATTCACCGCATCGAGTGAGCGGGTTATCCACAAAGCGTGAGTCGTCCACCAAGATCCACAAGGCTCGGGACCGGGCCGCAATGTGGGTGTCGGAGGTGGTGCCGACATGAACGCACGGGGGGCACTCGGGCGGTACGGCGAAGAGCTGGCCGCGCGGCGGCTGGGTGAAGCCGGAATGACGGTTCTGGAGCGCAACTGGCGCGGCGGCAGGACCGGCGAGATCGACATCGTGGCCATGGACGGCGAAGCGCTCGTCGTCTGCGAGGTCAAGACACGCAGGGCGGGCCTGGCGGGCTCGGCGATCTATCAGCATCCGATGGAAGCCGTGGGCCGCGCCAAGGCGGAGCGGCTGCGGCGCCTGGCCGAGCGCTGGATCGAGGAGCGCGGCGGCCCACCGCCGGGCGGAGTCCGGATCGACCTCGTCGGCGTGCTGATCCCACGGCGCGGCGCCCCTGTCGTGGAGCACGCGCGGGGGGTGGCCTGATGGGATTCGCGCGTACGTGTTCCGTGGCGCTGGTGGGCGTCGAGGGCGTGGTCGTCGAGGTGCAGGCCGACCTGGAGCCCGGCGTCGCCGCGTTCACACTGGTCGGGCTCCCCGACAAGAGCCTGACGGAGAGCAAGGACCGGGTCAGGGCGGCCGTGGTCAATTCTGGGGGTGAGTGGCCCCAGAAGAAGCTCACGGTGGGGCTCAGCCCGGCGTCGGTGCCGAAGGGCGGCAGCGGTTTCGATCTTGCTGTGGCCTGCGCGGTGCTCGGGGCGGCCGAGCGGATCGATCCCCGGGTGCTCGCCGACATCGTGATGATCGGCGAGCTGGGGCTCGACGGGCGGGTGCGGCCGGTCCGCGGGGTGCTGCCGGCGGTCCTCGCGGCGGCCGACGCCGGGCACGAACAGGTCGTCGTCCCGGAGTGCACGGCGGCCGAGGCGGCGCTGGTGCCGGGCATCTCGGTGCTCGGGGTGCGCAGCCTGCGGCAGCTCATCGCCGTGCTGACCGATGAGCCGGTGCCCGAGGAGGAGCCGGACGAGCCGGGGCGCCCCGACCCGCTGCTCGCGGGGCTCTGTGTGCCCGGATCGGGGATCGGGACGGGGCTCAGCGGCGGCCTTGACGACGCCCATGCGCTGGACCTGGCGGACGTCGTCGGCCAGGTGTCGGCGCGGACCGCCGTGGAGGTGGCGGCCGCGGGGGCGCACCACCTCTTCCTGCAGGGGCCGCCGGGCGCCGGAAAGACGATGCTCGCCGAGCGGCTGCCGGCGATCCTGCCCCGGCTGACCCGCGAGGAGTCCCTGGAGGTGACCGCCGTCCACTCGGTGGCGGGCATGCTGCCACCGGGCAAGCCGCTCGTGGACGTCGCGCCGTACTGCGCGCCGCACCACTCCGCGACGATGCAGTCGCTCGTGGGCGGCGGCCAGGGAATCGCGCGGCCGGGGGCCGTCTCGCTGGCTCACCGCGGCGTGCTCTTCCTCGACGAGGCGCCGGAATTCAGCAGCCAGGCACTGGACTCCCTGCGCCAGCCCCTGGAATCGGGCCATGTGGTGATCGCCCGCAGCGCGGGAGTGGTGCGGCTGCCCGCGAAGTTCTTGATGGTCCTTGCGGCCAACCCTTGCCCGTGCGGCAGGCACACCCTGCTCGGCGACGGCTGCGAATGCCCGGCGTCCGCCGTCCGCCGCTACCAGGCGCGGCTTTCGGGGCCGCTGCTCGACCGGATCGACCTGAAGGTCGAGGTGGAGCCCGTCACGCGATCCGAACTGTCCGGGTACGGCACGCGGGGCGACTCCACGCAGACCGTCGCGGACCGGGTGCGCACCGCCCGGGAGAGAGCGGCGGCCCGGCTCGCCGGCACCGGATGGCGGACGAACAGCGAGGTCCCCGGACACGCGCTCCGCACGCGGTGGCCCGCCGAGCCGGGCGCCCTCGACGCGGCCGAAGTGGACCTGGAGCGCGGCTTCCTGACCGCCCGGGGGCTCGACCGTGTGCTGCGGGTCGCCTGGACCGTGGCGGACCTCGCGGGCCGCGACCGGCCTTGCGCACTGGACGTGGGCCTGGCGCTGCAGCTGCGTACGGGGGTGTCGCGGGGCGTGCCGATGGCGATCGGGGCGCTGACATGACGTCCGGATCCGTGTCGGACGAGGAGCGCCTGGCCAGGGCCGCCCTGACCCGGATCCTCGAACCGGGGGACGAGGTGGGCGGGCGGTGGCTGCGGGAGGCCGG
>NZ_SRIC01000216.1 GCF_004684775.1 Streptomyces sp. MZ04
GCCTGGGGAGGGGCCGTGGGTGCCGAGAGGGCCGTCGGCGCGGCGACGGCGAGTAGCCCTGCTGCCGCCAACGCGGCGACGGTGGTGCGTCTCAGGGCGCGGGGCAGGACGGGTCTGGAAAGTCTGGAGAGGTTCATGTGGGGCTCCGAATTCCGAACAGCAGAGGGACGGAACGTACTGACGCCCTGCGACGCGGATGCCGCAGGGCGTTGGAGCTGTACTGGAGTGCAGGGGGTGCGAAGTGCGTTGCCTGATGGTGGGGGTGGGGTGACGCGCCGTCAAGGGAGGAAATCGGTCAGAATTCGGTCAGTGGGGTTCGGTTATCGGACGTCGCCTTGAGGTCCTGAGCCCTTGGGCACCGGTCGAGCGGTATGCCGGGCCCAGGTCCGCAGCTTCACGTCAGGGTCCTCCAGGAGCCCGGCCGCCGCCCGCCGCGCCGCGACCCCGCCGTGCGCGCCGAGCAGCCGGAACGCCGCCACGCGGGTGTGCCGGGGCCACTGGGGCCCGGTGCGTTCCAGGAGCCAGTCGGCGGGGAGTTGCTTCGCCGAGGGCAGCAGGGCCACGGCTGTCTCGCGTACGACAGCGGGGGCGGGGTCGTCGAGCAGCGGGCGCAGCCGTCGCGCGTCCGCGAGGTCCAGGGTGCGCAGTCCGGCCACGGCCTGCGCCCGCACCCTGTCCGCCGGGTGTTCGAGGAGCCGCCACAGCGTCGCGCCGTCCCCGCGGTCCGAGCACTCGGCGAGGCCGATGACCGCGCCGGGCGCGAGGGCGGGATCGTCCGGCGTCGCGCACCGCTCCCGGTACCAGGCCGTCGGGCTGCCTCCGTACTGTCGTACGACGTACCGGGCGCAGGCACGCACCACCGCGGAACGGTCGCCGAGGAACGGCTCGGCACGCTCCGGCTGACCCGCCCGGCGCAGCGCGGTGACACCGGCCGACCGGACACGCGGGGCACGCGCGGTCAGCAGCGGTCCGAGCAGGTCTTCGACGTCAACTTCCGTCTCCCGCATGGTCGTCAGCGCCGCTGTCGCGCACAGGTCCTGGACCACGGCGTCCTCGTCGCGCGCCGCCGCGCGGGCCAGCTCGGCGGGGCTCAGGCGCCGGTGCTCGACGGCAAGGCGGTAGGCGAATCGCCGGGTGCCGCGGTCGGGGTGGCCGAAGAGAGCGGCGAGTCGCTCGAGGTCCGCCTCGCGCAGCGCGTCCTCGAGCAGCTCGACGCCGAAGCCGCCCCGGTCGCGGTGGCCGAGTCGCAGGATCAGCGGGGCGAGGTCGGTGGCCGTTTGCGGGGTCAGCGCCTTGCGCAGGAGCTTGCGGGCGCGCTCGCGCACGGGGGCGGCCCAGTCGGCGCAGCGGACCGCGATCAGCGGCAGGAGGTCGGGGTGCCGCCCCGACTGACGTATCGCAGCCTGGCGGATCCTGCCGTCGCGGTGGCAGAGGGCGAGCGCGAGGCCGGACTCGCCGAGCCGTGTCAGGCGGGAGGGCAGCGGGGCCGCACGCTCCCAGTCCGGCAGGGGCACCCCCTGATACCAGGACACCTCCCGCACTCCCGCGTCCAGCGAGAGCCAGCCACCGGGGTCGTCGAGGGCCACCACGTTCCGCAGCGGCGCCCCCTCCGCGAGCCGCACCGCCGCCGCCGAGCCGTCCAGGCCGTCCTCGGTGTCCTTGATGCTCTCGATGTCCTTACGCATGACCGTGAGTATGAGCGGTGGGGCGCCGCTCGATGGGCGCAGGGGCGGACAGATGTGTCCGTTTGGGCAGCAGGAGCGGGGTGGCCAGCAGGAGGACGCCGGAGAAAGTGATCGCGGCGAGCGGGGTGGTGAGTGTGGCGAGGATGCCCCAGATCACCATCAGGGCGGCTTGGAGGAGTTTGCCGATGGCGCTCCACGTACTGAGGATCTGGGCGGTGAGTTCCGCGGGCGTCCGTTGCAGGCGTGTCGTCGCGTAGATCGGATTGAAGATGCCCATGCAGGTGATCAGCAGGCCCTCGACGACGATCACGGTGAGGAGTCCGGGGACGCCGGGACGGACGAACGCGAGACCGAGCGGGAAGAGCGATCGCAGCCAGCCGGAGACGATCATCATCCGGTGCCGGCCGTAGCGGGTCACGAGGCGTGCGGAGAGGCGGGCGCCCACGAAGCCGCCGAGTGCCGGGATGCCGAAGGCGAGACCGTACTGCCAGGCAGGGAAGTGGTACTGGCCGAGCAGGAGGACGGACAGGAGCGGGGCGGTGGCCATGATCAGGCCGCCGACCAGGATCTGGTTGAGGAACAGGCGCCTCAGCGCGTGATCGCGGAAGATGAAACGCAGGCCGCCGAGAAGGTCGGCTCCGCGCAGTCTGGTGGCCCGGTCGCGGGGTGCCGCGACGTCGCCTCCGCGGATGCGCAGGACCCCGAGCGCGGACAGCAGGTAGCTGAGGGCGTCGGCCATGACCGTGATGACCGGGCCGAGCAACCCGATGAGCGCGCCGCCGAGGGGCGGGCCCGCCGCGGTCGCCACCCAGCTCGTACCCTCGAATCTCCCGTTGGCCACGAGGAGTTGATCGCTGGGGACGAGATGCTTCAGATACGCGCCGGACGCGGCGGTGAAGGCGATGTTCGCGGTGCCTGAGACGACCGAGACGACCAGTAGCTGGCCGTACGAGAGCAGGTCGAGGACGTACGCGATCGGGACGCTCGCCATCGCGGCGAACCGGATCAGGTCCATCGCGATCATCACCGGACGCTTGGCCCGGTACTCGATCCACGGCCCGAGCGAGAAGGCGACCACCGCCGCGACGGCGAGCCCGGCCGCCTCCAGGACCGACACGGCGAAGGCCGGGGCGTGCAGCACGCGGACCGCGATCAGCGGGAAGGCGCCGAAGGCGATCCATGTGCCGTACGTACTGACGGCGTAGGCCGACCAGAGCCAACCGAAATCGCTCCCCAACCTCACGCGCATGCGACTCCCTCGTGACAACCGACGACAACCGACGACAACTTGACGACAACCGATGTTTGGGTCTCACCATCACATCGGCAGCACTGTCGCCCGATCTAGCAGTGGGATCAAACAACCGACTCCGCGTGAGCCACAACCATCGGTTGGGCACGTCTAGGCTGGATCCATGGATACCGAGGCAGTGCGATCGTTCGTCCGTGCGGCCGAGCTCGGCCAGCTGCAACACGCGGCCGACGAGCTCGGCGTGACGCAGCAGGCCGTGTCGAAGCGGATCGCGACCCTCGAGCGCGAACTGGACGTCCGGCTGTTCACCCGCACCGCCCGAGGGGTCGAGCTGACACTCGACGGCCAGGCCTTCCTCCCGCACGCCCGGAACATCGTCACGGGCGTCGATCGCGCCGTCACCGCGATCAGACCGGGCTCGCGGGCCCTTCGGATCGACGTTCTCGGCCTGCGATCCGCGCAGGCCGTCATCCTGCACGACTACTGGCGCTCGCATCCCGAAACCGACCTCGACGTGGTGACCCTCAAGGTCAACGACCCGCGTGTGGCGGTCGCCGCCGTCCAGGCAGGCGATGTCGACGCCTCGTTCCGCTCGGTCACCGTCCCGGCCACCCTGCCGCGCGAGGTGCAGATCATCCACGCGTTCGACTCCCCGCTGGAACTCCTCGTCGGCCCGAGGCACCCGCTCGCCTCCGCACGCACCCTGACCCCGTCCCAGCTGCGCCGGCACCGGATCTGGGTGCCCGGTATCGCGCCGCGCAGCGAATGGGCGGAGTTCTACGACCAGCTCGCCACCGGCTTCGACCTCCGCATCGACGCCGCGGGCCCGCACTTCGGCGACGAGGTACTCCTCGACGTCCTCGCGGACTCCGCGGACGTGGCGACCCTCGTCGGCTCGCGCGACCGGTACATCTGGCCGACCAACCACGATCTGCGCCGCATCCCGATCGTGAATCCGACGCTCGCCTACCCGCTCTCGCTCATCTTCCCCCGAGACAATCCACACCCGGGACTCCGGGCGATCATCAACCACTTCGCGAGCCTCGCCCCGGTCCCCGAGACGGTCTGGCGCCCGTCCTGGGCGACGGCACCGGGCAGCGGCGACGCGTGAAGCAGACGCTTGCTTCGGTCGAACCCGGTACGCCGTCCCCAATGATCGGCACAATGTGAAGGTGCCGAACTTCACTGAGCTCGAGTTAGCCGACGGTACCGCCATCCGCTTCGAGGTGTTCCCCGCGCAGGCGCGGCCGCCGGTGCCCGGATCGGAGCCGGACGGTGATCTGCCCGACGGGATGGGGCACAGCGTTCCGGTGGCGCGCGGCGGGGACGCGGTGGCCGCGTTCGCCGTCGAGGCACTGCGCACGACCCTGCGCCCGCTGGGGCCGCTGCTCCGCGAGGTGCACGACGCGGTGATGGACTCCGAACGGCCCCCGCAGGAAGCGCAGGTGACGTTCGGCGTGCAGGTCGGGCAGGACCTCAAGCTCGGCATCGTCGGCGGCAGCGGGCAGGCCCACCTCACCGTCTCGGCGACGTGGCAGCGGCCCTCGCAAGCGGGCTGACGGATGGGCTGGTTCCTGACCGAGGCGCGCTCCCCCTCGGCCGACCCCCGGCACTGCGTCGCCTCGGTGCTGCGCACCCGCGACGTCAAGACCGCGGGAGCCGGGGTGCTGCTGACCCCGGCCCGGCTGCTGACCTGCGCCCATGTCGTCAATGACGCCCTGGGGCGGAATCCGTTCGACACCCGGCACCCCGGCCGCGAGACCGTGCACGTGACGCTTCGCGGTCCTTCCGCCTCCGTCAACTACGAGACCAGGGTGGCCTATTGGATCCCGCCGCGCCGTCGTGACGGTACGGCCGAGGTGCGCGAGAAGGACGATCACGAGTGGCTCGGCGACCTCGCGGTGCTGCGCCTCGACTCGGTGCCCCACGAGTCCGTCCCGTCGCCGATGTGGCAGCCCATGGCGCCGGGGCAGTCGCTGCGGGCCTGGCACGGCAGCGGAATGAGCAGTTCCTTCGCCGACGTACGGGTCAAGACGTGTGACGAGTCGATCGGGTACGTCGACGGGGAGCCCACCGGCATGGCCATCGGCCCCGCCTTCAGCGGCGGCCCGCTCTGGTCGGTCACCGACAACGCCGCCGTCGGCCTGGTGGTCGCGCACATCATGCCGCCCGACCATCCCGGAACCGGCACCGATACCGGCATGGCCCGGCCGTTCAGCTCCCAGTACGTCTCGCGCCGCAGCTGGGGCATTCCCTGGCAGCGCATCGAGGCCGAGCTGCGCGGTGCCGGCGCGGGGGAGCTCCTCGAGAGCCCCGAGGCCGATCCGGACGACCCCGCGCTGCCGGTGCTCACCGAACTCATCGAGGGCATCATGCCCTCTCCCGTGCTGCGCGGGGACCATGCGCGGGCCGTCGCGCGCCGGTGCGGACACGGTCACCCGGGTGGCGAATCGGCCCCCACGCCCGCGGAGTTCGCCCGGCTCCTGGTCACCGATCCGCGTGCGCTCGCCGCGCTGACCGAGGTGCTGCGGCGCCCGGAGCCCGCGGCTGTCCGCCCGCTCCTTGACGCCGGCCAGTTCTCCCCGGTGCCGCGCCTGCTCTCGCCCGACGAGCACCGCAAGCTCCACCAGACGCTGAAGTCGGTCCCCGCGGCGACGCTGGCCCGGCTGCCGGAAGCGGTGCGGGCCGCGCTGCCGCTGGCCGCCGCCTTCCCCGGCGATGACTCGCCCGACGGCTACCTCGATCATCTCGAGCGGCTCGGCGGCGACAGCCGCACGGAGGGGGAAGGACCGCGGGTGCCGGCACTGCTGCGGGTGATGGAGTACATGGCGGCCCTGTGCCTGCCCGCGCAGTGCGCACGGCTGCGGCTGTGGTCGGACGGGGTCGCCAAGCGGCTCGGCATCCCGCGCTCGGCCCTCGCCGAGCGCCGCTCCGACGCGGTGGACTGGGCCAGGACACAAGCCGAACAGGACGCGCCACTGAGGGTGTTGGTGCAGGTGAGTCGCAGCGGCGAGGACCGCTACCGGCTGCGCGTCTGGTGCGACGAGGGCGCGGGCCCCCGCCAGGTGTCGACGGACGGCGAGGTCACCTTCAGCGCCGCGAAGGCCGCACGGGAGCTCCTTCGGGTCCTCGAATCGCTGCACCAGGCATCCCCGAGCGACCGAAGACCGCTCGTCGAGGCGCTGGTCGACCGGGCGGGGCTGAATCTCCCCATAGACGAGTGGGAGAGCTTCGGGCCCGACGACCTGGTGCCGGGCGTGCTCGGCGCGGAGTACCCCCTGGTCGTCAACTGCCCGGAACTCCTGCGCCGCAACGAGCGTTTCCTTCCTGACTGGCGCCGCCGGTGGCGTCAGCTCGACACGGGCATCTCCCTGCTGTTCGCCGACGAGGCGCTGGGGCTGCGCGAGATCTACGGCACGCTGATGGACCGCGTGGACGCCGTGCGGGTGGCCGTGGACGTGCCACCGCGGCTGCGCGACGAGGTCGTACAGGTGTGTCTGGCGGTCGGCGTCCCGGTCGTGGTGTGGGACCGGGGCCTCGGGCGCGAGTCCCATGCCGTGGAGCGGATGAGCGGTGTGACCACCCGTGAACTTCCCGAAGGCGTGCGGTCCTACCGCGCCAAGACCGTGCACCAGCCCCGCGCCTTCCCCGGACGCCCGGTCCTCGCCTGGGCCGACCCCGACCGCACGGTTCCGCAACTGCATCTGTCCGAGCCGCAGGAGGGCATATGAGCACGGCCACGAACGGCAGCCGGGAGGGGACATGAGCACGGCATCGAACGGCAGCCGGGAGGGGACATGAGCACGGCATCGAACGGCAGCCGGGAGGGGACATGAGCACGGCATCGAACGGCAGCTGGCGGATCTTCCGCGGCGACGGTCTCGCACGCCCCGTCACCATGCCGCCCGCCCCGCCCTGGCGCCGCTTCATTCCGCAGGACGGCACCACCGCACCGCTGCCCTATCTGATCGCCCAGGAGCATGCCGACGTGGTCAACGCGGCCCTGCATCTGCGCAGGCCGCTCCTCGTCACCGGGCCCGCGGGCACCGGCAAGTCCTCGCTCGCGCGGGCCGTCGCCCATGAGCTGAGCCTCGGCGAGCTGCTGCGCTGGCCGGTCAACAGCCGCTCCAGCGTGCAGGACGCGCTCTATCAGTACGACGCGATCGGACGCCTCCGGGAGACCACCCTCAGCCGCGACCGCGGTGACACCGAGCCCTCCATCGGCACCTTCATCCGTCTCGGTCCCCTCGGTACGGCCCTGGCTCCGGCCGGCACGCCTCGCGCGCTGCTCGTCGACGAGATGGACAAGGGCGACGTGGATCTGCCCAACGATCTGCTGACCGTCTTCGAGGAGGGCGTCTTCGAGATACCCGAACTGGCGCGGCTGCCGGAGGAGATGGCGACGGTCGACGTGCTGACGGCCGACCATCGCGGCACGGTCGCCGTGGCACAGGGCCGGGTGCAGTGCGTCGAGTTCCCCGTCGTCGTCATCACCAGCAACGGGGAGCGGGACTTCCCGCCCGCCTTCCTGCGCCGCTGCATCCGGCTCGATCTGCCGGTGCCGGACGAGGACCGGCTGCGGGCCATCGTCTCGGCACACCTCGGGGACGGCGCGCTCCTGGAGGTCGACGACCTGCTGCAGGCGTTCCTGCGCCGCCGGGCGCCCGGCGAACTCGCCACGGACCAGCTGCTCAACGCGGTGTTCCTGAGGGCAGGGGGAGTGGACCTGGACGCCGAAGGCCTCCTTGACGCCGTGCTCCACCAGCTGACCGGAAGCCTCTGACCGTGGACCGCCGGGACGACAGCCTGGGCACCGCCCTGCGGATCCTCAAGGCGGCGGGGCAGGACCTCGACGCGCAGGAGGTCCTCGATGTGCTGTGGCTGGCCAAGCGCCTGGCAGTCAGTCCCGAAGAGCTGCCCCTGGCACGGGCGGGCCGCCACGGGCAAGGGCGTACGGATCTGTCCGCCGTCGAGCCCGCCCCGCCCGGCGAGGACGACGGCGACGCCCCCGAACCCGGCACGCCCGACGCCGATCTGCCCGATCTCACCACGCCGGAACTGCACGCCGCGTCCCTGCCCCCGCTCATCCCCGACCGCCCGGTGCCCCTGCCCCCGGACGACGAGCAGCCGGCCCTTCCGCTGCGCGTTCCCGAGGACAAGGCGCTCCGCCAGGAACTGCTCATCGGACGTGCGCTGCGCCCGCTGAAGCGGAAACGGCCCAGCAGATGGCGTCAGGAACTGGACGAGGCGGCGACCGCGGCTGCCCTTGCCGAGACGAGGCTGCCCGATGTGGTCATGCGCCCGGCGCGCGAACGCTGGCTGCACCTGGCGCTCGTCGTCGACGGCGGCCTGTCGATGCTGCTGTGGCACCGGCTCGCCGCCGACCTGCGCACGGCGCTGCAACGCCTGGCCGCCTTCCGCTCCATCCGCGTCCTCGGTCTCGACACCCGCGGCTCCGACGCCCCGGTGCTGCACGGGCGGCCCTTCGAGACCGACGCCTCCACCATGTCGCCGACCGTGCTGCTCGACCCGACGGGGCAGACACTGGTCCTGGTCGTCAGCGACGGCCTGGGCAGCGCCTGGCGGCGCGGCACCATGCACGACGTCCTCCTCGAGTGGGCCACCAGCGGCCCGGTGGCGGTCCTGCACACCCTGCCGCCCGCGCTCTGGGACGGTTCCGGGATCCAGGCCGACCGCTGGCAGGCCACCACCCGCAGACCGGGCGGCGCCAACACGTCGTGGGAGATCACCGACCGCGTACTGCCCGCGGGTGTCGCCGACTTCTCCGGCGTACCGATCCCCGTACTCGAACCGGCTGCGGATTCGCTGCGGGACTGGTCGCTGCTGCTCACCTCGCCGGGCACCACCGTCGAACTGCCGCTCCTGGCCCGGCCCCAGCGGCACGCACCGATCGCTCCGGGGCGCGAGGTCCGCGGCATCCAGCACTTCCGTGACGCGGCTTCCCCGGAGGCGTACCGCCTTGCCGCGCATCTGGCCGCCGTCTCCCCGCTCTCCGTGCCGGTCATGCGGCTCGTGCAGTCCGCCGTCCCCTGGCGGGCCCCGGTCGCGCAGTTGGCGGAGGTCTTCCTCGGCGGCCTCATGCACCCGTTCCCGGCCCCCGTGCCCGGACCGCTGCCCGCCAAGCACCGCATCTTCGACTTCACCGAGGAGAGCAAGACGGCGCTGCTCGACGCGGTGCCCAGCTCCGAACTCATGCGCACCGGCCGCGCGATCGGCCGCCGGCTGGAGCAACTGGCGGGCCGCTCACCCGACTTCCCCGTCTGGCTCACCCACCCGGAGGGGGCGGACACCGTGCCCGCCGCCTTCCATTCGTTCACCGCGGTCGAGCGCAGGCTCCTCGCGCGGTTCGGCGTGGCGATGCAGCCTCGCGTCCCCGCCTTCGAGGCATCGGACAGGCCGCGCGCGCAGCCGTGGTCGCCCTTGACGCCGCAGGATCCCCAACGCCTGGGCAGCTACCAGCTGTTGGGCCGCCGCTCGGGCACCCGCACCCTCGTCTACCTCGGCAGGGACAACGACGGTGGTGAGGCCGCGCTGCGGGTGGCCCGGCCCGAACTGCCCGTGGCCACCGAACAGTTGCTGATCACCGAGGCCGAGGCGCTGCGCCGGATGAACGGACGGTACGCCCCTGAACTCCTCGCCTCCGGTCTCGACGGCCGTCCCACGTGGCTCGCCATGCGGCTGCTCTCGGCGCCCGGGAACACGGACCGGCAGCCGCCCCGGCTCGATGAACTCCTCGCGTACGAAACCCCGGAGGGCACCGCCGCGTTCGACATCCTCACCAGCCTGCTGCTCGCCTGGCATCTGGCCAGCGCGCTGAGCATCTGCCATCTCAACGGCCTTGTGCCGGCCGGTCTCTCTCCCGACTCGGTGATCGTCCTTGAGCGGTCCGTGGTGCTCGTCGGCCTGTCGGACTGTGTCGTGGACGGTGAGTACTCCGGTGCGGGGGCGGCGCCGACACGCGAGGACAACATCAGGTCGCTCGGCGAACTGCTGCGGTTGATCAGCAGCAAACGGCAGGCCTCGGTGCCCGGCCTGCCGGACGGCATGCACCTCTGGCAGGGAACCACCTGGGAGCCCCTGCGTGACATGGTCAAGCAGTGCCTGGACCCGGATCCGCGGCGGCGGCCGACCGCGGGGTCGGTCGCCGACCAGCTGGCCCGCTACGTCGCGATCGCCCAGGCCATGCGAGGCGACCCGAAGCCCTCCGGACAGGCTCCGGCCTCTCCCGGCCGACCGGCCGAGCGCCCGCTCCTGGTGGCACGGCCGGGGGAGAGCGGAACCCCGGCCACTTCCCGTATCGGCCGCCGCAGTCTCCGCATCGACCTGGGCCTGGGCGGCGCCCGCGCCGCGCACGAGCGCCGTCTCGAGCTGGTCCGGCGCCCGCTGACGTACAACAGACGCATCACCGTGGTCGGCGCCCACCCGAGCTGCGGCCGGTCGACCACCACCTTCATGCTGGGCTCGCTGTTCGCGGCGGTGCGCGGGGAGCCGGTCCTCGCCATGGACGGCGCACCGGTAAGCGGCGACCTGAACGACTATCTGGTCCAGCAGAACGCCGCGACTCCGCGCGACCTCACGCGGCTGCCGCTGGACGCCGGATACGCGGACATCCGCCGGCTGACCAGCCTCGCTCCCACGGGCCTCGAGATCCTCGCGCACCGTGCCAGTTACGCCACCCGCAGCCCGGCCTACGCGGAGGAGTACCGCCGCATCCTCACGATGACGGCCCGCCACTATCCCGTGACGCTGACGGACTGGGCGGCGAACCCCACCCGGGACCCCGCGCTCGACGTGGCCCTGGACACGGCCGACCGCCTGATCATCTGCTGCACGACCTCGGCCTACTCCGTGGCCGCCGCCACCCAGCTCCTCGCCGACCTGCGCGAGCGCGGCCGGGAGGAGCTGGCGAGCCGGACCGTGATCGTCGCGTCCCGCCTCGGCGGCATCGACAAGCCCGTCCAGGACTCCGAGATCGAGGACCGTTTCGCCGCCGACTGCGCGGGCACCGTACTCGTCCCGTTCGACCTGCACCTGTCCGAACACCGGGCGAAGGAACTCGGGCGCCTCAGGGCACGTACGGCGGAGGCGTTCCTGGATCTGGCGGCGCGGGTGGTCGGCGACCCGGAGGAGGCGGGGTCTTAGACCGTGTCCTACATGGTCATTTTGAGGAGTCGTTTGTAGCAGCAGAGGGCGGCTGCGAGGCCGAGAAAGCCCAGGTAGTTGGCGGGATGGCGTTCGTAGCGGGGGCTGAGGCGGCGGTAGCCGGTCAGCCACGACATGGTCCGCTCAATCACCCACCTGCGACGGCCCAATCGCTCACTGGAGTCGATGCCCTTGCGGGCAATACGGACGCCGATGCGCTTACCCCAGAGCCAACGCCGCAGGTGAGGGACGTCGTACGCCTTGTCCGCGTGGAGTCGTTGGGGCTTGGAATCGGCCGCATGGGCTTCGTGTCCCATGTGGAAATGGGAGACCATCGGCTTCAGCGCGAGGCTGTCGTGAGTGTTGGCCGCGGAGAGGCCGACCCGTAGGGGCAGTCCGTCCGCGTCCGACAGGACGTGCATCTTAGAACCGGGCTTACCCCGGTCCACGGGGCTCGGACCTGCAAGTTCGCCCCCCTTTTGGCCCGGACATGGGCGGAATCGAGTACGGCTCGCGAAAGGTCAACGAGGCCCTGCTCGTCCAGGAGTTGCAGTACCTTCTGGTGCAGCCGGCCCCACACGCCGGCCCGCGACCAGATGACGAACCGGCGGTGCACGGTCGACTTCGACGCCCCGAAGCACGGTGGCAGAGCCCGCCAGGCACACCCGCTCACCAACACATAGATGACCGCGGCGAACACCGCCTCATCATCGATGTTCGCGACTCCACCGCCCTGCGGACGCACGCGAGCCGGCGGCAACAACGGCCGCGCAATCTCCCACAGCCCATCCGGAACGATCCATCCCCACCGCCTACTCCCCATGCCCAGCACAACAGCCAACTGACCATGTAGGACACGGTCTTAGTCCTCATCCGCTTCCGGCGTCTCCGGCCGCAGCAGCGGATGCTTCACCCCGGGGAACACCCGGGCCCGGACGACCGGCTCCGCGGACGCGCCCTGGATCACCGTTTCGGCGATGCCCCAGGGGCGGCCGCGCAGCACGACGGGGATGGTGTACGAGGACGCGCAGCCCATGCAGTCGTAGCGGTCCGCCCAGGTCTCGACCTCGGTGCGGCTGCCGGGGAAGCGGGCCACGTGGCGGTGGCGGGCGTGGCAGTGGTCGCACTTCTCGCCCGGCTCGCACGTGCCGCCGCAGGGGCACGGGACGTCCAGCGTGTCCGCGGGGCGCCAGCGCTGAATGCGGACGGCCTCGGCCGTGGCGCCCATGTCCTTCATCGACTTCAGGTTGCGGGCGGCCACGTTGTACGACTCGCCGGTCGCCGTCATCCGGTCCCGGATCACGTCCTTGCGCCCGCGGTTCGTCGTCATCTTCTCGGTCCTCCTGGGGTTCACGCAGCCCACCAGGAGGCCCATGAGATCGGTCCCTCTACGGTACCTGCCCGCAGGGGCCTCTCCCTCTTCGTCGCTCGATGCTCCGTTACTCGATGACGAGCTCGACCTCGATGTTGCCGCGGGTCGCCTTGGAGTACGGGCAGTACGCGTGCGTCGCCTCGACCAGCTGGTGACCCGTCTCGCCCGCCAGCGCGTCCGGCAGCTCCACGCGCATCACGACCGCGAGGCCGAAGCCCGCGTCGTCCTTGCCGATGGAGACCTCGGCGGTCACCGAGACGTCCTTGGTGTCGACCTTCATCTCGCGGCCGACCGCGCCCATCGCACTGGCGAAGCAGGCCGCGTACCCGGCGGCGAACAGCTGCTCGGGGTTGGTGCCCTGCCCGTTGCCGCCGAGGGCCGGGGGCATCGCGAGCGCGAGGTCGATCTGGCCGTCGGTGCTGACGGCGCGGCCCTCGCGGCCGTTGGCGGTGGCGACGGCGGTGTACAGCGCGTTCATGGGTGTCCTCTTCCGGCTGTCGTGGTCATGCGAGCTGTCGTGGTCGTGCGAGCTGTCGTGGTCGTGCGAAAGGAAAGCTCTCGGAGCGGCGATTGGCTCGTTCGCTCCGCCATAAGAGTTGCACGTCATTTAGTTGTGTGCAACTTAATGGCCTGTGGCAGGTACCCTGGACCCATGACACCCCCGCCCGCCACCGACGCGTCCCTGCCCGGCGTCCCCGACGCCGAGCTGCTCCGCCTCGACCACCAGGTCTGCTTCTCGCTGCACGCCGCGTCGCGCGCCTTCGGCGGTGTCTACCGCGACGCCCTCAAGGACCTGGGCCTCACCTACCCCCAGTACCTGGTGATGCTGGTCCTCTGGGAGCACGGGCCGCAGCCCGTCAAGGCGATCGGCGAGCGGCTGCGGCTCGACTCGGGGACGCTCTCGCCGCTGCTCAAGCGGCTGGAGTCCGCGGGGCTCGTGCGGCGTGAGCGCAGTGCCGAGGACGAGCGGTCCGTGACGGTGCGGCTGACCGAGTCCGGCGTGGAGCTGCGCGAGCGCGCGCTGCCCGTGCCGCGGCGGATCCTCGCCTCCACCGGTCTGGGCCTGGAGGAGATCCTCGCCCTGCAGGGGCTGCTCGGCCGCCTCACGGGCGCTCTGGACGAGGCGCACTGAGGAGGCGGCCGCCGGTTCGTTCAGGACCGGGGCTCAGCCCTTCAGCTCCCGCAGGTACTTTCCGAACTTCTCCAGGCCGTCGATGTCGCGCGGCCCGCTGATGCCCTCGTTGTAGTCGAGCACGAAGAAGTTGTTCTTCTTCACGGCCGGGAGCTCCTTGGTGTGCGGGGACTTCTTCAGGAAGTCGATCTTCTTCTTGGCGGGCATGTCGCCGTAGTCGAAGATGATGACGACCTCGGGCTCCGCCTTGGTGACGGCCTCCCAGTTCACCTGGGTCCACCGCTCGTCCAGGCCGTCGAAGATGTTCCTGCCGCCCGCGCTCTTGATGATGTCGTTCGGCGGGACCTGGCTGCCGGCCGTGAAGGGCTGGTCCGTGCCGGAGTCGTAGAGGAAGACCGGGACCCGGTCGCCCTTCGGGGCCTTGGACTCCACCGCGGTGACGCGCTTCTTGAGCCCGGCCACGACCTCGTCCGCCTTCTTCTCGACCTTGAAGATCTTTCCGAGGCGCTCCAGGTCCGAGTACAGGGCCTTGAAGGGCGTCACCTTCTGCGGGTACTTCGGGTAGTTGAAGCAGCTCTCCGTGTGCATGAAGCTCTGGATGCCGAGCTTGTCCAGGATCGCGGGCGTGATGCCCCGCTGGTCGCTGAAGCCCGAGTTCCAGCCCGCCACGACGAAGTCGGACTTGGCCTCCACGACGAGCTCCTTGTTGAGCAGGTCGTCGCTGAGCATCTTCACCTTGGCGTACTCCGACGCCCAAGGGGACTCGCTCACCGGCGGGTTGGCCGGCGGCATCACGTATCCGTGGACGTGCTTCGTCAGGCCGAGGCTGAACAGCTTGTCCGCGCTGCCGCCTTCGTAGGCCACGGCGCGCTTGGGGGTCGTGTACTCCACGGGCTCACCGCATCGCTCGACGGTGACCTTCTTGGACGCCGACGCTCCCGACGTCTTGGAGTCCGAATCGACCTCGGCTCCGCAGGCGCTGAGCAGCAGGGTGGCTGTCAGCGCGGATCCGAGTGCGGCGCGCTGCCGGGTACTTCTGCGCATGGGTGTGGTGCCTTTCAGGGATGGAGAGGGGGTAATGGGG
>NZ_SRIC01000217.1 GCF_004684775.1 Streptomyces sp. MZ04
CACCCGCACCGTTCTCCGTTCTAGACGTACCGCTCCAGAATCGACGACTCCGCAAGCCGCGAAAGCCCTTCGCGCACGCTACGTGCGCGCGCCTCCCCCACTCCGTCCACTGTCTGCAGATCGTCCACGCTCGCGGCCAGCAACTTCTGCAGGCCGCCGAAGTGCTCGACCAGGCGGTCGATGATCGCGCCCGGCAGGCGCGGCACCTTCGCCAGGAGGCGGAAGCCGCGCGGCGAGACCGCGGAGTCCAGCGCCTCGGGGGATCCGGTGTAGCCCAACGCCCGTGCCACGATGGGCAGTTCGAGGAGCTCCGCGTGGGTCAGCGCGTCCAGTTCGAAGAGCGCCTCGTCCACCGTGCGGGAGCGCTTCGCGGTCGGTTCCGGGACGTAATCCCGGACCACCAGCTCCCGCTCCGGCTCCACGCCCGCGATCAACTCGTCCAGCTGGAGGGCGAGAAGGCGGCCGTCGGTGCCCAGCTCCACCACGTACTCGGCGATCTCCGTGGCGATGCGGCGCACCATTTCCAGGCGCTGGGCGACCGCCGAGACATCGCGGACCGTCACCAAGTCCTCGATCTCCAGGGCGGAGAGCGTGCCCGCGACCTCGTCGAGGCGGAGCTTGTACCGCTCCAGGGTCGCCAGGGCCTGGTTCGCGCGGGACAGGATCGCCGCCGAGTCCTCCAGGACGCGGCGCTGCCCGTCCACGTAGATCGCGATCAGGCGCATGGACTGGGAGACGGAGACCACGGGGAAGGCCACCTGCTTGGACACGCGGTCCGCCGTGCGGTGGCGCGTGCCCGTCTCCTCGGTGGGGATCGTCGGGTCGGGGACGAGCTGCACGCCCGCCCGCAGGATCTTGGTGACGTCCTTGTCGATGACGATGCCGCCGTCGAGCTTGCAGAGCTCGCGCAGCCGCGTCGCGGTGAACTCGACGTCCAGGATGAAACCGCCCGTACACATCGACTCGACGGTCTTGTCCCAGCCGAGGACGATGAGCCCTCCCGTGTTGCCGCGGAGGATCCGCTCGAGGCCGTCGCGCAGGCCCGTGCCCGGCGCGACCGCGCTCAGGGAGGCGCGCATCAGCCCATCTGCACCGGAGCTTCCACCGGCTTTGCCGGGAGCTGACGCCCGGTCGTTGGCTGCCACTGCACTCCTCGGGTCGCGGGTTGTCCAAGCCCCGGTCCGTACGACTGTTTCGTACGGATGGGCGAGACCAGGGCAAAGTCTACCGGCGGTCTTCCTCCTCCCGTGGGGCCTCTCTGCGACGCGACCTCGGAAGCACGCGCAGCGCGTCCCCCATGTCGGCGACTTCGGTGACCTTCATACCGGGCGGGACCTTGCCGGGGTCGGCGGGAACGAGGGCGTGCGTGAAGCCCAGACGGTGCGCCTCGGCCAGTCTGCGCTGGACCCCCGTGACCCGTCTGACCTCGCCCGCGAGGCCCACTTCGCCGATCGCGACCAGGTTCTTGGGCAGCGGGGTGTCGCTCGCCGCGCTGGCCAGGGCGAGCGCGATGGCGAGGTCCGCGGCCGGCTCGGAGAGCTTCACGCCCCCCACCGTGGCGCTGTAGATGTCGCGCTTGCCGAGCGCGGAGATGCGGCCGCGCTGTTCGAGGACGGCCAGCATCATCGAGACGCGGGAGGTCTCCAGGCCCGATGTGGTGCGGCGCGGGGAGGGGATCTGTGAGTCGACCGTGAGCGCCTGCACCTCGGCCACCAGGGGGCGGCGGCCTTCCAGGGTGACCGTCAGACAGGTGCCGGGGACGGCCTCCGCGCGGCGGGTCAGGAAGAGGCCGCTGGGGTCGGCGAGGCCGGTGATGCCCTCGTCGTGCAGTTCGAAGCAGCCGACCTCGTCCGTCGTCCCGTAGCGGTTCTTGACACCCCGTACGAGACGCAGGCGCGCGTGGCGGTCGCCCTCGAAGGACAGGACGACGTCCACGAGGTGCTCCAGGAGGCGCGGTCCCGCGATCGCGCCGTCCTTGGTGACATGGCCGACCAGGAGCGTCGACATGGCGCGCTCCTTGGAGGCGCGGATCAGGGCGCCCGCCACCTCGCGGACCTGGGCCATGCCGCCCGGCGCCCCGTCGATCTCCGGGGACGCGACCGTCTGGACCGAGTCGAGGATCAGGAGGGACGGCTTCACCGCGTCCAAGTGGCCGAGCACGGCGGCGAGATCGGTCTCCGCCGCCAGGTAGAGGTGGTCGTCGATCGCCTTGATGCGGTCCGCGCGCAGCCGGACCTGGCTCGCCGACTCCTCGCCGGTGACGTAGAGCGTGCGGTGCTCGTCGCTCGCCGCCTTCGCCGCCACGTCCAGGAGCAGCGTCGACTTGCCGACGCCCGGCTCGCCCGCGAGCAGCGCCACGGCACCGGGGACGAGGCCGCCGCCCAGGACACGGTCCAGTTCCGGTACGCCGGTGGAGCGGGCGGTGGCCTGGCGGCCGTCGACCTGGCCGATGGGCAGGGCGGAGGAGGTGACACGGCCGGGGGCGGTGGTGCGGACCGCGGGCGCGCCGTACTCCTCGACCGTCCCCCAGGCCTGGCACTCGGGGCAGCGGCCGAGCCACTTGGCCGTCTGCCAGCCGCATTCGGTGCAGCGGTAGGACGGCCGGTCCTTCGTGGATTTCGTACGGGCAGCCATGGACCGAACCGTAGCGGGCAGCACTGACAACGCGGCACGCGCGCCGATGCCAAGGGGGCGCGGGTCACGGAATCATGGGTTCCTGTCCCCTTTTGAGGGATCTGTTCACCCGTAAGGATTAAATGTGCTCAAGAGGCGAGAGAGGCCCGGCATCATCCGCCTAACTTCGCACGGGTGATGAGCAGCAGGCCGGAATCCCCCACCCAAGCAACCGGCGCACACCGGGCGCACAGAGACGCGCGCCAGCGCGTAGTGCCCCGCTCGGTGCCGCAGGCGCCGCCCGCACGCTACGAACCTTGTCTGGACGGCCTGTTCACGTACTGCCTGTCCGTCCTCTGCGATCACGACGCCGCGACCGCCGCCCTGGGCGACGCACTCGCCATCGCCGAGCGCCGCGGCTCGCGCGGTCCCGCCGCCGCGTCCGAACTCAAGCCCTGGCTGTACGCCCTCGCGCGCTGGGTCTGCCTGCGCGCGCTCGCCGACGCCAGGCGCAAGCGGCAGGGGGGTGCGCACGCCTCCGGGGGAGTGGGTGGCTCCCGCGCAGCCGCCGCGACGAAGCCTTCCGCCGCCGAGCCCGACGACGAGACCGACCGGCAGCGGCGCCGCGAACTCGCCCAGCTGGCCTGGCCGGAGGCCGCGGGGACGACTCCGGAGCAGCGGGAGGCCCTGGAGCTCGCCGTGCGCCACCAGCTCGCCCCCCAGGAGGTCGCCGTCGTCGTCGGCCTCGACCTCGGCAGGACCCGGGACCTCCTCGCGTCCGCCGCCTGCGAGGTGGAGCGCACCCGGGCCGCGCTCGCCGTCGTGGAGACCGGCACCTGCCCGATCGTCGCCCGCCTCACCGGCGACAACCAGCTCCTCCTGGGCACGGCCCTGCGCCGCGAGCTCGTCCGGCACGTCGACGACTGCCCGCGCTGCCGGCTCACCGCCGAGCGCGCGGGATCCGGGACGTGGCCCGGCACGGCGGCCTCGCCGGCCGCGCTACCCGTCGTCGAGGCGCCGCGCGCCGCCGTCCACGTGACGATGGCGCACGTCCCACGCGCGCGTGGCGGTGGTCCGCGCTTCGACCGGCGCGGCTTCCCGATGGACCCCAAGGACCATGCCGCCCGCCGCGACCGTCTACGCGCGCGTGCCGTGACGACGACGGTCGTCGCCACCGTGATCGCCGCCCCGGTGCTCGCCCTCTGGGCGGCGTACCGAGGAGCGCCGCTGACCGGAGAGGGCGCGGACGGCACCTCCGTCAGCGCCACCGACGCGGGCGGTCCCGGCAAGATGGACGGCGACCGGCGGCGTGAGGACTACGAGAACGCGGGCAACGCGCAGACGCCGCCGGATCCGCGGTTCACCGCGGGCAGCCGCTCACCGGACGTCTCCGTAGAGGTCATCAGCGGCGGCTCGCCGCCCTCGCACTCCTCGACCGGGGCCGGTCGGCTCACCGTGGAGGCGCAGTCGAGCGGCGGTACGACACTGATCACGCTCTCGGCGTCCGGCGGCGAACCGGTCCGCTGGTCGGCGAGCGCCGGCGCCTCCTGGCTCTACCTGAGCCGGTCCTCCGGAACGCTGTCGCCGGGCGAGACGTTCACGATCCGGGTGTACGTCGACCACGACCGCGAGCCGGCGGGCCACTGGAGCGCGCGGGTGTCGATCGCCCCCGCGGGGGCGATCGTCTCGATCAACGGGTACGGGCGTGCGACGGGCCCGACAACACCGGTCCCGCGCCCTACGCCTACGGACCCGACGCCAACGCCGTCGGACCCGGATCCGACGCCGACTCCTACGCCGTCGGACCCGACGCCGACGCCCACGCCGACCCCGTCGGACCCGGGCGACCCATCCCCGTCACCGACCGACGGCAGCGGGGAGCCGAGCCCGAGTGAGGGCTGATTTCAGCCCGTCCGGCGTCTGAGGACGAACTCGGCGGAGCCGGTGATCTGCCGAGCCATGAGCCCGACGGAGTCGGAAAGTTCGGGAAGGGGCGGGGTTGGGGAAAGAAGCCCGCTGCAGGCGCCCCGGGCTACCGCGCCGGATCCGCCGGATGCGGAGCCACCAGCGGCAGCTGCGACGCCAGTCGTTCCTCGCAGAGCCCGGCCAGGCGGTCGTACCCCGCCTTGCCCATCATCTCCGTCAGCTCGGGGCGGTACGAGACGTACACCGGATCACCCGCACCGTGCGCCGACGTCGCCGACGTGCACCACCAGTGCAGATCGTGCCCGCCGGGACCCCAGCCACGCCGGTCGTACTCCCCGATCGACACCTGCAGGACCCGCGTCTCGTCGGGCCGGTCGATCCACTCGTACGTCCGCCGCACCGGCAGCTGCCAGCACACGTCCGGCTTGGTCTCCAGGGGCTCGCGGCCCTCCTTGAGGGCCAGGATGTGCAGCGAGCAGCCCGCGCCGCCCGCGAAACCGGGGCGGTTCTGGAAGATGCAGGAGCCGTTGTACGGGCGGGTCTGGCGCTCGCCGTCCTCGTCCGTCGACACCCAGCCGGTATCCGTACCGATGTCGTGGTGCTGCCAGATGTCGGGTGTGAGCCGTGCCACGAACCCGGCGACCCGCTTCTCGTCGTCCTCGTCCGAGAAGTGCGCGCCCAGCGTGCAGCAGCCGTCGTCCGCCCGGCCCGCCTGGATGCCCTGGCAGCCGCTGCCGAAGATGCAGCTCCACCGAGAGGTCAGCCATGTCAGATCACAACGGAAGACCTGCTCGTCGTCCGCGGGGTCCGGAAACTCCACCCAGGCGCGGGCGAAGTCGAGGCCCTTCTCGTCCGGCTGCACCTTTCCAGGCTTCTCCGGCTTCCCAGGCTTCCCCGGCTTCCCCGGCTTCTCCAGCTTCCCCGACTTATTCTTTGACTTCGTTTTGTCGGTCTTCGCCTTTTTCGTCTTTGGCACGACTCCAGGGTATGCGGGCGGTACCCGGTCCGAGGACCAGCGACCGCCGTACGAGCAGTAGCGTTCCGTATATGAGACTCGGTGTCCTCGACGTAGGTTCGAACACGGTGCATCTGCTGGTGGTGGACGCCCACCCCGGCGCGCGCCCGCTGCCCGCGCACTCGCACAAGGCGGACCTGCGCCTCGCCCAACTCCTCGACGAGGCGGGAGCCATCGGCCCCGAGGGCGTCGACCGCCTCGTCGCCACGGTCCGCGACGCGCTCGAGGCCGCCGAGGACAAGGGCGTGGAGGACCTGCTGCCCTTCGCCACGTCCGCGGTCCGCGAGGCCGGCAACGCGGACCAGGTGCTGGCCCGCGTGAAGGAGGAGACCGGCGTCGACCTGCAGGTCCTCACCGGCGCCGAGGAGGCCCGGCTCACCTTCCTGGCGGCCCGCCGCTGGTTCGGCTGGTCGGCGGGGAAGCTCCTGGTCATCGACATCGGCGGCGGATCGCTTGAGATCGCGTACGGCATCGACGAGGAACCGGACGCCGCGGTCAGCCTGCCGCTCGGCGCGGGCCGGCTGACGTCCGCGTGGCTGACCCAGGACCCGCCCGCCCCGGCCGACGTGAAGGCGCTGCGGCGGCACGCGCGTGCCCAGATCGCCCGCACGGTGGGGGAGTTCAGCCGCTTCGGCAACCCGGACCATGTCGTGGCGACCTCGAAGACGTTCAAGCAGCTCGCAAGGCTGGCCGGCGCCGCACGCTCGGCCGAGGGCCTCTACGTACAGCGTGAGCTGAAGCGGAAATCCCTGGAGGACTGGGTTCCGCAGCTGGCCGCGATGACGGCGGCGGAGCGCGCCGAGCTGCCCGGTGTCTCCGAGGGGCGGGCGGGACAGCTGCTCGCGGGGGCGCTCGTCGCGGAGGGCGCGATGGATCTGTTCGGCGTCGAGACGCTGGAGATCTGTCCGTGGGCGCTGCGCGAAGGCGTGATCCTGCGCCGGCTCGACCACCTCCCGGTGACGTAGGACACTGCGGGAGACCACCTCCCCGACGTCGCGCGAGGGCCCGTACGCTGTCCCTCGTGGCAGAACCAGTGGTGCGCATCCCGGATGCGAAGGTCGCCCTGTCGACGGCCTCGGTCTATCCGGAGTCGACGGCGACGGCCTTCGAGATCGCCGCGCGCCTGGGTTACGACGGCGTCGAGGTCATGGTCTGGACCGACCCCGTCAGCCAGGACATCGAGGCCCTGCGCAGGCTGAGCGACTACCACCGGATCCCGATCCTCGCCGTGCACGCGCCCTGTCTGCTGATCACGCAGCGCGTGTGGTCCACCGACCCCTGGGTGAAGCTCCAGCGCGCCCAGGCCGCCGCCGAGAAGCTGGGCGCGTCGACGGTCGTCGTGCACCCGCCCTTCCGCTGGCAGCGGGGGTACGCGAACGCGTTCGTCGAGGGCATCTGGCGGATGGCGGACGAGACGGACGTCCGCTTCGCCGTCGAGAACATGTACCCCTGGCGCTACCGCGACCGCGAGATGCTCGCGTACGCCCCCGACTGGGACGTCACCAAGGACGACTACCGCCACTTCACGGTCGACCTCAGCCACACCGCGACCGCCCGCACGGACGCGATGCAGATGATCGACCGCATGGGCGACCGCCTCGGCCACGTCCACCTCGCCGACGGCAAGGGCTCCGCCAAGGACGAGCACCTGGTGCCGGGGCGCGGCACGCAGCCCTGCGCCGAGCTGCTCGAACGCCTTGCGACGAGCGGTTTCGACGGTCACGTCGTCATCGAGGTCAATACGCGGCGCGCGATGTCCAGCGCCGAACGTGAGGCCGATCTCGCCGAGGCCCTCGCCTATACGCGGCTGCATCTGGCGTCCGCGGTGCGGGTGCCCCGGTCGTGACGGCGGCGGCACGGGGCGGCGCGGGCGAGGGGGCGGCGGCTCCGCGGCGCAGGGGGCGTCCATCGCGTACGCAGTCGGCCGAGGGTCCCGCGATGCGGGACCGGATCCTGGAGGCGGCCCGCACCGAGTTCTCCGCACGTGGGTACGAGAAGACCTCCGTACGCGGCATCGCCAAGGCGGCCGGGGTGGACTCGGCGCTCGTGCACCACTACTTCGGGACCAAGGAGCAGGTCTTCGCCTCGGCGATCGAGGTGGCGTTCGCGCCCGCGCTCGAGGCGCCCGCGGCGGTCGAGGAGGGTCCGCTCGACGCGGTCGGCGAGCGTCTCACCCGCTTCATCTTCGGCGTCTGGGAGAACCCGGCGACGCGCGTACCGCTCCTGGCGATCGTGCGCTCCGCGGTGAACAACGACAAGGCGGCCGCGGTCTTCCGCCGCCTCATCGTGACGCAGCTGCTCGGCAGGGTGGCGCGCCGCATCGACCGGCCGGACGCGGAACTGCGGGCGGAGCTCGCGGCCGCGCAGCTCGTGGGCACGGCGATGCTGCGGTACGTGATCCAGGTGGAGCCGCTGGCCTCGGCGGACCCGGAAGTGATCATCGCGCGGATCGCGCCGGTGGTGCAGGGGCATCTGACGGGGCCGTGAGCCCGGCACGTACGCGTCCTCTTCGTGGGCCGCTCACCGAGACGGCCGTTCCGCCATCCGGACAGCCTGTCCAGATCGTGGAGCGTCGGCGTACGCTCGACAACAGTCGAGTCTTCTATCTCCGAAGTCTCCCGGAAGCCTGTCTGAAGATCCCTGAAGGAGCGAGCGACGATGCCCGAGCTCAGGTCCCGCACTGTCACCCACGGCCGCAACATGGCGGGCGCCCGCGCCCTTATGCGCGCCTCCGGTGTACCCGGCGCGGACATCGGGCGTAAGCCGATCATCGCCGTCGCCAACTCCTTCACCGAGTTCGTCCCGGGCCACACCCACCTGCAGCCGGTCGGCCGGATCGTCTCCGAGGCGATCAAGGCCGCGGGCGGCATCCCCCGCGAGTTCAACACGATCGCGGTGGACGACGGCATCGCGATGGGCCACGGCGGCATGCTCTACTCACTGCCCTCCCGCGACCTGATCGCGGACAGCGTGGAGTACATGGTCGAGGCGCACTGCGCCGACGCCCTGATCTGCATCTCCAACTGCGACAAGATCACCCCCGGCATGCTGAACGCGGCCCTGCGTCTCAACATCCCGACGGTCTTCGTCTCCGGCGGCCCGATGGAGGCCGGCAAGGCCACGCTGGTCGACGGCACGGTCCGCAAGCTCGACCTGGTCAACGCGATCAGTGACGCGGTGGACGAGAGCATCTCGGACGAGGACATCCTCCGTATCGAGGAGAACGCCTGTCCGACCTGCGGCTCCTGCTCCGGCATGTTCACCGCCAACTCGATGAACTGCCTGACGGAGGCGATCGGCCTCTCCCTCCCCGGCAACGGCTCGATGCTCGCCACGCACACGGGCCGCAAGGCGCTGTACGAGAAGGCCGGCGAAACGGTCGTCGAGATCACCAAGCGCTATTACTACGAGGACGACGCCTCCGTCCTGCCGCGTTCCATCGCCACGCACGCCGCCTTCGACAACGCCATGGCGCTCGACATCTCCATGGGCGGCTCCACGAACACGATCCTGCACCTGCTCGCCGCCGCGCAGGAGGCCGAGCTCGAGTACACCCTCGCCGACATGGACGCCGTCTCGCGCCGCGTGCCGTGCCTGGCCAAGGTCGCCCCGAACGTGGCGCCCGGCGGCACGTACTACATGGAGGACGTGCACCGCGCCGGCGGCATCCCCGCGCTCCTGGGCGAGCTGTACCGCGGGGGCCTGTTGCACGAGGACGTGCACACGGTCCACTCCAAGTCCATCAAGGACTGGCTGGACACCTGGGACGTGCGCGGCGGTTCGCCCTCCGCCGAGGCCGTCGAGATGTGGCACGCGGCGCCGGGCTGCAAGCCCTCCGCGCAGGCCTTCTCGCAGTCGGAGCGCTGGGACACTCTGGACACGGACGCCGCGGGCGGCTGCATCAGGGACGTGGCGCACAAGTACTCGAAGGACGGCGGTCTCGCGGTCCTCAAGGGCAACCTGGCCGAGGACGGCGTCGTCGTGAAGACGGCGGGCGTCGACGAGTCGATCTGGACGTTCGAGGGCCCCGCCGTGGTCTGCGATTCGCAGGAAGAGGCCGTCGAGAAGATCCTCAACAAGCAGATCAAGCCGGGCGACGTGGTGGTCATCCGCTACGAGGGTCCCAAGGGCGGCCCCGGCATGCAGGAGATGCTCCACCCGACCTCGTTCCTGAAGGGCCGGGGCCTGGGCAAGGTCTGCGCGCTGGTCACGGACGGCCGCTTCTCCGGCGGCACGTCGGGCCTCTCGATCGGCCACGCGTCGCCCGAGGCGGCGTCCGGCGGCACGATCGCCCTGGTCGAGGACGGCGACCGCATCCGCATCGACATCCCCAACCGCGGAATCGAACTCCTGGTCCCGGAGCAGGAATTGGCCGCCCGCCGCGAGGCGCTCGGCGGCGTCTACGCCCCCAAGTCCCGCGAGCGCAAGGTCTCGGCGGCACTGCGGGCGTACGCGGCGATGGCGACGAGCGCGGACAGGGGCGCGGTGCGGGACGTGTCGAAGCTGGGCTGAGCGCTCCTTCGGGGCGCTTGTGCAACCACCCCACCACCCCCACGCGTCCACACCAGTGACGAACAAGCCAGGGGCGGCCCAAGCCGCCCCTGCTTCACGGGGGAGAGAAGCATGAGCGAGAACGTCATAGCACCGGAGTCCGCAGAGTCCGCAGAGGCCGCGGCGGCGAAGTCGTACCCCATAGCCGCAGACGTCAACGTCCGCTCCGGCCCCGGCACTTCCTACGCCAAGGTCGGCCGCCTCTCGGCAGGCACCCGAGTGACGCTCTACTGCCAGCGCCCGGGCGAGACGGTGACGGGCCCGGCCGGCACGTCAAGCATCTGGGACCGCATCGGCAGCGGCCGCTACGTCTCGGACACGTACGTCCGCACCGGCAGCGACGGCTACGTGGCACCCCGCTGCTGAGCACACCGCCTGAAGAGAAGAAGCCGCCGAGGCCCTCACCCGGATCACCCGGACTTCGGCGGCTTCTTCGCGTCGAAAGAGAACACCGTGTTCCCGGCGGCGGCCACCACCACGACCCGCCCCGAAACCACCACGCGCGGACTCGCGTTCACCCCGCCGCCAAGACCGTCGGCCCGCGGATCGCCGTTCCACAGCGTCCTGCCGCCGGGCGTCAGCGCGACGACCCGCCCGCTGGCCGAGCTGAAGTACAGGACGCCGTCCCCGGCGACCGGCCCCGAAGCGCTGTCCGCATTCGTCTGCCGGGACCACTTCTGCCGCCCCGTAGCGGGGTCCACCGCGCTGATGAGACCGGTCGACCCGGCGAAGTAGACGGTTCCGCCGGCCATGCCGGGCGTCGCCGCGTACGTGGTCCGCAGCGGCCGGTACGACACGTCACGGCGGCCCGTGCCGACCCGCACCACCTGGTCGTACCCGAGGAACTCCGGCCCCTTCATGCGCTGATGAAGGAGTACGAGCCCGTCCTCGTCGCCGCCCACCGGCTGCACCGGACCCTTGACCGCGACGCCCTTGTCGAGCGCGCCAGACTCGGGGTCGACGGTGTGCACGACCGGGTGGTTCAGCTCGAGGTTGTCGACCTCGGCCTGCGGCGCGCACAGGGCGTACAGCCGCTCGCCCGCGGTGAAGGGCGCGCACTCCGAGCCCGCAGGCATCGGCGTCGACCAGAGCAGGCCGCCGCCGCGGGCCTCGCGGGCCTCGACGCGGGTGCCTTCCGGGTCGACGGTCAGGACGCGGGAGCCGAAGAGGACGGCGTCCTGGGTCCGGCCCGTCAGGCCCGTCGACTGCGAGCCGGAGCCGGCGGACCACAGCTCCTTGCTGGTCTCCGCGTCCAGTGCGACGACCTCGGTCGTCGCGTCGGTGGCCCCGTCGGCGTCGGTCGGCGGTCGGTAGGCAAGCACCGTGTCGTCCGTGACGCCCACGATGTGCATGCCCTCGACCGGTACGCCGCCGCTCTTCACCTTCCAGATCTCCTTGCCGTCGGAGATCCGCATCCGGCTCGCGACGACACCCCCGCCCCCGCAGAACAACGCGTCGCCGCGCGGTACGCAGCGCAGCTCGTCCGGGGGGTTCTGGCCGTTGGGCACGGTCCTGCGCCACGGGTGGAAGCCTTCGGGCAGGGGCACACCCGCCGCGGCCACGGTCCGACCCTTGCCGTCGTCGGCGGGGGCGTCGGACCCGTCAAGCTGAAGCCACGCGACCCCGCCCCCGATGGCGGCCACGGCGAGCACCGCCCCGAGCACCGGGCGCCAACGGCGGCGCAGATGACGGCCGATGAGGGTGCCGCCGGGCTTCTCGGCGGCCCTGTCCCTGCCCTTGTCCCCGCCCTCGTCCCCGGTGCGGTGATGCTCCGTATCCGTGTCCCGCGTACGGCTGCCGCCCGCCCCCGCCGCGTCCTCCATCTCGGCCGGCAGATCCCGCAGCCGCTCGAGCAACTCGTCCGCCGATGGCCGCTGTTCCGGGTCCTTGGCCAGGCACGGCTCGACGACCTCGCGCAGGGCGGCGGGCACGGCACCCAACGACGGTGCTTCGTGGACCACTTGATACGCCGTCATGTACGGGCTGTCCGCGTCGAAGGGCCCCTGTCCCGTCGCCGCGTACACGAGCAGCGTCGCGAGGGAGAAGACATCGGACCGCGGCCCGACCCCGCGCGGCGCCTGCAACTGCTCGGGCGACATGAACGGCGGCGTACCGATCACCCGCCCCGTCATCGTCAGCGTCTGCTGGTCCGCCGCGCGCGAGATGCCGAAGTCGATGACGCGCGGGCCCTCGGGGGACAGCACGACGTTCGACGGCTTGAGGTCACGGTGGACGACGCCCACGCGGTGGATGTCCCGCAGCGCCTCCGTCAGACCGATGGCGAGCGTGCGCAGATCCGCGCCGGTCAGCGGGCCCCGCTTGGCGATGCGCTGGGCGAGCGTGTGCCCCTCTATATAGGCCGTCGCCATCCAGGGATGCTCGGCCTCCGGGTCCGCGTCGACCACCGCGGCGGTGAACGCGCCGCTCACCCGCCGCGCCGCCGCCACCTCCTGCCGGAAGCGGATGCGGAACTCCTCGTCCCCGGCGAACTGCTGGTGGATCAGCTTGATCGCCACGGGCCGCCCCGAAGCCGTACGCGCCAGAAAGACCGTGCCCATGCCGCCCGAACCGAGCCGCGCCTCGAGCGGATAGCCGCCGATCTCGGCTGGGTCACCTCCGCGGAGCGACACTCTCCCCGACCTCCCCGTCCCCCGTGCACCAGTTGCCGCATGAGCCGATTTACCTGTCCTGCCGCACAAACTAGCTGCCGAGTGGTACGGCAGGGCAAGGCGGGGGACGAATAGGGCGCGCCCGGCCCGTGCCGCCCTGCGCCCGGCCCGCGGCCACCCCGGGCGATACTCGGAGGGTGAGCGCAGATTCCAGCACCCCCGACCGCACGGCAGCGACGGCCGCGACCGCCCCCGGCCCGAAGCCCGAGCCCCTCCGCTTCTTCGGCACGACCTGGGTCGCCCACGACAACGGCTACGCCGCCCGCCGCGCCGGAGTCGCGGCGGGCTCGCTCCTCGCGGCCGTGGCCGGCTGCTTCGTGCTGCGTTTCGCGTACGAGGGCATGGCGATCGCCGACGTAGGCACCTTCCTGAACGTCCTGATGGTCGTCATGTTCGCGATCTGCAGCGCGATCGCCTTCCGCCGCACCTGGGACGGCTTCACCCGACGCCACGACCCGGCGTCCCAGTCATCGATGCGCGGCCTGATGACGATCGGCTTCATCGGCTCGCTCCTCGCCTACTCCCTCCGCTCCCTCACCGAGGCCCCCGGCGAGAAACTCCACCGCGAGGAGTACGAGACGGCCCGCGACCAGTACGCGAAGCGCACGTCCCGACGCACGGGCAATCCGTCCCGGAAGAAGCGCAAGGGGTAGTTACGCGTTCGGCGCCGATGCCGCGACGGCAGGCGGCCGCCGCCGCTCGGCCCACCCCTCGAGCGCCGCCGCACACGCATGGTCCACGTGCCGCAGACCGCCGAGCTCCAGCCGAACCGCACGGTCGACCGGCAACGCCTCCAACGCGTCGAGCAGCTTCGGCAACCGCAGGAAGGTGGCGTTGCCCGTGACCCGCACGACAAGACCCGCCGCGCCCCGGTCCTCCGTCTCCACGTGCACATGACTGATGTCCCACGCCGTCTTCCCGACAGCCAGCGCGAGCCCGACGAGCACCCCCTCGAAGAGATTCGTCGCCACGATCGCCACAGCCGTCACCCCGAGCACCACCCCCTCACCGCGATGCTCACGCCACAACGGCCCCAACTCCCGTACGGGAACGAGCTTGCACCCCGCGTGCACGAGCAGCCCCGCGAGCGCCGCCACCGGAATCAGCCCGAGCGCGGCGGGCAGCACGGCCGCGAACAGCAGCAGCCACACCCCGTGCAGCACCCGTGACGCCTTGGTCCGCGCCCCCGCCCGTACGTTCGCCGCGCTGCGTACGATCACCGCGGTCATCGGCAGCGCACCGAGCGCCCCGCAGACGGCGTTGCCCGTGCCTTGCGCGATGAGCTCCTTGTCGTAGTCGGTACGTGGCCCCTGGTGCAGCCGGTCCACCGCCGCCGCGCTGAACAGCGACTCCGCGGACGCGATCAGCGCGAAGGCGAGGACGGTACCGACCACGCCCACTTCCGTGAGCCGCGCGAACTCCGCGGCCCCCGGCGGCTGCACGGCCTCCACGAGCCCGCGCACCTCGACCCGCCGGACCGGCAGCCGCAGCAGCGCGGCCGCGGCCGCCGCGAGCCCCACCGCGACCAGCGGCGCGGGCACCATCCGGGCACCGCGCCGCCACCGCGGCCAGAGCACCAGGACAAGCACGGTCCCGCCCCCGACCGCCAGGGCCACGGGATCGGCGAGCCCGCCGAGGCGGATGAGCCCCAGGAGCTTGGCGACCCCGCCTGCGGGCGCTTCGGCGTCCCCCATCGCGTACAGCTGCCCGGCGATCAGCACGAGCCCGATGCCGGCCAGCATCCCCTGCACCACGGCCACGGACACGGCCCGGAACCACCGCCCGAGCCGTAGCACCCCCACCCCGATCTGCAGCAG
>NZ_SRIC01000218.1 GCF_004684775.1 Streptomyces sp. MZ04
GGGTGCGCGGGGCGGGCCCCGGTGGCGCGGATCGTCTGTGTGGATGGGCGATGCGGGATCACCGACTGCGCTGGGTGGGCCGCCGGGGCTCCGCCCGGACCAGGCCGCCCGACACCGGCGCGGTGCCGAGGCCGCTGTCCCCGTCTCCGTCCCCACCTCCCTCTCCGTCCGCGTCCGCGTGGCGCAGCACCCAGTCGTCGAGGTCGCGGGCCGCCTCCAGGGGTGCCCCGGTGGCGTACGTACGCCACCAGCCGGCCTCGACAGCCTGGGGTCCCGCTCTCTCCGGGCGGCGCAGCTCCTCCCGGACCTGGGCCTCGGCCAAGGCGAAGCGCACGCGTGCGGACCGGGCCTCCACGCCCAGGATGTCGCCGATGAGCTGCCAGCTCGCGCCGCCGATGCGCTCGAAGACGGCGGCGGCCTCGAGCAACCGGCGTGCGGACGCGAGCACTTGGGCGGCTTCGGCCAGCACGGAGCCGGGGGAGCGGACGGTGCCGTCGGGCAGTAGCTCGTGCTCGCCGATCGGGACGGCGGCACGTGCGAGGTCGGCAAGATCGCACGCCTCGAAGGCCGTCGCCAGACGTGCGCGGGCCGCATCCGTGTACGGCGCGGTGTTTTCATGGCGGGCTTCCGGGGTGCCTTCAAGATTGCCTTCAGAGATTCCTTCGGTCATGTCCATTCGGCCTCAACTGCGCAGGAAATAAAGGACGGTCATGGTCACGGCCGTGGTCAGGATGACGCCCCGCAGCAGCCGCGCGGAGAGCCGACGCGCGAAGTGCGCGCCGGTGAAGCCGCCGATCAGCGCGCCCGCCAGCATGGCGGTGATGACGAGCGGGGCGCTCAGCGCGTCCGAGGCGACGAGGAACAGCGCGGTCGCGCTGAGGTAGATGGCCGCGACCTGCGTGACCCGTATCGGATTGCCGACCGCGGTGTCGATGCCGAGGCCGATGCTCCACAGGGCCAGCATCAGGATGCCTACGGCTCCGCCGAAGTATCCGCCGTACAGGGCGAGGAAGAACTGGCTGAGCAGGATGGCCCGGGGGCTCATGCCGACCGGGCGGCCCAGCGCGTCGGTCAACGTACGGGACAGGTGGCGTCCGAAGGCGAGGACCAGCGTCGCGAAGGCGAGCAGCCAGGGCACCGCCGCCTCGAACGACGACGCGGGCAGGGCCAGCAGCAGACCGGCGCCGAGCGCGCCCCCGACCACACTCACCCCGGTCAGCGCCCGCGTGGACGCCGCGCCGACCGGGGTGAGTTCACGTCGGTAGACCCAGCCACTGACCAAGGCGCCCGGCACCAGGGCGATGGTCGACGACGCGTTCGCCGACACGGGGGACAGGCCGACCGCGACGAGAGCGGGCAGCGCCACGAACGTGCCTCCGCCGCCGACGGAGTTCAGCGCCCCGGCCGCGACACCGGCGAGCAGGACGAGCAGGATCTCGGACGACATCGGGCGAGCATCACCCTGTGGCCGCCCGGTCCACAATGCGTAATCGGTGTACCCAGCCTAAGGCTGTGCCATAGGCTGGGTCGGGTGCGTTACGACCTCGACGATCTGCGGCTCTTCCTCGACATCGTGACGGAGGGCTCGATCACGGCCGGCGCCCGCCGGATGCATCTGAGCCTGCCGTCGGCCAGCGCCCGGGTCCGCTCGCTCGAGCACCAGGCGGGGGTGGAGCTGCTGATCCGCGGACGCCGCGGGGTGCGCCTCACGCCTGCGGGCACGACACTGGCCCGGCACGCGCGCGAGGTCATCGCCCAGACCGTGCGTCTCGAGAGCGCCGTGGCGGGCTACACCCGGTCCCCGACCGCCCCGCTGACCCTGCTGAGCGGCGGCTCCGCCATGCACCGCCTTGTGCCGCGCGCCCTGGTCTCGTTCCTGCGGGCGCACCCCGACGTCGACGTCACCGTGTCCGAAAGCCGTACGCCGCAGACCGTGCGCAAACTCGCCGACGGCGAGGCGGACCTGGGGGTCGTCGTCGACGACGAGGCGCGCGACAGCGGCCTGGAGACGGAACCGCTGGGCGACGACTCCCTCGTCGTGATCGGCCAGGCCGGCGGTGTTCTCGCCGGACGCACCGGGCTGACCTACCGCGAGGCCGCCGAACACCCACTGGTCGGGCTCGACGCCGACTCCTCGCTGGGGCGCTGGATCGAGAAGCACCTCGGCCCGCACGCACCGGTCGCGCGCTACCGCACCAGCGTCGCCCACCTGAACGTCGTGGTCGCCCTCGCGGCCGCGGGCGTCGGCCTCGCGGTGGTGCCGCGCCGGGCGATCGACCCGAGCCAGCCCCTGGACGTATGCGAACTGCGGGATTCTTGGGCCCGCCGTCAGCATCTCCTGGCGTGGGGCGTCAAGAACGGCCCCTCGTCACCGGCGGTGGAGGCGCTGGCGGAGCATCTGCGGAGGGCGTCGCTTTCGGAGGACGTACGGAGACGCCCGGACCCTGCCGGATAATCGGGAACCCTCAGCCGGGAGCCGCCACGCTCCCCCGCAGCACCACCTCCCCCCGAACCCTCTCGACCCGAGACCTCGAGCTGCCCCGCTCCCGCAGAGCGAGCCCCATCACATCCCGCCCTATCCGCGTAAGAGGCAGCGCCACCGTAGTCAGCGGCGGGTCCAGTTCAGCGACCAGCGGTATGTCGTCGAACCCCGCGAGCGACACATCCTCCGGCACTCGAAGCCCCCGTTCCCGCAGCGCGCCCAACGCCCCCACGGCCATCACATCCGTCACCGCGAAGACGCACGTCACCCGCCGCCCCCGCCGCAGCAGTTCGACCGCAGCGGCATGGCCGCCGGCCCGGGTGAAAGCGCCCTCCACGATCCGCTCGGGCGGCAGCGCGACCCCCGCGTCGGCCAGCGCGTCGCGGAACCCGGCGAGCCGGTCCGCGACCGTGGTGAGCCGCTCGGGCCCGGTGAGTACGGCGAACTCGCGGTGCCCGAGCGAGAGCAGTGCCCGCGCCAGCGCGCCCGCGCCCTCCCGGTTCTCCGGCTGCACCGTGTCGACGCGCAGGCCGCGGTGCCGGCTGACGACGGCGACACGGCCCCCGTCGCGCATGTACGGGGTGAGCTCGGACGCCAACGACCGCTCCCACGCCGGGTCCTGGAAGCCCGAGCCGATCAGCAGGATCGCGCGGGCCCGCTGCGCCCGCAGCATCGACACGTACGCGATCTCCCGGGCCGGAGCGCGAAAGGTGCTGGCCAGCATGACAAGGAGATCCCGCTCGGCCGCCGCAGCCATCACGCCGCCGGCGATCGCCGAGAAGTAGGGATCGCCGACGTCGTGGCAGATCACGCCGACCGTGTTGTTGGAGGCGCTCGCGAGCGCCTGCGCATGGGCGTTGGGGATGTAGCCGAGCTGCTCCGCCGCGTCGATCACCCGCCGCCGCAGGTCCTCACGGACCCGTGTCGTGCCGTTCAGGGCCCGTGACGCGGTGGCCGGGGAGACCCCGGCGGTGCGGGCCACCGCGTGCAGGGTGACATGAGGTCCGTGTTCGCGTTCCCGTTCGCGTTCCCGCACCGCGCCCCCCTCGTCTCGCGCCGCGAAACTTCGAGCCGACCTATTGACCCTGCGGTCAGCCAGTCATTAGCGTGACTGACACCTTATCAGAAAGCGCTTTCTGAAAGCGGTTTCCGCGCCACCGAAGCTCCGCGCCACCGAAGCTCCGCACCATCGAGCTCCGCAACTGCCTCCGAAGTTCGCTGTATGCCAGGGGAGTTCACCGTGAGCCAGAGCGCACTGCAGACAACTCCCGCCAAGACGGCGGGCGTTGCCGACCGCAGCCGCCCCACTCTTCGGCAACGTACGGCCGAAGCGGCCGAGAAGAGCTGGCGTCCGCTCGCCCTGCTGCTCGTCTGCTTCGGCGCCTGGTGGCTGATCGCCGCCACCGAGATGGTCGAGGCCTATCTCGTCCCCTCGCCCGGCGCGACCCTCGACGTGCTGCTCGACAAGTCCGACTACCTCTGGCAGCACAGCTGGGTCACCACCTACGAGACCCTGCTCGGATTCGTCATCGCGGTGGGCGTCGGCATCATCTCGGCGGTGCTGATGGTCTGTTCGACGACCGTCGAGAAGACCCTCTACCCGATTCTGCTCTTCGCCCAGGTCGTGCCGAAGATCGCGATCGCGCCGCTGTTCGTCGTCTGGCTGGGCTTCGGCATCGCTCCCAAGATCCTGATCGCCGTGCTCATCGCCTTCTTCCCCGTCGTCATCTCGATGGTGACCGGGCTCAAGGCCGTCGATCCGGAGATGCTCCAGCTCTCCGCCACCATGGGCGCACGTCCCTGGCAGACCTTCCTCAAGATCCGCTTCCCGGCGTCGCTGCCGCACCTGTTCTCGGGTCTGAAGGTGGCCGTCACCCTCGCGGTGACCGGCGCCGTCGTCGGCGAGTTCGTCGGTGCGAACGAAGGCCTCGGCTATGTGATCCTCCAGGCCAACGGCAATCTCGACACCCCGATGCTCTTCGCGGGCCTGCTCGTGATGTCGCTGATCGGCGTGGTCCTGTTCGTGCTCGTCGAGATCGCCGAGAAGCTGCTGCTCCCGTGGCACGCGAGCCGCAGGGGCGTGGCCGCCACCACCTCGTACTGACGCACCACCACGTACTGACGCACCACCACGTACTGACGCGACGCACCGCCGCTCCCCCCAGCCATGTCCCCGTACGCGAGAAGGGCCGTCCCATGGACGCGCGCAGACTGCTCACCGGCCTCGTCCCCCTGGCCCTCGTCGCGGTGACCGCGACGGCCTGCGGCGACGACGACAAGACGAGCACCAGCGACTCCGGCAAGGAGCTCGACAAGGTCACGCTGACGCTCAACTGGTATCCGTACGGCGAACACGCGCCGTTCTACTACGGCGAGAAGCGGAAGATCTTCGAGAAGCACGGCATCGACCTGGAGATCAGGGCGGGCCAGGGCTCGCAGAAGACCGTGCAGGCCACCGGCGCCGGGCAGACCGACTTCGGCTGGGCGGACACGCCCGCGGTGCTCGCCGGCGTCGACCAGGGCGTGAAGGTGAAGAGCCTCGGCGTCTTCCTGCAGACGACGCCCGCCTCCGTGCAGTCCTTCGCGGCGCAGGACATCAAGTCGCCCGCCGACCTCAAGGGCAAGATGATCGCGGGCACGGCGGGCGACGCGCTCACCAAGACCTTCCCGATCTTCCTCGAGAAGAACGGCATGGAGCTGTCCGACGTCAAGGTCCAGAACACCGACCCGGCGGGCAAGATCGCCGCGGTGATCTCCGGCAAGACGGACGCGCTGCTCGGCTACGCCAGCGACCAGGGGCCCACCATGCAGAACAAGGCCAAGAAGGACGTCTCGTATCTGCGCTTCTCCGAGAACGGCCTCAACTTCTACTCCAACGGCCTCATCGCCGGGCCCAAGACCCTTCAGGGCAGGGGCGATCTGGCCCAGCGCATGACCAAGGCGGTCAGTGAGTCGTGGGCGGCCGCCGAGAAGAACCCGGAGCCGGCGGTCGCCGCGATGGAGGGCGCGTCCGAGCAACTGCCCCCGGAATCCGTGCTGTCGGAGCAGTTCAAGACCACGCTGACCCTGCTGCACACCGACGCCACCCAGGGGAAGGCGCCGGGTGCCAACACCGAGGCGGACTGGCAGCAGACCATCGACGTCTTCGCGGAGGCCGGGATGGTGGAGAAGGCCAAGCCCGTCGCGGAGTACTGGGATTCGGCCAAGGGGATCAAGGGCTGAGGGGCGGCAGGGGAATGGCGAAGGATGCGACGCTCAAGATGAGTGACGAGACGCGCGCGCCGGCGACGGAGGCGGCGGGAGCGGCGCCCGCCGTGCGCCTGGACGACGTGGCCGTCCGCTTCCGTACGAAGAAGAAGGACGTCACCGCGCTGCGCGAGGTCTCCCTCGACGTCGGGGCGGGCGAGTTCGTGGCGATCGTCGGGCCGTCGGGCTGCGGCAAGTCCACCCTCCTGAAGCTGGTCGCCGGACTGCTCACGCCCTCCTCGGGGGACGTGCTCCTGGGCGGCGAACGGGTGCGCGGACCGCGGCGCGACATCGGTTACGTCTTCCAGCGCGCCGCCCTGCTCGACTGGCGCTCGGCCCGCCGCAACATCCTGCTCCAGGCGGAGATGCGCAGGATCCCCGCGGCGCAGGCACGCGCGCGTACCGACGAACTGATCCGCATGACCGGTCTCGGCGGCTTCGAGGACGCCTATCCGCACGAGCTGTCCGGCGGCATGCAGCAGCGCGTCGCGCTCTGCCGGGCGCTCCTGCACGAGCCGCCCGTGCTGCTGATGGACGAGCCCTTCGGGGCGCTCGACGCGCTCACGCGCGAGCAGATGAACGTGGAGCTGAACCGGATCTGGCGCGAGACCGGCACCACGGTGCTCCTGGTGACCCACTCGATCGCGGAGGCCGTCTATCTGGCGGACCGCGTCGTCGTGATGAGCCCGCGCCCCGGGACGGTCACGGAGATCATCGACGTCGGTCTGCCACCGGAGCGTTCGTACGCGACGACGCTGGCGACGGGCGAGTTCCGCGAGGCCACGGGGCGCATCCGCAGCCTGCTGGGGGCGGCGTCCGCGCACGAGTGAGGCAGGGCCACAGCGGGCGCTGAGGCAGAGGTCACAGCGCCCGCTGAGGCGGAGGCCACCGGGGCCGCGCATTGCCGTCCGTCTCATATCCGGGATAGCGTGCCGAATATGGAACATGATGGTGTCGATGAACGGCTCGCCGCGCGCCTCGCCGAGCTGCGTGCCGAACAAGGCTGGTCGCTCGGCGAGTTGGCGGACCGCAGCGGGGTGAGCCGCTCCACCCTGTCGCGGGCCGAGCGCGGGGAGATCAGCCCCACCGCGTCCCTCCTGAACCGGCTCTGCGCCGTCTACGAACGCACGATGTCGCAGCTCCTGAGCGAGGTGGAGGCCGAGCCCGCGCAGCTGGTGCGCGCCGCCGAGCAGCGCGTGTGGACGGACGGCGCCTCCGGCTTCGTACGGCGCTCGGTGTCGCCGCCGCACTCGGGCCTGCGCGGCGAGCTCGTCGAGGGGCGGCTCGAACCGGGCGCGGACGTCGCCTACGACCGTCCTCCCGTGCCCGGCATCGAGCAGCACATCTGGGTGCTCGACGGGGCACTTGAGATCACCGTCCAGGGCGAGGAGCACCACCTGGAGGCGGGGGACTGTCTGCGCTTCCGACTCTGGGGCCCGACGCGGTTCCGCTGCCCGGGGCGCGAGGCCGTGCGGTACGCGCTGGTGGTGGTCGCACGATGACGGCACCGGCACGCACGGATCTGGCGCGTAGGGAACGCCTGTCCGCCGACGAACTCCTCGTGGCCGCAGACGAGTTGGCCGCCCTGCTCGCCGACGTCGTGGACGGCGGCTCCTCCCTCGGCTTCCTCGCACCGCTCGACCGGACGGCCGCCGCCGACTGGTGGCGGGGCCTGGCCCCCGCGGTGGCGCAGGCGCGGCTCGCCGTCTGGGCCGCGCGCGACGCGGAGCGGATCACCGGGACGGTGAGCCTCGGCTTCACGGACAAGCCCAACGGCAGGCACCGTGCCGAGATCCTCAAACTGATGGTCCACCGGTCCGCACGCGGCCAGGGCCTGGCCCGCACGCTCCTGGCCACGGCGGAACGCGCGGCGGCCGAAGCGGGCGTGACCCTGCTGATCCTGGACACCGAGACGGGCAGCCCCGCCGAGTCGCTGTACCGGACAGGGGGTTGGACGGCGGCCGGAGTGATCCCGGACTACGCGACGGATCCGGCACATCAGTACCGCAGCGCCGCCAGATACGCGTAACTGTTGCGTGCCGTGGCGAACGGATCGGCGGGGCTGTCGTGCTCCACGAGCCACTGCCGGACGCCGCCCACACGCGCGTGCTCGAACATCGCGGCGAAGTCCAGCGTCCCTGAGCCGACATCGGCGAAGCCGCCGTCCGCCGCCATGTCCTTCACGTGGAGCGCGGGGAACCGACGAGGGTGACGTACGAAATACGCCGCCGGATCGGCGCCGCCCTTGGTCGCCCAGTACACGTCCAGCTCGAAGCCGACGAGCTCCGGGTCGGTCTCCGTCACGAGGATGTCGTACAGGCTCGTGCCGTCGACCACCACATGGTCCGTGCCGTGGTTGTGGAACAGCAGCCGCCCCAGGCCCGCGTCGCGCGACGCCTGCCCGATCCGGTTGAACTCCCGTGCCGCTTCCCGGAATCCGTCCGGCGTGTGCAGCGCGCCGGGCAGGCTCGGCACCACGGGCCACTTCGCGCCGAGCGTGTGCAGATCCGCGAGCGCCTGGGGCAGCCCGGCGCCCTTGAGCGTGTCGTAGGAGACATGCTCAAGGACCGCCCGCAGCCCCACCGCGTCGAGCATCCGCCGGATGTCGGCCGCGCCGTAGCCGTGCCGGCCGCTCACGCCGACCGTCGCGTACCCGATGGCCGCGAGCTGCTCCAGGGTGCCCGCGAAGTCCTGCGCGAGGGCGCCCCGCATCGTGTAGAGGTGCATGCCGATGCCGCCGCGCGGGATGCGCCTCCGCCCGGACATGTCGTCCGCGCGCGCGGGCAGTGCCGTACCGGCCGCCGCCGCGAGCCCCAGTGACGTACCGAGAAACGCTCTTCTGGTTCCGTTCAGACCTGAACTCCTCATGCCCACCCCTCACTTCACCGTGATCCGGACCGCGCCGGTCGTCGTGTCGCCCTTGTCGTCCGTGACGGTCAGATGCGCCGTGTACGTCCCCACGCGCGCGTACGTGTGCTCGGCGCTGCCGCTCTCGGTGCCGCCGGGCTTGGAGTTGTCGCCGAAGTCCCAGTGGTACGCGGCGGCCGTGCGGCCGTCAGGGAGCTTCACCTCGCTCTTGAGCTTGACGGCGAGGGGCGCCGTGCCGCTCTCCGGGGCGGCCTTGACCGACACCTTCGCGCCGGTGTTCTTCTCGACTCCGGGGCCGTTGAAGTGCAGCCAGTCGAGCGCGAACAGGTCGGGCTTCTCCGCGGACCACTGGGGGTTGGTGAACACGGCGAACAGCTTCGTCGTGCCGTCGTGGTCGGCCAGTTCGGTGGTCGGCGACACGACATTGCCCCAGCCGCCCGTGTTCGGCACGCTCACCTTGCCGAGCAGCTCGCCCGTGGGGGACCCGGCCCGGAACTCGATGTCGCCGCCGAGCCCGCCCGAAGCGGCCCCCACGGTCACGGAGTCGACGCCCTTGAGGTGCACCGGGTCGAAGGAGACCCAGTCGCCGTCCTCGATCTCGATGAGCCGCTTGCCGCCGGACGCGTCCGCGCGGTCACCGGTCACGGCCCCTTCGTGCGCGCCGCCGGTGCTCGTGCGGTGCTCCGCCTCGCGGAACGACGTCAGCAGCGTCAGTGAGCTGGACCCCGTCAGCGCGGGCACCCCGTCCGCGCCCTTGTCCTCGTACTGGGCGGTGATCCCGTAGTAGAGGTTCTGGCCGGGACCGTGGCTGTCCCCGGCGTCCGTCGCGATCTCGCCCGCGCAGCCGGTGTAGTTGTCCAGCGGATGCAGATGGGTGTCGTGCCCGAGCTGGGACTGGACGACGACCTTCTTGCAGTCGATCGGGCCGTCCTCCTTGTCGGTCACCTTGATCTTGAACGGGATCGTGTCCCCGAAGCTGAACGTCCCGCCGTTCGGGGGATGTTGGATCGTCACCACGGGCCGGGTGTTCCCGACGGTGATCTCCTGCACGGCAAGACCGCTCAGATCACCAGGACCCGTCACCTTCAGACGGGCGCTGAACTGGCCCTTCTTGGTGTAGGTGTACGTCGGGTCCGCCTCGGTCGAGTCGGTCGTACCGTCGCCGTCGAAGTCCCAGGCGTATGTGACGGGCTTGCCGTCCGGCAGCCCCGAGCCCTTGCTGGAGAACTTCACCGTCAGCGGGACCGAGCCGTTGTCCGGAGTCGCCGTCACGCGGGCGTCCGGGAGCCGTTTGTCGGCCACGTAGTCGATGCGGTAGATGCCCGCGCCCTCGTTGCTGCCGCCGCGGCCGGTGCCGCTGCCGAGTCCGAAGTCGATGACGTACATGGCGCCGTCAGGACCGAAGTCGGCGTCGAAGGGCTGGTTCCATTTCATGTCCGGGAAAATGGAGTTGATCGAGTTGAGATCGCCCGCCTTCGCCGGCTCGAAGCGCGGATCGGTGAACGTCTGGTCCTTCTCCTGCATCGAGAAGACCTTGAACCACTGCCGGGTCAGCTCGTAGTTGAACCACTTCCCCTCGAAATACTCGGGGAACTTCGTCTTGTACGTGTTGCCGGCGTCGTAGTCGTAGACGGGACCGCTCATCGGGCCGCCGCCACCCGTGCCGAGTTCGGGGAACTCCTTGGACGCCGAGTACGCGTACCAGACGTTCGCGGGCTGCGCCGGCGGCAGGTCGCGCAGACCGGTGTTGTTCGGCGAATCGTTCACGAGCTTCGCGCAGTCGAATTTCGCGCCCGGTGTCTTTGTCGCGAAGTCGTAGTCGTTGAACGGAGTGTTGTTGCCGACGCAGTAGGGCCAGCCGTAATGGCCCGCCTTGGTGATGCGGTTGTACTCGACCGTCCCCTCGGGACCGCGGTCGGCGACGGCCGACTTCGCGTCGGGCCCGTAGTCGGCCATCAGCAGGGCTCCGCTCAGCGGGTCCGTGGTGATGCGGAAGGGATTGCGCATGCCCATCGCGTAGACCTCGGGCCGCGTCTTGTCCGTGCCCGGCGCGAAGAGATTCCCTTCGGGGACGGCGTACGTCCCGTCGTCCTTCGGAGTGATGCGCAGAACCTTTCCGCGCAGGTCGTTCGTATTGCCCGATGTGCCCTGCGCGTCCCAGGCGCGGCGTCCCTCGCGCTCGTCGATCGGACTGAATCCGTCCGACGCGAACGGATCGGTGTTGTCACCCGTCGCGATGTACAGGTCGCCCTTCTTGTCGAAGGCGATGGAGCCCGCCATGTGCGAGTTCGCCCGGCCCTCGCCGCGCCAGGTGGGAATGGTCAACAGGCGTTTCTCGGTGGCCGGATCGACCTTCCCGCCCGATTCGGTGAAGCGCGACAGGTTGATGCGTTTCTCGGTCTTGTCGGAGTTCAGGAGATAGAGCCAGTGGTTGTCCTTGAACTTCGGGTCGAGCGCGAGGCCGAGCAGCCCGTCCGACTGGCTCGTCATCTCGGGCGTGTAGTCGAAGTCCAGCGCCGTGGTGACCTTCAGCGTCTCCTGGTCGATGATCTTGAGCTTGCCGGTGCGCTGGACGAAGAACACCCGGCGGTCGGGTGCGACGGCCAGCTCGAAGGGGTCCGCAAGGTCGTTCGTGGCGAGCGGCGTGCGCTGGAAGGCGCCGGTCCTGGTGGCGGTGCAGTCGCCGGGCTTGTTGCCGGCCGCCCACTCGATGCCGCCGAGGATGTGCCGGAGGAAACCCTCCTCCTGGAACGCCGACTTGGCGTGGCCGCCCGCCGTGTACCAGGAGCGGCCGCCGTCGTAGTTCTGGCACCAGGACCACGGCTGGTCGACGCCCTCGTCGAGCCCGTCGACGCCGTCGCGCACCTTGACCTGCGCGAGCGTGTGGACCTTCCCCGTCGGATTGGCGCGCCAGTTGTACCACTCCTCCGTGCGCTCCCAGAGCTCGGGGAGACCCTTGGTGGAGGGGTGCGCGTGGTCGAGCACCTTGATCCGCCCGGTCTGTACTTCGGGGTGCTTGTCGAAGATCGCGCCGACCAGACCCTCGTACCAGCTCCAGTCGCGCTCGCTGGCCGACGCGGCGTGCAGCCCGACCCAGCCGCCGCCCCCGCGGACGTACTTCTGGAAGGCCGCGCGCTGCTCGGTGTTCAGCAGATCGCCCTTCTCGGGCGTGGAGTTGGTGTTGTTGAAGACGATCGCCTGGAAGCGGGCGAGATTGGCGTCGGTGAAGGCAGTCGCGTCGTCGGTGGCCTCGACCTCGAAGCCGTTCTCGCTGCCGAGCTTCTTGATGGCCTCGACGCCCGCGGGGATGGAGTCATGGGGGAAGTTCGTGACCTTGGAGAAGACCAGGACACGGAACGGGGCGGCCGCCGCCGGCTCCACCTGTGCCGCCGCGCGGGGCGGGGCGGTGAGGCCGAGACCGATGACGAGGGCGAGCAGGGCGACGATCGCGAGCAGGGGTCTGAGTGCGGTGGAACCCGTGCCCGTTCTCGGCACGGTGGGACTCGTGGAACTCATGGCGCTCCCTGGGCTGGGCGGGTGGACGGCTGCCGGTAGCCGGGTGTGCGGTGAGTGTGCGAGTTGAACTAGAAAGCGCTTTCCCGGGCGCGCTGTTCAGCGTAGGAGCCGCTCTGACGGAGGGTCAATGGGTCGGAAGGGTCTGGCGTGAGGAGGGAGCCGCCGCGGGAGACGGTGGCCCGGTACTGGTATGAGGCCCCGCGCGCGGGGGAGGCTTGACCACCAGAAGCCACGTCGCACACGTCGCACACGTCGTACACGTCGCACAGGGGAGTCGTCCCATGCCTGACCACGCCGGCACGCCCGCACCCGCCGCGTACACCGTCGGAGTCGTGAACGCGACCGACGGCACACCGATCGCCACCTACACCTGGCTGCCGGACGGCAGGCCGCGCGCCTTCGTGCAGATCGCGCACGGCGCGGGCGAACACGCCCTGCGCTACGACCGGTTCGCCCGCCATCTGACGGCGAACGGCTACGGAGTCATCGCCTCCGACCACCGCGGCCACGGCGCGACCGCCCAGTCGACTGGTGGCTACGGAGTGACGGGTTCACGTCCCTCCGACAGCGCGGACAGCTGGCGCGCCATCGTCGACGACCTCAAGGCGATCGGCGACCAGGTGCGCGCACTGCACCCCGACACCCCGTACTTCATGCTCGGCCACAGCCTTGGCTCGCACCTCGCCAGGGACTACGCCCAGGAGTACGCCGACGGCCTCGCGGGCCTGATTCTCTCCGGAACCTTCCGCTCCCTGCCCGGAGTCGAGACCGAGGAGTCGATCGCACGCCTGGAGCGCGAGATTGCCGACAACGGCCGGACGGCGCTCTCCCCGTACCTCCCCGAACTCTTCGCCTCGTTCAACGACCCGTACCCGCACCGCACCGGCTTCGAGTGGCTCTCCCGCGACGAGTCCGAGGTCGATGTGTACGTCGCCGACGAGCGCTGCGGATTCCCGTTCTCCGCCGGGCTCTGCCTGGACTGGGTGCGCGCCGTGCGCAAGATCAACGACCCGCGGAACCTGGCCAGGATCCCGGCCGACCTGCCCGTCCACATCGCGGTCGGCACTGACGACCCCTGCAACCAGGGGATGACGCTGGTCCATGAACTCCTGGAGGACTTCCGGTACGTGGGGGTGGGCGACCTCACGTGGAAGGGGTACGAGGACGCGCGCCACGAGATCCTCAACGAGACGAACCGGGACGAGGTGCAGGAGGACCTGACGGCCTGGCTGGACAAGCGCGTGCTGTGAGGGGGGGCGGGGCCGCCGGCGGCGGGCCTCAGCTCTTCACGACCTCAGCTCTTCACGGCCTCCGCGATCCGCTGGGCCGCCTGGGCGGGCGTGAGGTGCGTGGTGTCGACGACCTCGGCCTCGGCGTGCAGCCACGTACGAGCGGCCTCGGCGTAGGGCTCGAGGTATTTGAGGCGGAAGGGGGAGTTGGGGCCGAGAACGGTGTCCCCCGCGATGCGCCCGCGGAGGGTGTCCTGGTCGGCGTGGAGGACGAAGTGCCGTACCGGGATGGCATGGTGGGCGAGGCCCGCGCTGATCTCGCGCCAGTACTCCTCGACCAGGACGGTCATGGGCATCACCAGGGTGCCGCCGGTGTAGTCGAGTACGCGGCGGGCGGTCTCGACGACGAGCGGCCGCCACGGCGGCCAGTGCTGGAAGTTGTCCGTCCCGGGCAGCCCCGGCGTGATGTCCATGAGCGTCTCGCCGACCTTCTCGGCGTCGAACACCCGTGAATCCGGGATCAGTTGCTGTACCAGTGAGCTGGTCGTCGTCTTGCCCGCGCCGTGGGTGCCGTTGAGCCATACGATCATGGGGCCCACGCTAGTGCTGTGTGGTCCGCGGCATCGGGCGCGGCGGAATTTCCGGAGCGGCGGGGCGCTCGGCGGGCAGCGGTGGCGGTGCTCGGCGGGCCGCGCTCAGGATCGGCGGCCGCGCTCGACGGGCCGCTGTCAGTGGCGTTGGCTAACGTTCATGGCATGTCTCGAGCTCATGCCAAAGCCGCCCACGTCACGGGCGACGACGTACGCCGCATCGCCCTGGCCCTGCCGGATACGACGGAGAAGATCGCCTGGAGCATGCCCACCTTCCGGGTGGCCGGGAAGATGTTCGCCACGCTGCCCGAGGACGAGACGTCCATCGCCGTGCGCTGCCCGAAGGAGGAGCGGAACGAGCTGGTCCTCGCGGAGCCGGAGAAGTTCTGGATCGCCGACCACGAGGCGATGTTCGCCTGGGTGCGCGCACGCCTCTCGGCGCTCGACACGGCCGAGCTGACCGACATCCTCGCCGACTCCTGGCGCCAGGCCGCCCCCACCCGACTCCTGGACGCCTACCCGGAGTTGGGCCTCCCGCCGACGGACTGAAAAGGGGAGGCCGCTGTCGGCGCCCCGTGGCATGATCCCGCATCGTGAAGGCCGGGGGTCCGTGGACGACGGGCCCGCCGATGCCGACCGGGGAGGGGCAGGGG
>NZ_SRIC01000021.1 GCF_004684775.1 Streptomyces sp. MZ04
GGGGCGGGGGCGGCGGCCGGTGCCTGGGGCGCCGCGGCGTACGGGTTCGGCGTCCCGGACGGGTCCTGCGGCTGCTGCATCGCGAAGGGCTGGCCGCCCTGCTGAGGCGGCGGCGGTGCGTACCACCCGGGCTGGCCCTGGCCGGGCACGGGCAGCTGGCCCTGCGGCGGCATGCCACCGGGCATCGCACCCGGCTGTCCCGGCTGCACCGGCTGCTGCAGGCCCGCGCGCTGGTCGACCGTGGAGCGGTAGTCGACGGCGCCCTGCGTCATCCGCATGTACGCCTCCTCCAGCGAGGCCTGGTGCGGGGAGAGCTCCCACACGCGGACGTCCGCGCCGTGCGCGAGGTCGCTGATGCGGGGGAGCGGAAGGCCGGTGACCCGGAGCGCGCCGTCCTGCTCGGGCAGGACCTGGCCGCCCGCCTCGGTCAGCGCGGCCGTCAGCTTCTCGCGCTGCTGCGGCTCGCTGTCCGGCGTACGCACGCGGGCGAAGTCGGCGGAGTTGTGCGAGATGAAGTCCTTGACGCTCATGTCCGCGAGGAGCTGCCCGCGGCCGATCACGATCAAGTGCTCGGCGGTGAGCGCCATCTCGCTCATCAGGTGGGATGACACGAAGACCGTGCGCCCCTCCGCCGCGAGCGACTTCATCAGGTTGCGGACCCAGAGGATGCCTTCGGGGTCGAGGCCGTTGACCGGCTCGTCGAAGAGCAGCACCTGCGGGTCGCCGAGCAGCGCCGCCGCGATGCCCAGGCGCTGGCCCATGCCGAGCGAGAAGCCCTTGGAGCGCTTCTTCGCCACGTCCTGGAGGCCCACGACGCCGAGCACCTCGTCGACCCGGCGGGCCGGGATGCCGGAGAGCTGCGCGAGGCACAGGAGGTGGTTGCGCGCGTGCCGGCCGCCGTGCACCGCCTTGGCGTCGAGCAGGGCGCCGACCTGGCGGGGGGCGTTGGGGAGCTTGCGGTACGGGTAGCCGCCGATCGTCACCTGGCCCGTGGTGGGTTGGTCGAGCCCGAGGATCATGCGCATCGTCGTCGACTTGCCGGAGCCGTTGGGGCCCAGGAAGCCGGTGACGGTGCCGGGTCGCACCTGAAAGGAAAGGTTGTACACGGCTGTCTTGGCGCCGTAGCGCTTCGTCAGGCCGACTGCCTCGATCATTCTCCGCACCCATCGAATGGTTCAGGACGTCGGGGCACACGCCCCCGTAAGGGTTAGGAGGATATAGCCGAGCTGACGGTTCCAGCCAAGACCGAGTAAAAAGCGGCGTCACGGAAAGCCCGGCTGCGGTACGACCCAGCCCTCCTCGGCGAAGACACGCGCCCCGGACTCGCGCACCGCACGGTCGCCGGCCGCCCTCCGCACCCAGCTCGCCGGATCGGGCCCGAGCAGCTCCCGCAGGCGTGCTGACGCCTCGATCAGCGAGGCCAGCAGTGCCGCCTGGTCGCCGCCGCCGGGGCGGGGCAGGCCGGTGCCGGGATAGGCGAGCACTCCGTACGAGCTGACGTAGGCGAACGCGCCGTCGAGCCGGTCCCCGGACGGCATCGTCATCGCGAAGTCACCGCCGGGAAGGAGCACGCGCCGGTAGTTGGGGATCTCCGTGTCGTCGACCGCCCGGAGCTGGTCCAGATCCAGCCAGCTCACGACGAGGGAGGTTTCGGCCGCCGGGTCCAGGTAAGGGGCGGCCGCCACGTACCCGGCACGCCCGATGTGCGCCGAGCAGCCCACCGCGATGCCGCGCACGGTCACCGGCACCATCGGCACGGCCGACGAGATGCCGAGCCGTCCCAGCTTGTACGCCACCTGCGCGGGAGCGGCGTTCGAGCCGACGGCGACGACCGGCGTGCGGTCGCCGGTGACCGCCTGGCCGAGCCCGCCGAGCGTCTCGTCCAGCGTCCGCCCGCCGACGGACCACCGACCCAGCGGGAGCGGTCGTACGTCGAGCGGGAGCAGCTCCTCGCCGGCCAGGAGGGCGGGCCAGGGGACGGGACGCCCCGGATACGTCAGCGGCCGCAGGGCGGGCACCTCGTCGAGGCCGAGAGCCGTGAGGCTAGGCATCCCGCTTCTTCAGGAGTGCGTAACCGCCGATCAGGGCGACCACGACCCACGCCACCATGATCGCGAGCCCGCCCCACGGCCCGTACGGAGTGTCGTCGTCCAGCGGAGTCTTCACCTGCATGATTCTGCTTCCGGCCTGGTCGGGGAGGTAGCGGCCGACCTTCTTGGTGGCCGATACGTTGCCCAGGATGCTGGAGATCAGGAAGAAGAACGGCATCAGGATGCCGAGCGAGAGCATGGGGCTGCGCAGCATCGTGGCGACGCCCATCGAGAACATCGCGATGAGCGCCATGTAGAGCCCGCCGCCGATGACCGCGCGCAGCACACCGGGATCGCCGATCTCCGCCCTGTGCTCGCCGAGCATCGCCTGCCCCACGAAGAACGCGATGAAGCTCGTGACGATGCCGACCGCCAGGGAGAGCAGGGTGGCGACCATGACCTTGCTGAACATGAAGGTGCCGCGCTGTGGCACCGCGGAGAGCGAGGTGCGGATCATTCCGGTGCTGTACTCGTTCGAGACGACGAGCACACCGAAGACGATCATCGCGAGCTGGCCGAGGCTCATCCCGGCGAAGCTGGTGAAGGTCGGGTCGAAGACCCTGCGGTCCTGGGCGTTGAGGCTGTCGTAGTCGTTCTTCGCCAGGATGCTGATCAGCAGGCCGAGCCCGACCGTGACGACCACGGCGAGACCCAGCGTCCACACGGTCGACGCGACCGAGCGGATCTTCGTCCACTCCGACTTCAGGACCTGCGCCGCGGCCATCGCTCAGGCCCCCTTCTTCTGCTGCTGCCAGCTGTCGCCCCAGCCTTCGGCCCGCTGCGGGGGCGGCGGGGCGCCGGGCCCTTCGTGGTCCGCGTGCGCGTGGTACTCCACCGACTCGGCGGTGAGCCGCATGAACGCCTCCTCGAGCGAGGCCTGCTGGGGGCTCAGCTCATGGAGGACGAGCTGATGCCGGGCGGCGAGTTCGCCGAGCTTCTCAGCGGGCGTGCCGTCGACCTCAAGGCTGCCGTTGCCCGCCTCGACGGCGGTGACGCCCTCCTGGTGCAGCACGTCGAGGAGCCGCTCGCGCTGCGGGGAGCGCAGTCTGACGTACGACCGTGAGTTCTGCTGGATGAAGTCCGACATGGAGGTGTCGGCGAGGAGCCTGCCCTGGCCGATGACGACGAGATGGTCGGCGGTCAGCGCCATCTCGCTCATCAGGTGCGAGGAGACGAAGACCGTACGCCCCTGTGAGGCGAGGGACTTCATCAGATTCCGGATCCAGTGGATGCCCTCGGGGTCGAGCCCGTTGACCGGCTCGTCGAACATCAGGATCTCGGGGTCGCCGAGCAGCGCCCCCGCGATGCCGAGCCGCTGGCCCATGCCGAGCGAGAAGCCCTTGGCCTTCTTCTTGGCGACCTGGGTCAGGCCGACCGTGTCCAGGACCTCATGGACGCGGGCGCGCGGGATGCCGTTGCTCTGCGCGAGGCAGAGAAGGTGGTTGAAGGCGCTGCGCCCGCCGTGCATGGCCTTGGCGTCGAGGAGGGCGCCGATGTACTTCAGCGGGTCCTTCAGCTGCGCGTACCGCTTGCCGTCGATCCGGACGTTCCCCGCCGACGGGTTGTCGAGCCCGAGCATCATCCGCATGGTCGTGGACTTGCCCGCGCCGTTGGGACCGAGGAAGCCGGTGACGATGCCCGGGTGCACGGTGAAGGTCAGATGGTTGACGGCGACCTTCTCGCCGTACCGCTTGGTCAGCCCCTCGAGCTCGATCATGCGGCCACGCTAAAACGGGACAGAGCCCCCTGCCACCGGAGCGGCAAGGGGCTCTAGGAGCGCCCCGAAGGGGCGCGGGGAACTGCGCGACCAGCCACAGCGGACCGTCAGATCCCCACGACCTCAGCGGGTCTGCTGTGCAGGCACCCCGCGGGAGATCGGCTCGTCCTCGGCAGGCGTACCGGCGGCGGCCACGGCCGCACCGGTAAGCGTGGCCAGCATCTCGCGCACATTGGTCAGCTGAGCGTTGATGGAGTCACGACGGTTCGTCAGAGCGGCGAGCTCCCGCTCCGACTCGCTGCGAATCCGGTCAGCCTTGGCATTGGCATCGGCGACGATGTCCTCGGCCTGACGCTGAGCCGTCTCCACCGTCTGACGAGCGCGACGCTCGGCATCGGTGCGGAGCTTCTCCGCCTCGAGGCGAAGCTGCTCCGCGCGGTGCTCGATCTCCGCGAGGCGCTTCTCGGCCTTGGCCTGACGCGAGGCCAGGTCACGCTCCGACTGCTCGCGGCGCTTGGCGAGGTTCGTCTCGAAGTCGGCCGCGGCCTGGGCGGCCTTGGCGCGGGTCTCCTCGAAGAGGGCGTCCGCCTCCTCGCGCTTCTGCTGCGCGTCCTTCTGCGCCTCGGTGCGCAGCGTACCCGCCTCGCCCTTGGCCTTCTCGACGATCCGGACGCCCTCGTCCTCCGCCTTGGCCTTGCGCTCCGCGGCGAACGACTCGGCGTCGTTGCGCACCTGCTGGGCCGCCGACTCGGCGAGCTCACGGTGCTGCTCGGCTGCGCGACGGGCCTCCTCGCGCAGGTCCTTCGCCTCCTCCTCGGCGAGGCGGAGGATCTTCTCGACGCGGGCACCGAGACCGGCGTACGACGGCTCGGCGTCGGCTACCTGGGCCTGGGCGTTCTGCGTCTCGAGGTGCAGCTCCTCGATGCGCTTTTCCAGAGCAGTGATACGAGCAAGAGCGCTGTCACGGTCGGAGACGAGCTTGGAGATACGTTCGTCCACCTGAGCGCGGTCGTACCCACGCCGCACAAGCTCGAAGCCGTAGGGGGAAGTGTCGCTCATGGGGTTCCTGTCGAATGAGACCGGTGAGGTGATAGAGGGAATCCTAGGGGTCCAAGCGGCGTGTCATCGAGCAGATGCCCGTTTGATCTGGAGAATGACACCCCTTTTGAGTGGCTAACCGCCAGAGCACTTGCCAGGGACAGTGCCGAAGGTCCTTTCAAAGCACGGCAAATGCTCCTTGGCTAGCCCTCAGACGTCTTGCCACCCGATCGAGTTGACCCCGCCGCCGCACCGGCCTTGACGCCCCCCGCGCCGGAGCCGCCGTTCGACGGCGGTTTCGCGCCGGTCGGTGGGGCCTCAAAAGATTCCAACGCCTCGAGCACGTCCTGGACACGGGAGATCTCGGCGTTGATGTCCTCGCGGCGCCGGACCAGGACCTCGAGCTCGCGCTTGCCCTCGGAAACCATCCGCTCGGCCTCGGCCTCCGCCTCCGCCTTGACCCGCTCGGCGTCGCGCACCAGACCCGACACCTTCGCCTCGGCCTCCTTGAGCAGCGCCTCGGCCTTCTTCACGGCACCGATCCGCACCGAGCCGGCCTCGGAATTCGCGTCCGACACCAGCTCCTTGGCCTTCGCCTCGGCCTCGGCACGCTGCTCCTCGGCGGCCTTCACCAAGGCGTCACAGCGCTCGCCCGCGGACTTCATCGCCTCGGCGGACTCGCGGCGCGCACGCTCGTGCAGCTCCTCGATCTCGGCGGTCAGACGGTCGCGCTGCTCCTCGGAGCGCTCCCTTATGGCCGTCGCGTCCCTGCGGGCGCCGACGAGCAGCTCGTCCGCGTCCGTACGGGCCTTCTCCACCCGCGAGTTGCCCTCGACCGTCGCCTCGGAGACGAGCCGGTCGGCCTCCGCGCGGGCGGCGCCGACCATCGTGTCGGCCTGCGCCTCCGCGTCCGTGGTGGCCTTGAGCGCCTTCTCCTGGGCCTCGGACGTCAGCTTCTCGGCCTCGGCCGCCGCCTCCGTGATGAGCGTGTCGACCTGCTCGGCCGCCTCCGAGCGGCGCTTGTTGGCGGCCTGACGCGCCTCGTCCAGGGTGCGCTCGGCCTCCTCCCGCGCCTGCGAGGTGAGCCGCTCGGCCTCGGCCGCGGCCTCCGCCTTGACGCGCTCGGACTCGGACCGGATGCGCTCGGCGTGCTGCTGGGCCGAGCCCACCGTCTCGGCGGCGTCCGCACGAAGCCGCTCGGCGTCGCCCGTGGCGTCCGAGATGAGCTTCTCGGCCTTCGCCACCGACTCCGTGCGCTGCCGGTCGGCCTCGGCGGTCGTCTCCGTCTGCAGCCGCTCGGCCTCGCTGCGCGCCTCGCCGATCAGCTGGTCGGCCTGGTTCGCGGCGTCGCTGCGGATGCGGTTGGCGTCCTCGCGGGCGTCGGCACGCGTGCGCGACGCGTCCTGCTCGGCCGACGCGATCGCGTCCGACGCTTCCGTACGGGACCGCTGGGCGATCTCGGAAGCCTCCGAACGCAGCCGCTCGGCCTCCGCGATCGCGTCCGAAACCGTGCGCTCCGCGAGGTTCTTGGCGGCCTCCGACTCCGCGGTGGCCTCGCGCCGGGTGCGATTGGCGTCCTCGGTGGCGCGCTCCCGCTCGGCGTAGGCGTCCGCGCGCACGCGGTCCGCCTCCTCCTGCGCCTCGGTCCTCGTACGCTCCGCCGCGTGCTCGGCGGCGCTGCGCAGGCCCGCGACCTCGTCCTGTGCGCTCTCGTGCAGGCCGGCCACGGAGTCCCGTACGGACTGCGCGGTCTGCTCGGCGCTGGAGACCATCTCGGTCGCCCTGCGGTCGGCCTCCTCGACGAGGCGGACGGCCTCGGCCTGCGCCTCCTCGACGCGCTTGCGGGCGGAGGCGAGCAGCTCCTCGCTCTGCTCGCGGGCCCGCTCGCGCTCCTGGTCGGCCTCGCCGCGCGCGGAGCTGAGGGTCTCCTCGGCCTCGCGGCGGCGCCGGGCGGCCTCCTCCTGGGCGGCGGAGAGTGCCTCCGCGGCCTCGGTGGAGATGCGCTCTGCGGCGGTGGCGGCCTCCGCGCGGACCCGGTCCGCGGATTCCTGGGCCTCCGACTTGAGCCGCTCCGCCTCGGCTGCGGCCTCCGAACGCAGGCGTACGGCGACGCTCTCGCCCTCGGCGCGGGCCTGCGAGGCGTCGGCTGCGGCCTCGGTGCGCAGCCGCTCGGCCTCGGTCTCGGCCTGCGACTGAAGGGTGCGGATCCGCTCGGCGGACTCCGTGCGCAGCCGGTCCGTCTCGTCGGCGGCTTCCTTGCGGATGCGCTCGGCCTCGGCACGGGCGTCGGTCAGCGCCTGCTCGGCGGCGGCGAGGCGCTCCTCGGCCTCCGTGTGCAGGCGCGTCAGCTCGTCGGCGGCCTCGGACTTCCGTGCCGCTATCGCCCGCTCGGTCTCGTCGTGCAGCGCCCGCGCGGCGTCCTCGGCCTCCGACTTCGTGGCCTCGGCCTGCTCGGCGGCCTCCCCGCGGTGCCGCTCGGCCTCCGCACGGGTGCGCTCGAGCGTCTCCTCGGCCTGCTTGCGCAGGGTCGTGGCGCGCTCGATGGCCTCGGTGCGGACCCGCTCGCTCTCGGTGGCCGCGGCCGACTTCAGCTCGTCCCCGTCGGCCTTCGCCTTGGCGAGCAGCTCCTCGGCGGACTTGGCCGCCTCCTCGATCTTCTGGACGGCCTCGCGCCGGGCCTCGCCGCGGATCCGCTCGCCCTCGGCCACCGCGTCGGCCCGCAGCTGCTCGGCCTCGCCGCGCAGGCGGCGGGCCTCCTCCTGCAGCTCGACGGTCTTGGCGCGGTACTCCTTGGTGTCGTCCTTCGCCGCGCCCTTGAGCTGCGCGGCGATGTCATGCGCCTCGCCGCGCAGCCGGTCCGCCTCCGCCTCGGCCTCCGAGCGGATCCGCTCGGCCTCCTCGGTGGCGGACTTCGTCGTCTCCTTGGCGTCCTTGGACGCCTTGTCGAGTACGTCCTCCGCGGTGCGGGCGGCCTTGGCGAGCTGGCCCGCGGTCTCCTCGGCGGTGATCGTGCGCGCCTTCTCGGCGGCGTCCTTGATCAGCTTCTCGGCCTCGGCGCGGGCGTCGGCGACGACCTGCTCGGCCTCGGACTTGGTGGCCTCGGCCTCCTTGGTGGCCTCGCCGACAAGACGGGCGACCTGCTCCTTGGCCGTACGCGTGCGCTGTTCGTTGGCGCCTTCGGCGGCCGAGAGCTGCTTGGCCACGGCGTCCTTGGCCTCGGTGAGGACCTTGTCCGCCTCGGCACGCGCCTCGCGCAGCGCCGTCTCGGCCTCCGCCATCCGCTGCTCGGCGGCCCGGCTCGCCTCGGTGGCCTGGCGGCGCGCCTGCTCGGACTCGGTGGCCGTGGTGGAGCGCAGGTTCTCCGCGTGGTCGGTGGCCTCCTGGGCCTGCGTCGACGCGGCGTTCAGGAGGCGCTCGGCGTCGGTGCGGGCCCGGCGCGTGATCGACTCGGCCTCCGCGCGGGCGGACTCGGCGTCGCTCGACATGCGCTGCCGCGCCTCTTCGGCGACGCGCTCGGCCTCGGCGCGGGCGGCGGCCAGGGCCTGGTCGGCCTCGGCGCGGGACTCCTCGAGCAGGCGGCGTGCCTGCTGTTCCGTACGCGCGCGCAGCTGCTCGGCCCACGCCACGTTCTCGTTGACGTGCGCCTCGACGGTCTGGCGGCGCTCGGACAGCTCCTGGTCGAGCTGCTGACGGCGCGACACCGCCTCGGAGTGCAGCTCGGACTGGAGCCTGGCCTGCTGCTCGGCGTGCTCCTGGAGGATGCGCTGGGTCTGCGCCCTGGCGTCCCGCAGCTCCCGCTCGGCGTCCTGGCGCAGCTGGTCGGCCTGGATCTGGGCGTTACGGAGCAACTGCTCGGCCTGGTAGCCGATGTCCGCGCCGTCGTAGGCAGGGCGGGACGCGAGGCTGCGGCGCGCCTCGTGCAGCTTGGCGCGCAACACCTCGACCTGGTAGCCGAGGTCCTCGGCGTGCTGGACGGCCTTCTCCCGCTCGGTCTTCAGCCGGTCCATCTCGGCCTCGAACCGCGAAAGGCTGTCCGTCTCAGTCCGCGAGTTCTCTTGGCGTTCGTAGCCCCGCACTGCGCGGTCCCATCCGTCCCCTGGTCGCAAGTCTCTGACGTACGAGCCCTGTCCATCCGCCGAACGGGGCCCCCGGGGAATGGTGTCAGATCAACAGCGGAGCCTGGGCTGCTGCCCCGACGCTCGTCCCCCGAAACCCGGACCCCGGCACGCGGCCGCCCAGCGTACGGACGACCGGCCGCCCAGACTTCGGACGGCCGCCCCCAACCCTACCGGCCCAAGTATGCGGAGGTCAGTGCTCCGGTGACTCCTGAGCTGCCGAGGTGACGAGTTCGGTCAGGACGCCGTGGCAGTCCTTGGGGTGCAGGAAGGTGATGCGGGATCCCATGGACCCGATTCGGGGCTCCTCATAAAGGACGCGTACGCCCTTGTCCTTGATGGCCGCGGCGTCGCCGTCCACGTCCGCGGTGCCGAAGGCGATGTGGTGCACGCCCTCGCCGTTCTTGGCCAGCCACTTGCCCACGGCGGAGTCGTCGCGGGTGGGCTCGAGGAGTTGCAGGTAGGAAGCCCCGCCGTCACTCGTCTCATTGATCTTGAGCATGGCCTCGCGCACGCCCTGCTCTTCGTTGACTTCGGTGTGGAACACCGTGAAGCCGTAAGTCTCCCGGTAGAACTCGACGGTCTTGTCGAGGTCGAAACAGGCGATCCCGATGTGATCGATTCGCGTCAGCATGGTTTAAGTGCAGCCCTTCCGGCGGCGATTACGCAACGTGCGCGCGATCACACCCGAGGCCCGATGACGCACGCCGTACCGCTCAGTACATTCAAGTAAACCCTCATTAACCTCTCCTCCCAAGGGGCCGTGCCACATGGCTGGAACGACCGGTACCACCTCAGTGATTGTCGCGGGCGCGCGCACGCCCATGGGCCGACTGCTCGGCTCCCTCAAGTCCTTCTCCGGCGCCGATCTGGGCGGTTTCGCCATCAAGGCCGCGCTCGACCGGGCCGGCATCGGCGGCGACCAGGTGCAGTACGTGATCATGGGGCAGGTGCTCCAGGCCGGGGCAGGGCAGATCCCGGCACGCCAGGCCGCCGTCAAGGCGGGCATCCCCATGAGCGTCCCCGCGCTCACCGTCAACAAGGTGTGTCTCTCCGGGCTCGACGCGATCGCGCTCGCCGACCAGCTGATCCGCGCCGGTGAGTTCGACATCGTGGTCGCCGGTGGCCAGGAGTCCATGAGCAACGCCCCGCACCTGCTCCCCAGGTCCCGCGAGGGCTACAAGTACGGCGCGGTCGAGATGCTCGACTCGATGGCGTACGACGGTCTGACCGACTCCTTCGAGGACATCGCCATGGGCGAGTCCACGGAGAAGCACAACACCCGCCTGGGCATCGCACGGCCCGAGCAGGACGCGATCGCCGCCGCCTCCCACCAGCGCGCCGCCGCCGCCCAGAAGAACGGCATCTTCGAGGCCGAGATCACCCCGGTCGAGATCCCGCAGCGCAAGGGCGACCCGGTCCTGTTCTCGCAGGACGAGGGCATCCGCGCCGAGACGACCACCGAGTCCCTCGGCAAGCTGCGCCCGGCCTTCGCCAAGGACGGCACGATCACCGCGGGCACGTCATCGCAGATCTCCGACGGTGCCGCGGCGGTCGTGGTCATGTCCAAGGCCAAGGCCGAGGAGCTGGGCCTGGCCTGGATCGCGGAGATCGGGGCACACGGCAACGTGGCGGGCCCGGACAACTCGCTCCAGTCGCAGCCGTCCAACGCCATCCAGCACGCCCTGAAGAAGGAGGGCCTGGCGGTCGAGGACCTGGACCTGATCGAGATCAACGAGGCCTTCGCCGCGGTCGCGGTGCAGTCAATGAAGGACCTCGGGGTGTCCTCGGAAAAGGTGAATGTCAACGGCGGGGCCATTGCCCTGGGTCACCCGATTGGGATGTCCGGCGCGCGGGTCGTGCTGCACCTCGCCCTCGAGCTGAAGCGGCGCGGCGGCGGCGTGGGCGCGGCGGCGCTGTGCGGTGGCGGCGGTCAGGGCGACGCGCTGATCGTGAAGGTGGCCAAGGCCTGACGCGTTTCCTTCACGTGTCTTTTCTACGTCTCGGAACGGAGCTGTGATGCAGGACGTCCCCTCCCTGGTGGCGCAGGCCCGCGAGGGCAGGCCGCGGGCGGTTGCCCGGCTGATCTCACTGGTCGAGGGGGCGTCACCGCAGCTCCGTGAGGTCATGGCGGCGCTGGCCCCGCTGGCGGGCCATGCGTACGTGGTGGGCCTCACCGGTTCACCGGGTGTCGGCAAGTCGACTTCGACGTCGGCGCTGGTGTCGGCGTACCGCAGGGCGGGGAAGCGGGTCGGGGTCCTGGCCGTCGACCCTTCCTCCCCCTTCTCCGGGGGCGCGCTGCTCGGTGACCGGGTGCGGATGTCGGAGCACGCGTCCGACCCCGGCGTCTACATCCGCTCGATGGCCACGCGCGGCCACCTCGGTGGCCTCGCCTGGTCGGCGCCGCAGGCGATCCGCGTCCTGGACGCCGCGGGCTGCGACGTGATCCTGGTGGAGACGGTCGGTGTCGGCCAGTCCGAGGTGGAGATCGCCTCGCAGGCGGACACGTCGGTGGTGCTTCTGGCCCCCGGCATGGGCGACGGGATCCAGGCGGCGAAGGCCGGAATCCTGGAGATCGGCGATGTGTACGTCGTGAACAAGGCGGACCGCGACGGCGCGGACGCGACGGCGCGCGAGCTGAACCACATGCTGGGCCTCGGGGAGTCCCGCGGCGCGGGGGACTGGCGCCCGCCCATCGTGAAGACGGTGGCCGCGCGCGGCGAGGGGATCGACGAGGTCGTCGAGGCCCTGGAGAAGCACCGGGCGTGGATGGAGGAGCGGGGGGTCCTCGCGGAGCGTCGGGCGGCACGGGCGGCGCGTGAGGTGGAGACCATCGCGGTGACGGCCCTGCGGGAGCGCATCGCCGATCTGCACGGCGACCGGCGTCTCTCGGCGCTGGCGGAGCGGATCGTCGCGGGCGAGCTGGATCCCTATGCGGCGGCCGATGAACTGGTCGCGGGGCTGACCTCGGGCTGAGGGCGCCGGCGCGGGGTTGAGCTTGGGCTGCCCCTGAGCCGGGCGGGCGCCGAGGGCTTCCCCGCGGTTCCGCGGCACGCGGAGCACGAACGGGGCCCGCCCTCCGGGGGAGAGAGCGCGGGCCCCGTGGTTCAAGCGGCTGGTGCGACGTCAGTCGTCCTGCGCCGAGTCGTCGTGGCCGGCGCTGTCACCGCGGTCGGGGCTCACCGCGGCCGACCGCAGGTCCACGTGCCAGTCCGACTCGGTCCCGCCGGAGGCGACCGTCTCCGCGTCCCAGGCGGCGGCCGTGCCGTCGTCGTCCAGGTCCACGGACGTCACCGTGCCCTTGGCGGCCGCGGCCTTCGCCGCGTCCCCGGCCGTGGTGGAGGCGTCCTTCAGGGCGGCGGACACGCGGCTCGCGTCGCCGTCCTCGTCCTGCTCGGTGTGCGAGCCGAGGACCTTGCCGGTGCCGGGGTCGACCTGGACGCTGTGCCAGGTGTCGCCCTTGCCGAGGATGTCGATGTCCCAGATCAGGCCGCCGTTGTCCTCGTCGTCCAGCTCGGCGGACACCGCCGTACCGGACTGGTTCGCCAGCGCCGCCTTGATCGCGTCGGCGGCCGTCACCTTCGCGGCCTTCACCTCGGCGCTGTTCTCCTTGGCGTCGTCCCGATGGTCGTCCTTCAGCTGAACGCTGGACTTCTTGGCGGCTGCTGACGACTCGTCGTCGCCGGTGACGGCCAGCGCCGTCGCCGTGCCGCCCCCGATCAGGGCCACGGCGGCGACGGTGGCGATGACGATGTTGCGCTTCATGAGGGGTTCCTCCCGAGTCGGTGGCCGTGCGGCCGGTGGGCCGCTGCCGTTCGTCTTCGATGAGGAACAATCTGCCTGAGCCATCCTGAAGGGACGCTGAAGCCGGCGTCACCGACCCGCCGCTAGAGTGGCGGGCTTGCACAGCGGGCGCCACTGGGTGTGGTGCTGCACACTCAAGGTTCGATGACACGGGACACCCGGGGTTCCACGCGAGGTTCTGCTGAAGAACTCTTCAGGTCCACTCTGCGACTGTTGACGCATGCGCCTGTTGATCGTGGAAGACGAAAAGCGCCTCGCGTTGTCCCTCGCCAAGGGCCTGACCGCCGAGGGCTATGCCGTCGACGTCGTCCACGACGGAGTGGACGGACTGCACCGCGCGAGCGAGGGAACGTACGACCTGGTCATCCTCGACATCATGCTCCCGGGCATGAACGGCTACCGCGTCTGCTCCACCCTGCGTGCGGCCGGTCACGACGTACCGATCCTGATGCTCACGGCCAAGGACGGCGAGTACGACGAGGCGGAGGGCCTGGACACGGGCGCCGACGACTACCTCACCAAGCCCTTCTCGTACGTCGTGCTCGTGGCCCGCGTGAAGGCGCTGCTGCGGCGTCGTGGCAACGCGGGCCCGTCCCCGGTCCACACGCTCGGCGACCTGAGGGTCGACACCGCCGCGCGCCGCGTCTTCCGTGGCGGCGACGGCGATGGCGACGGCGACGAAGTGACCCTCACCGCCAAGGAGTTCGCGGTCCTGGAGCAGCTCGTCCTGCGCCGGGGCGAGGTGGTCTCCAAGGGCGACATCCTGGAGCACGTCTGGGACTTCGCGTACGAGGGGGACCCCAACATCGTCGAGGTGTACGTGAGCGCCCTGCGCCGCAAGCTGGGGGCGCCCCTGATCAAGACGGTGCGCGGCGCCGGCTACCGCCTGGAGGCCCCGCGATGAGGCGCTGGTTCAGTTCGGTCCGGGCCAGAGCCACCCTCGGCGCGAGCCTCGTCGTCGCGGTCGCGCTGGTCGCGGCGGGCGCCGCCGTGCTGCTGTCGCTGCGGTTCAGCCTCATCGGCGAGGCGGAGGCGGACGCCGATTCGGCCGCCCGCCGGGTGGCTTCGCAGATCACCCCGAACATCGCGTACGACAAGCTGGATCTGCCCGAGGGCGAGGACAACCCGGTGCAGATCGTCGACGCCGACGGCCGTCTCGTCGCGGCCAGCGAGGACCTGGAGCGCATCAGCGGCACGGGCATCGGCGCGGTCAAGCCCGAGCAGGTGTCGCCCACGCCCGGCGACGACGATGACGATGACGAGGACAGCGCGGAGGGCTCGCTCGAACTCGGTGAGCTGTCCGACGACAAGACGTTCCACGACGGCTCGGCGACCGTCGACGGCGAGACGGAGGACTACCTCTTCGCCGAGGTCGAGGTGAACGTCGAGAAGAAGGGCGATCTCACCGTGTACGCGGGCGGTTCGCTCGAGTCCGAACAGAGCGTGATGTCAACGGCGTTGACGTCCCTTCTCATCGGTTTCCCGCTGCTCCTGGCCGTGATCGCCGTGGTGACCTGGCTGGTCACGCGGCGCGCACTGCGCCCGGTGGACGCGATCCGCTCCGAGATGGCGGCGATCACCGCCTCCGAGGACCTCGCGCGGCGCGTGCCCGAGCCGGACACGCACGACGAGGTCGCCCGCCTGGCCCGGACCACGAACGAGACGCTCGCCGCCCTGCAGGCGTCGGTGGAACGCCAGCGCCGCTTCGTCGCCGACGCCTCGCACGAACTGCGCAGCCCCATCGCCTCCTTGCGCACCCAGCTCGAAGTGGGCGCGGCACACCCGGAGTTGCTGGATGTGGACGGCGCGGTCGAGGACACCGTGCGCCTTCAGGAGCTGGCCGCCGACCTGCTGCTGCTCGCCCGCCTGGACGCCGGGGAGAAGCCCGGCGCGACGCGGGTGGACCTGGCGGCCCTCGCCCGCGAGGAGCTGTCCCAGCGGACGAGGAACCGCGTCGAGGTGCGGACCGACCTGCGGGGCGTCGAAGTCGCCGGATCACGCGGCCAGTTGGCGCGTGTGCTCGGCAACCTCGTGAACAACGCGCAGCGCCACGCCCGCACCCACGTCACGGTCGCCACCCGTACCGAAGGGACCTGGGCGGTCCTTGCGGTATCCGACGACGGGGCCGGTGTGCCGGAGAGCGAGCGCGAGCACGTCTTCGAGCGCTTCGTCCGGCTCGACGACGCACGCACCCGTGATGACGGCGGAGCGGGTCTCGGCCTCGCCATCGCGCGTGACGTGGCCGAGCGGCACGGCGGCACGCTCACGGTCCGGGAGGCTCCCGGCGGGGGAGCGCTCTTCGAACTCAGAGTGCCCCTCGCGCCGCCGGCCGGCTGAGCGTCAGGGCTTGCCCCGTTGCGCGCGCAGGTGTTCCGCGATCGGGGTCAGTGCCTTGTGGAGCTCGCCGAGCGCCTCGGGCGAGATCAGATCGACGAAGTGCCGGCGGACCGAGGTCACGTGGTGCGGGGCGACCTTCTTCATGGTCTCCATGCCCTCGTCCGTGAGTACGGTGTAGAGGCCGCGCCGGTCGGACTCACAGTTCTCCCGGCGGACCAGGCCCGCGTTCTCCATGCGGGTGATCTGATGGGACAGGCGGCTCTTGGACTGCAGCGTGGCGGCCGCGAGATCGCTCATACGCATCCGCTTCTCGTCCGATTCGGAGAGATGCACGAGAATGTCGTAGTCGTTCATGGTCAGGTTGAACGGCTGGAGGTCTTTCTCGAGCTGGTATGTCAGCATCCTGTTGACCTCTACGTGGGTGCGCCAGGCGCACTGTTCCTCGTTGGTCAGCCACTGCGGGGCCGTATCGGTCTCCATGAAATCGATTCTACCTAAGAAGTTGAAAGGTGAACGAATGTGGGCGTGTGACACGCGCCTCTCACCCTCCAGGTGACGGAGGGGTACAGGCGTTCGTCGTCACACTCCGCAGACTACCGCTCACAGGCCGAAGCGACGCTGGAGGTCCCCCAGTTGTCCGGGAAGGCGTGGTTGCCCCGGCTGCTGTCCGTGTTGACCGGGTGCGCCCCCGGCACCCGGCACTCCCGCCTGGTGCGGCACCGCGCCCGTCGCCTGGTCGGGCATGAGCATCTCCGAGGACTGCAGCAGCACCGTCCCCGCCCCCACGAACTCGAATTGGTGCTCCTCGCCCGAGGTCCCGCCGATCCCGGTCAGTGCCCGCATGCCCCCCATGACGCCCGTCATGTATCCGTGGTCGTAGTGATGGCAGGGTGACGGGCAGTCCGCCCAGCCCACGAGGGCCTGCGGATCGACGCGGATCGGCGGCTCCATGAACACCACCGGACCGTTCGACGCGGCCACGAACTTTCCGGTTCCGATCAGGGTCAGGAAGCCCGGAACAATTGATTGCTTCAGGGCGAGAGTTGGCTGAAAAGCGAGGAGGTTGCCTGAGCGAATGGTCAGATTGCCGTCCTCGAGGTCGTACGAATTCACGTCGAAGGCCCGGTCGGCGAGGAGCATCTTGCCCTGGCCCTCCGCCACGACCCAGTCGCTCGCGTGCAGTGGCGAATGGAAACTCGTGCGCACCAGGCGGTCCAGGCGGCCGTGCCCGATGCCGTTGAAGTCGATCGACCCGTAGTAGGCGATCATCTTCCCCTTCTGCAGGAACCACTGGCTTCCCTTGAGCTCCACGCAGAACGTGTACGCGTTCACGCTGTCGTCGCTCGGCAGCGTCATCGGGTCGAAGATCGCGGGTCCGCCCGCGGGCATTGAGGGGGTCACAACTTGTCCTCCGACGCCTGGACGAACACCGCACCGCTCCCTGACAGCTCCAGCTGGAACGCCTCGCCCGAGCCCCGCCCCACCATGTCGCGCCAACCGAGCGCCGTGGAGAGTTTGTTGCGCACGTCGCCGTGGTGCGCGACATACGCCTGCGGGTCCACATGCACCGGGCGCTGCGGGGTGATGGGCACCTCGACGACCCCGCCGTGCGCCATGACGGCGACCGCGCCCTGTCCCTTGAGGGTGGTCGTGAACAGTCCCTGCCCGGTGACCTGGCCGCGCACCATGCCCATGACGCCGCCCTGCGAGCCCATGAACATCGTGCCCTGCTGGAGCGTCCCGTCGAAGGCGAGCAGCCGGTCCGCCTCCACGTACAGGGTGTCTCCGGAGAGGCCGATCACCTGGATGTGATGCCCGCCGTGCCCGAAGAGGACCGTGCCGCTGCCCTCGACGGTCATCAGGGGCGTCGCCTCATTCGCGACCCGCCGCCCGATCATGGACGCGAGGCCGCCCTGCCCGCCCTGGATGTTGGGCGTGAAGGAGACGTCCCCCTTGTAGGCGAGCATGGCGCCGCGCTGACTGAACAGCTTCTGGCCCGGCAGGACCGTGGCCTCGACGACCTTCGAGTTGATCTCTCGGAAGGGCATGTCAGACGTCCCCCGCGATCGTGGTTCGCTCACTGGGTTGCACATAGACCAGGCCGTCGCCCTCGAAGCGGATCTGGAAGGCCTCGCCGCCGCCCTCTCCCATGAACGTACGGAACGTGACGCCCGACTGGAGGTTCTGGCGGAGGTTTCCCTGATGGGCGATGTACGCCCCCGGGTCCACGGTCAGGGGGTACTGCTGACTGACCCGCAGGACCACCGCGGGCCCGTCGGACATGATCGCCGCCTGGCCCGAGCCCTCGACCGTCGTCGTGAACAGACCGTTGCCCTGTGAGGCGCCGCGCAGCCCCGTGAACGTGGTGCCCGTGTGCAGGCCCGCGTCCGTGCAGAGCAGATTGCTCGACTCCACGAAGAGCTTCTCGCCGCGCAGCGCGACCAAGTTGATCTCCGTGGCACGGTCGGCGAACCAGCAGGTGCCGTGCCCCTTCACCTCCATCACCGTCATCTGTTCGCCGGTGAGGCGGCGGGTCACCATGCCCCGTATGCCCTCGCCGCCGCCGGACATCTTTTTGAAGGCCATCTGGCCGTCGTACGCGACCATCGAGCCGTTCTTCGCCTTGACGGCGTCGCCGGACATGTCCACGGCGAGCACCCTGCTGCCTTGCAGTCGGAACGTTGCCACGTATCGACGGTAGCCGTCGGATATACGGTCGGAACAGGGCAACGGCCCCTGACCGAACCCCGAAAACACCCCGATGTCACAATGGGGGTCGCTTGTGCGCGCATTCACAAGATCGCGGCGAGCGGCCCGCCCCTCGCCCCCTCCGTCTTCCCCCGAAGGTGATCCGTGGACATCAAGACCGCATCCGCACTCCGCCGCCTCCGCCTGGTCTCGGCCCCCGAGGCCGTCTCCTTCCTGCTGCTGCTCGTCTGCTCGGTGCTCAAGCGGACCACGGACTTCAACGCCGTGCCGGCCATGGGCATGATCCACGGCGTGCTCTTCGTCCTCTACGTGCTCTTCTGGCTCGACGCCTGGAACCGCACGAAGTGGAACGCGAAGACGGCCGCCCTCTACTTCGTCCTCTCCGTCCTGCCGACCGGCGGTTTCTTCGCCGAGCGCAAGCTGAAGCGTGAGGCCGAGGCCGCCGTGATCGCGTCGCGCGCCCGCCGCGAGGGAGTCGTCAGCGCATGATCGTCGCCTTCTCCGTGACACCGCTCGGCGTCGGCGAGGACGTGGGCGAGTACGTCGCCGACGCGGTCCGCGTCGTCCGCGAATCGGGACTGCCCAACCGGACGGACGCGATGTTCACCTCCGTAGAGGGCGAGTGGGACGAGGTGATGGACGTCGTCAAGCGCGCCGTCGCGGCGGTCGAGGCGCGTGCGCCGCGCGTCTCCGTCGTCATGAAGGCGGACATCCGCCCCGGGGTGACGGACGGCATGACGTCGAAGGTCGAGACGGTGGAGCGCCACCTTTCGCAGTAAGCCCCGCACGCACCACTCCTGAGAGCCCCTGCCGTTGCCGGCGGGGGCTCTTTCGTGTTCGCGCACCCCACGGGCAGCGGGCTTGAGCGACTGCTCAAATCACAGTGCGGTCTGTTTAAGCAGTCGCTCAAACAAGCACTGACCAGGGGGATACGCGGAGATGCACGAGGAGGAGCGGGCGGGTGGTCATGTGGCCGTCCTCGGCCAGCTGCTTGCCGGGGCCCAGACGCAGCCCCGTCTCGCCCCCGCGACGGCGGCGGGCCTGGCGCTCTGGATCGAGGAGATTGAGCAGGTCCTGACAAGGGTCCTCTCGACAACTCCCCTGGGGGAGTTCGCCGATCCGTCCGGTCTTGCCAGGGCGTTGGCGGCGTCCTTCGTAGGCATCGAGTTGTACGAGGGTGTGGACGCCGCCGGGGCGAACAGGGCGCTGGACGCCCTGGAGCAACTGTCCCTCCTGCTGACGGCAGTTGAAGACCTCGGCCCGCTGACACAGCGCGCCGTCCGCCACCGCCTCCGCAGAACCTCGCCCCGGGACGCCTGACCGGACTCGCACCCGCGGGGCCTCGCCCCGTCGGGCGGGGGCGAACAAGCCCTCCCTCCCAGATGCGGTGCGCGGCCGCAGCAGGTCAGATGGGTCTCAGGCAGGCAGAACCGCGCACGTCACGGAGTACCACCATGACAACGGAACCCACAGGCGGAACCAGCACCGGCCGCGGGCGCCCGGCGGCCGCACCGCCGCCCGATCCGCGCCGCTGGAAGATCCTCGCGGTCATCGGCCTCACCCAGCTCATGGTCGTCCTCGACGCCACCATCGTGAACATCGCCCTGCCCTCCGCGCAGGCGGACCTCGGGTTCTCCGACAGCCGGCGCCAGTGGGTGGTGACCTCGTACGCCATGGTCTTCGGCACCCTCCTGCTGCTCGGCGGACGGGTGGCCGACCTGTGCGGGCGCCGGCGAGCCTTCCTCATCGGTCAGACCGGGTTCGCCGCCGCCTCCGCACTGGGCGGCGCCGCGGCCACCTTCGAGGTCCTGGTGACGGCCCGCGCCCTGCAAGGGCTGTTCGCGGCCCTCCTTGCCCCCGCTGCCCTCGCCCTGCTCACCACGACATTCGTCGGCCCCGAACGCGGCAGGGCGTTCGGCGTGTTCGGGGCCCTCGCCGCCTCGGGGGGCGCGGTGGGGCTGCTCCTGGGCGGCCTGCTCACCGAGCACCTGAGCTGGCGTTCGACGCTGTACGTCAATGTCCTCTTCGCCGCCGTCGCCGTCACCGGCGGCGCACTGCTGCTCAGGAGGCAGCGGCCCACCGCTCCTCCCAGGCTCGATCTGCCCGGCACCGCACTGGCCTCGTCCGGGGTCTTCTGCATGGTGTACGGCCTCGCGGAAGCCGGCGCCCACGGCTGGACGTCCCCGGACAGCTGGGGCTTCCTCACGGCCGCTGCCGTGCTGATCGCCACGTTCGTGTGGTGGCAGGGCAGGGCCCCGCATCCGCTGCTGCCCCTGCGTATCGTGCTCGACCGCGTCCGTGGTGCGGCTCTGGTGGCCGTGTTCATCACCGGAACGGGAATGTTCGGCGTCTTCTTGTTCCTCACGTACTACCTGCAGCACACCCGCGGATACAGCCCCGGCAAGACAGGTCTGGCCTTCATGCCCATGTCCGGATCCATTGTGCTCAGCGCGATCGGCAGCGGCACGGGCCTGTTCCGCAGACTCGACGCCCGTCCACGCATCACCGGCGGCATGCTGCTCGCGGCGGCCGGCATGGCATGGATGACCGACCTCTCGCCGGACAGCGCGTACGTCGTCGACATCGTGCCGGCTCAGGTCGCCACCGGCCTCGGCATGGGCCTGATCACGGCGACCGCCATGAACCTCGGCACCGCGGGCATCAACCCCCAGGACGCCGGTGTCGGCTCCGCCACGGTCAACGCCATGCGGCAGATCGGCGGCTCGGTCGGCACCGCGCTCATGAGCACCCTCGCAGCCGGCTCCGCAGCCGCCTACCTGGCGGGCAGGCGGCCCACGCCCGACGTCGAGGCGCGGGCCGCCCTGGCGAGCTATCACACCGTCTTCACGGCATCGGCGGGCATCTTCGTCGCCGGAGCCGTGCTCACGTTCTTCCTGCTTCCCGGCGGCCTGTCCGTGGAGCGCGCCCATGGCGCACACCCGGCCCGCCGTCCCTCAGGTGCAGCTCGCGATTGAGCTGCGGATCCGGTCGCCGGTCGACGCGTGCTTCACCTTGCACTTGTCGGTGCCCGGACCTCCGTCGACCAGAGCCCAACCCGGTCCGATGGTCAGGACCTTGCCCTGCTGTCCCTGGACCGTGTCCTCGCCCGGTCCGCCCTGGATGGTCCCGGAGGACTCGGCGCCCACCGCCTTGGGCTCGATGATGTCGTTCTCGCTGCCGCCGACGACCCGGCCGCCGAGGTCGACCGCACTGGTGTGGATGACGTCGTTGCCGTCGTTGCCGAACACCTGGCCTCCGCCGCGCTGGTACGTGCCGGGCTGGCCCTGCACGGCGCCCGTGGTGATCTTGTCGTCCCCGTGGTCGCCGTGGACGGTGGCGCCGTGCTCGGCCGTCCCCGCGACCAGCGCGGTGATGATGGTGTCGTTGCCGCCGCCGCCCCGGACCATCGAGTCGCCGTTGCGGGGGTAGAGGTTGTTGACCTGGATCGTGTCGGCGCCCTCGCCACCGAGGACCGACGCGTCGACGACAAGGCCCTTGACCCGGATGTTGTCGTCGCCGCCGCCGCCCCAGACGATGACGTTCTCGACGTCCCCCTCGCACAGGATCGTGTCGGGGCCCGGCGTTCCGGTCACCTTCGCGCCGGGCGGGGCCTCCTCACCGTTGACGGCGCACCAGTGGGCCGGCAGGGAGGCGGCGGCGCGGGCCGGCGCCATGGCCAAAGAGGCCGTGACGAGTACCGCGGTGGGCAGGACACACAGGGCGGTGCGAAGTGTGTGGCGAGTGCACAGCATGGAATCTCCCGAGCATGAGAATGGGGTGGGATGTGGTGGGGTGAGGGTGTCCCGGTGGTCAGGACAGGTCGTGGCGCAGCGGAGTGAGCTGCTCGATGTCGTAGCGGGCCCGCAGTTCCTGGATCGCGGCGGGGTCCGGTGGGTCGCCGGTGTCGAGAAGGGTGAGGAGTTCCTCGAAGTACCGTTCGTGATCCGGTGGTGGTGAGGCCTGGAAGAACATGCGGGCCGGTTCGCCCGTGGGGTTCGCGAAGGCGTGCGGGCAGCCGGGCGGAACCACGATGACGGTTCCGGGAGTCGCACGGACGACCTGGCGGCCGTCGAGTGCCCGCCAGTGCCGCCAGTCGTCCCCGGTGCGGACGCGCGGCTCGAACGCCATCACGTCGAGTTCGCCTTCGAGGACGTAGAACAGCTCCTCGCTGCGCGTGTGCAGGTGCGCCCCGACATCGAAGCCGGGCGGTACGACGACCTCGAAGCTGGAGCTCACCCGGGAGTGCTCCCCGGTGACCTTGAAGGTGACCTGCTGGGCGGCGGTGGTCAGGGTCCGGCCGTGGCCAGGGGGGACGAGCAGTCCCGGACGGGCGAGGTGCGCGGTCATGACCAGGTCACAGGGAGTCCCTCGGGCCCTCGGATGAGTGCTCCGGGGCGCCAGCGCAGTTCGTCCGGGGGGACGGTGAACCGCAGCTCCGCGAACCGGTCGAGCACCGCGTCCATGAGCAGTTCGGACTCCAGTCGGGCCAGCACGGCGCCGGGGCAGTAGTGCGGTCCGTAACCGAAGGAGACATGCGGGTTGGGGCTGCGGTCGAGCCGCAGCTCGTCGGGGTCCGGGAATACCTCCGCGTCGCGGTTGGCGGCGAGGTAGGAGACGTATACCGCGTCACCCGCGCGGATGCGGTGGCCGGCGATCGTGACGTCTTCGAGGGCGACCCGCGAGAGCCCGACGGCGTTGCGGTGCGGGATGTAGCGCAGGAGTTCGTTGAGCGCCGAGGGCCGCAGCGCGGGTGTGTTCCGCAGCCGCTCGAGCAGGTCCGGCCGGGTGAGCAGGATGTAGACCATGTTGCCCACGTTGTTGGTGACGGCCTCGCCACCGATCTGGATGAGCAGGGCCAGGCCGGTGGCTTCCTCCTCGGTGACCTCTCCGCTTTCGACGGCCTTGACGAGGAGCCCGATGACGGTGTCACCGCCCGTTCCGCGCCCCTCGCGCAGGCGTTCGCCGAGGTAGGCCAGCATGTCCGTCTTGGCCTGCTCGCTGCGCTGCGCCCCTTGGGCCGATGACAGGATCAGGGCGGTCCATGAGTGCACCGTGGGACGGTCGGCCTCCGGAATGCCCATCAGCTCGCATACGACGGCGAGAGGGAAGGGCGCGAGCAGGCGCTCGGTCAGGTCCGCGGGCGGTCCGTCGAGCAGCATCCCGTCGACGATTTCGCCGAGAATCGCCCGCGCCCGCGTACGAAGGCGCTCCACACCGCCGGCGGTGAAGGCCCCGGCGACGGCGCGACGCAGTCGTGTGTGGTCGGGCGGGTCCTCGAAGCCGACCGCGCCGGGGGCGGGGATGAAGTGGGGGGCCAGACGGGTGACATCGTGCTCGACGACCAGCTTGCGGCTGAACCGGGGGTCGTTGGTCACCATCCGTACGTCGTCGTACCGGCAGACGAGCCAGGCCCACCCGCTTCCGTTGGGAAGCTTGATGCGTGTCACCGGCCCTGCCCGCATCAGCTCGGCGAGGACGGGGTCGAAGTCGACCCCGTCCAGGCTCAGGGCTGGCCAGTGCGTGATGGGTGGCTGTGAGGTGTCGGGGCCGTCCCTCAGCATCGTTCCGATTCCTCCGTGACGCGGTCTCTCGCCTGAGTGGTCTCGCCTATGTGGTTTCTCGCCCCGTGGTCCAGTTGCCCAGTGAGACCTCGGCGGTGATGCCAGGGCCGAACCCCGCCAGGAGGCCTCGCGCGGTGTCGGGGGTGCCGTCCTCGTCGAAGAGCCGGCGCAACGCGTCCAGGACGACGGCGCTCGCGATGTTGCCGTACTCGGTCAGTGTGGCCCGGCTGAAGCGGAATGCATTGGATGCCACACCGAGGTACTTGCTGAGGTCGTCGAGGATGCGTGGGCCACCGGCATGGATGATGTAGAAATCCAAGGCGGCGGCGTCCCATCCATGCGCCTTGGCCAGCTCCTTCAGCACCGGGGCGAGCGGCTCCATGGTGCCGGGAACGCGTCGGTCGAGCCTGAAGTGGAACCCGGTGGCCTTGACTTCGTACGCGATCCAATCCTCCGTCCGGGGAATGATGTACGAGCCGTTGCGCCGCAGTTCCATGCCGGTGCCGCCGCGGCCCCGGACGACGGCGGCAGCCACACCGTCACCGAAAAGGCCGTTCGAGAGGAGATTTCCCACCTCCAAGTCGCTCGGCTGATAGCACAGGGAGCAGAACTCACAGGCGACGATCAGGGCGTTCGCCTCGGGGTAGGCGGTGCAGAAGTCATGCGCGCGGTTGACCGCCGCCCCGCCCGCCGCGCACCCCAGCTGGGCGATGGGCAACTGCCGTGTGTCGGTGCGGAACCCCAGCGTGTTGATCATCCACGCGGTCAGGGACGGCATCATGAAGCCGGTGCACGACACGTACACGATCAGGTCGATGTCCACCGGCCGCATTTCCGCGTCGGCCAGCGCCTGACGCACTACCGCCGGTACCCGTGCCTTGGCTTCGGCTTCGTACACGGCGTTGCGCTGTTCGAAGCCAGGGTGTGCGAGCGTCTCCTCGATGGGGCGCACCAAGTGCCGCTTCGCGACGCCGGTGTTCTCGATCAGCCGCAGAGCCAGTTCGAGCTGCGGATGGTCCGGATGGACGTACCGGGCCAGGTCGAGGGTCTGCTCCATGGTGATCACGTGTTCGGGCACGGACACCGTTGGTCTGCACAGAGTCGCCACGGTGGCTCTCCTTTCCTGTTCCGACAAAGCCTCACGGACCCGTGCGCGATGCGCGCGCGGGACTGTTCCGCCGGTGACGGGGGCCATTCCGGTGAAGCTGGGCGCCGCGGGCGGCGGATCGAGCGACGGGAGGGAAGGCATGCCGCAGTCGATATCCCATGGAATCGACCGCTGGGGACGACAGGAAAGCTGACAGCGAAGCAGGGAGATGAAGCATGACGTCAGACCCGCGCACGGCCCTCGGGCCGCAGACGGAACCGGCTTCGGACGAGACGGTGCACTGCTGGGGCCTTGACGACCTGGAGGGCCTCGAGTTCGACCCCTTCCTCAGCGACCGGCTGCGGGACGAGCAGGCCACTCGGATCCAGTTGCCGTTCGGCGAGGGCAGCGCCTGGCTGATGGCGCGCTACTCCCATGTCAAGGCGGCGACGACCGACCCGCGCTTCAGCAGGGAGGAGCTGGTCGGGCGTACGGTCACCAGCTCCTCCCCGCACGCGATCGCCTCCCAGCAGGCGTCCCTCAACTACGCCGACCCGCCACGCCTGAACGACATGCGCCGCGTGGTGGCGCGAGCGTTCACCGGCAAGAGCATGCAGAAGCTCAGGCCGTCCGCGCAGCGCACCGCCGACAGCCTGCTTGACGCGATGGAGCGGCACGGCTCACCGGCGGACCTCGTGGAGCACCTGCACGGCCCCTTCCCGCTCGCGGCCGTCGCCGACCTGCTGGGAATGGATCAGGACATGCGGGGGGACATGACGTCCTGGGCGAACCTGATCATGACTCCCGGCCCGGCCCCCGAGCGGAGCAGCGACGCCAGAAAGACCGTCCGTGAGTGCGTCGTCAGTCTGCTCGCCCGGCGTCGCGAAGAGCCGGGCGACGACCTGGCCGGGGTCCTCGCCGCAGCCTCCGACGCCGGTGAGATCACGGAGCCGGAGGCCATCTCCCTGGCCACCGCCATCCTGGTGAGCGGCGCACACGCCGTACGCAACAACAGCGCCAACATGGTCTACGCCCTGCTCACCCATCCGCAGCAGCTGGAACGGCTGCGCGCCGAACCGGACATGATTCCGCAGGCCGTCGACGAGCTGCTGCGCTACATCCCGCACCGCAGCGGGGTGGGCCTCCCGCGGATCGCCTCGCAGGACGTCGAGATCGCCGGTGTCGTGGTCCGAGCCGGCGAGGCGGTCTACTCCTCGTACCTGGCGGCCAATCGGGACCCCGAGGCCTTCCCGAACCCCGACACGCTTGACTTCGACCGGGGGCCCATCGCCCATGTGGCGTTCGGGAACGGCCCTCACCACTGCGTGGGCTCGATGCTGGCCCGGATGGAATCCGAGATCATCATCGCCACTCTGCTCGACCGCTACCCCGCACTCGCCCTTGCGGTGCCGCCCGAGCGGATCGAGTGGCAGACGGGTGGCCTGATCCGCGGGCCCAAGTCCCTGCCGGTGTCCTGGTGATACACCGCCATCCGATCAAGGTCGTCGGAGGCAGCCCGAACCACTTGGAACTGGCTGCTCTCACGGCGGTCTTCATGGCGCTGATGCGCGGTGCCTGCATCCTCCGCAACCCGCACACCACTGGTTCCCGTCGCGCCGGGTGGGACCACAAACCGCCGCATGTCCCGGCGCACTCCTGGCGCTCCCGGCAGGCGCGCCCTCCCCACTGACGCCCCCACGCAGGAGCGGCCCCGCTCCGCAACCCCGGCGAAACCGCTCGCCCCAAAACCGCTCACACGGACGCGCCCGGTTCGACACCCTGAGGAATCTCCTTTTTTGTATGGGTATTGGCTTGTTCGCACCAGAACCTGCCATAGCAAGATCACCGAAGACCTGGAGGCGCTGTGCGGCCGGAGGGCTACAACTACGACACCCACAGCACACTCGCCGGCCCACTCACCGAGCCGGACGGCGACGACTGCTATCGGGTGCAGTACACCAAGCTCCTCTCCAGCGAGCCGCACCGAATACGAGCCGTCCTGCTCATGACGCTCGCCCCCGTCCTCACCGGCCTCCTCCTCGTCTATCTCGTCTGGCCGACCCACTGGACGGAACGTGAGGGCGCCGACAGCTGGCTCATCGGCCTCGACATCACGATGCTCGTGGCGATCAGCCTCATCGAGCTCTTCATGCTCGTCAACGTCATCTCCATCGCCCACGCGACGATGGTGGCGAGGGACCCGATACCCGTCGTCCCCGAACCGGGCACGCGGGTCGCCTTCCTCACCACGTACGTCCCCGGCAAGGAACCCCTGGCCATGGTCCGCGCCACCCTCGAGGGCGCGACCCGGATACGCCACACAGGACCGCTCGACATATGGCTCCTGGACGAGGGCGACAACGACGAGGCCAAGGCTCTCTGCTCCGAACTCGGCGTCCGGCACTTCACCCGCAACGGCGTGCCCGAGTGGAACCGCGAGAAGGGCGTCCACAAGGCCCGCACCAAGCACGGCAACTACAACGCCTGGATCGCGATGCACGGCGGCGGCTACGACTTCTTCGCCTCCGTGGACACCGACCACGTCCCGCTCCCCAACTTCCTTGAGCGGATGATGGGTTACTTCCGGGATCAAGACGTCGCGTTCGTCGTCGGGCCCCAGGTCTACGGGAATTACGACACCCCCGTCACCAAAGCCGCCGAATCCCAGCAGTTCCTCTTCCACGCACTGATCCAGCGCGCCGGCAACCGCTACCGCGCCCCCATGTTCGTCGGCACCAACAACGTCGTACGGATCTCGGCCCTCCGCCAGATCGGTGGTCTGTACGACTCGATCACCGAGGACATGGCCACCGGCTTCGAGCTGCACCGGCACAAGAACCCCGTCACCCGGCGGCACTGGCGGTCCGTCTACACCCCGGACGTGCTCGCCGTCGGCGAGGGGCCCGCCTCCTGGACGGACTTCTTCACCCAGCAGATGCGCTGGTCGCGCGGGACGTACGAGACGCTGTTCAAGCAGTACTGGAAGGCGCCGTTCACGATGCCGCCCGGCCGGCTCTTCTCGTACACGATGATGCTCGTCTACTACCCGATGACGGCCGTCAACTGGCTGCTGGGTGTGCTGAGTTGTGTGCTGTTCCTGTGGTTCGGGGCCAGTGGGACCCAGGTTGCCGCGTCCGTGTGGCTGATGCTCTACAGCGACGCGGCCGCGCTCCAGATCGGTCTGTATCTCTGGAACCGTCGGCACAACGTCTCACCGCACGAACCCGAGGGCTCCGGGGGTCTGGCCGGCATGGCGATGTCCGCGCTCTCCGCGCCGATCTACGCCAAGTCGCTCGGCGCCGCCCTCCTGCGCCGCCCGAGCCGCTTCGTGGTCACCCCCAAGGGCGGCGACACGAGCCCGGACCGGGTGCTCACCTTCCGCATCCATCTCCTCTGGGCGGCGGTCCTCGTCAGTTCACTGGTCGCCTCGTTCGTGCTCGGCCACACCCACGTGGCGATGCGCACCTGGGCCGTACTCGCCATGGCCATCTCGCTCGCGCCGATCAGTATTTGGGGCTTCACGCTGATCAAGGAACGCAAGACGCGCGCCGAGGCCCGGCAGCAGGCGCGCCGCCTCGGAGCCAAGGACGCGGAAGGTCTGATCGCCACGGGCGCGGACGGCGAGCCGGAGCCGGCGTTCGCCACCGGTACGACGACAGGAGGGAACTGACCCATGGCCTACCGGCCCTCGAAGCGGACGAAGAAGACACTCCTCGGAGTCGGGGCGGGCGCGCTGCTCGTCGGACTCAACGCACCGGCGGCGCTCTCCTTCGCCGAGCAGCAGTACTACGAGTACAAGATCGCCCAGCCCGGCTACAAGGCGAAGTACGGTTCCTGGAAGCAGATCGGTATTCCTGAGGAGTACCGCACCAATGCCATCCACGCGGCGCTCCTGCACACCGGCAAGGTCCTGATCGTCGCGGGCTCGGGGAATGAGCAGAAGAAGTTCGACAAGGGGTCGTTCGACACGATCCTCTGGGATCCGAAGACGGACACCTTCAAGAAGATCGCGACCCCGGACGACTTCTTCTGCTCCGGGCACGCCCAACTCCCCGACGGGCGGCTCCTGGTGGCGGGCGGCACGGCGCGCTACGAACTCCTCGACGACGAGGTCGACCGGGCCGGCGGCGGCATGCGCGTCAAGAACGAGAACCCCGACAAGCCGCTCGTCCTGAAGAAGGGCACCCGCTTCCGCTCGCCGTCCGGAGTCGAGTACGTGAGCAGGTTCAACGTCAACGTGCCCAAGGCCAAACGGGACTTCAAGATCACGTACTCCAAGTCCGGGGTGATGCAGCCCTGGAAGACGACCGTCAAGGCGAGTGAGGCGCGGGTCTTCGTGGAGGCCGTGCGGGAGGGCGAGCAGTCCGTCACCGAGAAGGCCGCGCAGTACGAGATCGAGGGCCTGACCGGCAAGGACGCGGACAACGCCTACGGGATCGCCGAGAAGATCACCATGGACAAGCAGGACTTCCAGGGGATCAAGGCGGCCTACGAGTTCGACCCGAAGGCCGAGAAGTACATCCCCGTCGAGCCGATGGAGAAGGCCCGTTGGTACCCGACGCTTGTCGGTCTCGACGACGGCAAAGTGCTCGCGGTCTCCGGGCTCGACGACGTGGGCATGATCGACCCGGGCGACAACGAGATCTACGACCCGAAGACCAAGAAGTGGACCGACGGGCCCAAGCGCTACTTCCCGACGTACCCCGCGCTCTTCCTCACCAAGGGCGGCAAGCTCTTCTACCCGGCGTCGAACGCGGGCTACGGCCCCGCCGGCAAGGGCCGTGCCCCTGGGCTGTGGGATCTGAAGACCAATAAGTTCCAGAAGATCCCCGGGCTCGTCGATCTCGATCAGACCGAGACGTCGGCGTCCGTGCTGCTGCCCCCGGCGCAGGACCAGAAGGTGATGATCCTGGGCGGTGGAGGCGTCGGCGAGTCCGAGAAGGCGACCCGGCGCACGGCGGTGGTGGACCTCAGGCAGGACAGCCCCGTCTTCAAGACCGGGCCCCAACTCCCGCAGGGCACCCGCTACTTGAACAGCGTGATCATGCCGGACGACTCGGTGTTCACGTCCAACGGCTCCACGGACTACCGGGGGCGCGGCGCCAGCAACATCCTCAAGGCGCAGTTCTACGACCCCAAGACCAACGCCTTCCGCGAGGCGGCGTCGCCCAAGGTGGGCCGCAACTACCACTCCGAGGCGCTGCTGCTGCCCGACGGCCGGGTCGTCACGTTCGGCTCGGATCCGCTCTTCGACAATCAGGAGAACACCAAACTCGGCCACTTCGAGCAGCGCATGGAGGTCTTCACTCCGCCGACCCTGCACAAGGCGGGCAAGGACCGCCCCGTGCTTGGGCAGGGGCCTGAGCTCCTTGCTGTCAACGGCCGCGCGACGTTCCGTACGGGAGACGCGGCGAAGATCGTTTCGGCCCGGCTGATGCGTCCGAGTGCGGTGACCCACACGACCGATGTGGAGCAGCGGTCGATCGCCCTCGGGCTCACCAAGGGCAAGGGTTCGGTGACGGTGGACGTGCCCAGGGGCGACACCGCGCTGGTGCCGCCGGGCTGGTACATGCTGTTCGTCACGGACCGGAACGGCACCTCGTCCGAGGCGAAGTGGATCCACGTGAAGCAGAAGTAGCAGATCCCCGTGCCGAGTCAGGCGTCCTTGGCGTTGCGCGCGAGCCCCAGCGCGTAGTCCGGCCACCACTGGCCCGCAGCCGGGCCGCCCCGGCACGGTCCGTCCGAGTCGCCGGGGCGCTTGATCCACAGGACGGCGTCGAGCAGGGCGTCACCCGTCTTGTCGGTGGGCGGGGTGCCGAGGCCCCGGCCCGGCGGATTGCACCAGGCGTCCTGGCGGTCGCCGGCCAGCGGCCCCTTGCCGTTGCGGCTGGTGTCCATCACGAAGTGCTTGCCGCCGACCGTCCCCGACAGGCTGCGGCCGTACGCCTTGATCGTCTCGTCGCTCTGGAAGTTGGAGACGTTCAGCGAGAAGCCGTCGGCCCGGTCGATCCCGGCCTGTTGGAGCGGTTCGGTGAGCTTGGCCGCCTGGTTGATCCAGCCGGGGTTGCCCGCGTCCAGATAGACCTTCACCTGCGGCTGTTGCTTGAGCCGCTGGATGGCTTCGGAGAGCAGTTGGTAGCGGTCGGCGTGGTGCTCGGCGGGCGTGCAGCCGTCCACGATGTGCGGGATCGCGTCCGGCTCCAGGATGACGAGGGCCGGGCGGTCCCCGATCGTCCCCGCGAACTTGTCGATCCACTGCCGGTAGAAGTCGGAGCTGTGCGCGCCGCCCGCGGAGTGCTGGCCGCAATCGCGGTGTGGGATGTTGTAGGCGACGAGCACGGCGGTGCGGTCGTTCTGCGCGGCACCCTCGACGGCGGCCTTGATGTCGGGCGCCGGGTCGTCGCCCGCGGGCCACACCGCCACCGGCTGCTCGGAGATCCGCTTGAGCGCTGCGGCGTCCTGGGTGCGGCCTTCCTGCTCCCACTGCTCGACCTGCCGGGCAGCGGAGCTCTGGGGGTCGACCCAGAAGGCGCTCTTGGGAGGCTGGTCGGCGTCGGTGGAGGCTCCGGCCTCGGCGGCCGGCTTCTCCTTCCCGGAGCCGGAGCCGGATCCGGAGCCGGAAGAGCAGCCCGCCGTGAGCCCGAGGGCCGTGAGGGCCGTGAGTGCCGTGAACGTACGGAGCAGCCGGTGCATCCAGCCCCCTTGGGCGACGGTGACGCGGCAATCGTTACATAACGGTCGAATTCGGTTCGGTTACGACACCGGGGCCGGCCTCAGATGCCGTCGGCCGACCTCAGATGCCGCCGCTCGCCAGCGCGATGCCGAGCGGTGTCCGCTCGTACAGGACCTGATGTCCGTACCGCCGCGAGACCAGCAGACCCGCGTCGCGCAGCGTGCCCAGGTGCGCGGAGACAGAGGACGGCGCGAGGCCCAGGCGGTGGGCCAGGGCCGAGGTGGTGGTGGGTTCGGCGAGTGCGGCCAGGACAGTCGCCCTGCCGCGGCCCAGGAGTCGCACGAGGGCTTGGGAGGTCTGTTCCGTGGGCTCGGACCACAGCCCGCCGATGCCGCGCGCGGGATAGACGAGGGTGGGCTGCCAGGGGGGATCGTGCCCGCTGACCACGTCGGGCCAGGCGAAGACGCTCGGCATCAGCATCAGGCCCTGCCCGTCGAGATGGCGTACGTGGTTGGTCCGCCGCGCGACGGTGAGGATCCCCGCGTCCCAGGTGAACCTCGGGTCGAGCTCGGCCAGGAGCGCCCCCAGACCGACCTCCGCGAGGCGCCGCGAGTGGAAGGTGACATCGGCCTCCAGGAGAGCGCGCAGCCGGGGCCAGTCAGGCTCGACGAGCGCGTGCCACACGGCCTCCATGGCGTCGGCGAGCTCCCGCACGGAGCGCGCGGGATCGGCGACCAGCGCACGGCCCAGCGGGGACCGCGCGGCCCCCGGCGTGCAGTCGAGCGCCCGCGCAAGATCGTCGCGCGCGGCCTCCGGGTCGGCCGCACGCACGGCCGCGATCTCCTCCTCGAAGGTGGCCGCCGGGCCGATCGGGGGAGGCCCGATGAAGTCCGGGCTGTGTCCGCGCTCGGGCATCAGGAGCCACAGTGCTCGGAGGTCGAGCCCCTGACTCGCCTCGCGGATCCGCCGCAGCCACCGCGGGTGGTAGCCGTGCCGGTCGGGGCGCTTGAGGGTGCGTACGGCCTCCTGCGTCTCCCACAGGGGCGAGATCGCGAACCGGCAGCGCAGCAGGTCGTCCTGCCCGAAGTGCAAGTGATACGGCATGGCTCCCCCCCGCACGACGACCGAATACCCGAACGCCCGTCCGCCCGATCACTCGATTCGTCTGGAGCCGAAACTCTAGGGCGAGCGGCACGCGCGCGTGCAGGGTGCGGACATGCCCGAAGAGAAACCCACCGGCTACCGCCGTGTCCTGGCCGTCCGTGAGTTCCGCACCGTCTTCCTCGCTCACTCCCTCTCTCTGCTGGGCGTCATCGTCAGCGAGGTCGCGCTGACCGTCCTCGTCTACTCGCTCACCGGGTCGCCGCTGCTCAGCGCGCTCACCTTCGCGCTCGGCATGCTGCCCTACCTGATCGGGGGGGACGCTGCTCTCCGGGATCGCCGACCGGTATCCGCCCCGCCGGGTGCTCGTGCTCTGCGATCTCCTGTGTGCCGGGTGCGCGGCCTTGATGGCGCTGCCCGCGACGCCCGTCTTCGTGCTGCTCGCGCTGCGGTGCGTCATCGCCGTCGTCTCGCCGGTGTTCAACGGGACGCGGATGGCGACCCTCACCGACATCCTCGGGGACGGCGATCTGTTCGTGCTCGGGCGCTCCCTGCTGCGGATCGTCTCGCAGAGCTCCGTACTCGTCGGCTTCGGCCTCGGCGGCGTGCTGCTGACCTTCGTCCCCGCGCGCGGGGCACTGGTCATCACCGTCTGTACGTTCCTGGCGTCGGCGCTGCTGCTGCGGCTCGGCACCCGGCGCAGGCCCGCGCGGGGTGACGGCGGCTCCGCGCTCGTCCGCTACTCCCTCGGCGGCGCGCGGCAGATCCTCGGCGACCGCCGGATCCGGGCGCTGCTCCTCCTGCTCTGGGCGCCGCCGATGTTCATGGTCGCCCCGGAGGCGCTCGCCGCCCCGTACTCCGAGGACATCGGCGCCGGCGTCGCGGGCGTCGGCCTGCTGATGTGCGCGCTGCCCGTCGGCACGATCGCGAGCGAGCTGTACGCCGGGTCAGCGCTCTCCGCGGGCACCCGCGCCCGCATCACCCTGCCGCTCGCCGCCGTGACGCTGCTGCCGCTCGTCGTGTACGCCGTGACGCCGGGCCTGGTCTGGGCGATGCTCGCCCTCGCGCTCGCCGGGGCCGGGTCCGCGTACACCCTGGGCCTGGACCGCTGGTTCGTCGACGCCGTCCCGCAGGAGCTGCGCGGACGGGCCATGACCGTGCACACGGCCGGGCTCATGACGATCCAGGGGGTCGGCATGGCGCTCGCCGGGCTCGCCGCCGAGTTCTTCGCGGTGAGCACGGTCGTGACGGGCGCGGGCGTGCTCGGCACGGTGTGCTGTCTGCTGCTGGTCCTTGAGGTCCGGGCCACGGCCCGTCCCGAACGGACGGTCGACGTACAAGAACAGGCGACCGAATTGCGAGACGGGGCTGACCACCATATGACCGGCGGGTAAGGTCTTTGGCGTGCCGAAGCCGCTCAGCCTTCCCTTCGATCCCATCGCCCGCGCCGACGAACTCTGGAAGCAGCGCTGGGGATCCGTCCCGGCCATGGGTGCGATCACCTCGATCATGCGGGCGCACCAGATCCTGCTCGCCGAGGTCGACGCGGTCGTCAAGCCGTACGGACTGACCTTCGCGCGCTACGAGGCGCTGGTCCTGCTCACGTTTTCGCAGGCCGGCGAGTTGCCGATGTCGAAGATCGGCGAGCGGCTCATGGTCCATCCCACGTCGGTCACGAACACCGTCGACCGCCTGGTGAAGTCCGGTCTCGTCGACAAGCGCCCGAACCCGAACGACGGGCGCGGCACGCTCGCCTCCATCACGGAGAAGGGCCGCGAGGTGGTCGAGGCCGCCACCCGCGAGCTGATGGCGATGGACTTCGGGCTCGGGGCGTACGACGCGGAGGAGTGCGGCGAGATCTTCGCGATGCTCAGGCCCTTGCGGGTCGCTGCAGAGGACTTCGAGGAGCAGTAGAGGGCGGGTGGAACCGGAAGCGGGGCCGCCGGAAGATCGCGCAAATCGGGCCGATACGCTCGTAGGCATGAAGAAGACCGTGCTGACCCGTTACCGGGTGATGGCCTACGTCACCGCCGTCATGCTGCTCGTTCTGTGCACCTGCATGGTGTTCAAGTACGGCTTCGACAAGGGTGAGGGCCTGACGCTCGCCGTCTCCCAGGTGCACGGCGTCCTCTACATCATCTACCTGATCTTCGCCTTCGACCTGGGCTCCAAGGCGAAGTGGCCGTTCGGCAAGCTGCTCTGGGTGCTCCTCTCGGGCACCATTCCGACGGCCGCGTTCTTCGTCGAGCGCAAGGTCGTGCGGGACGTCGAGCCGCTGATCGTCGACGGTTCAGCGGTCACCGCGAAGGCGTAACCTCCACCGCCACGGACAGGTCCGTGGCGGTCAGGCATCGACATTTACTAGGACGTCCTAGTAAATTCGAGGGTATGGACGCTGACGCCATCGATGAGGGCCGCCGTCGCTGGCAGGCCCGGTACGACACCGCGAAGAAGCGCGACGCGGATTTCACGACGCTCTCCGGCGACCCGGTCGAGCCCGTCTACGGGCCTCGGCCCGGGGACACCTATGAGGGATTCGAGCGGATCGGATGGCCCGGCGAATACCCCTTCACCCGCGGACTCCACCCCACCGGCTACCGCGGCCGGACCTGGACCATCCGCCAGTTCGCCGGTTTCGGCAACGCCGAGCAGACGAACGAGCGCTACAAGATGATCCTGGCCGCCGGCGGCGGCGGCCTCTCCGTGGCCTTCGACATGCCGACCCTGATGGGCCGCGACTCCGACGACGCGCACTCGCTCGGCGAGGTCGGGCACTGCGGGGTCGCCATCGACTCGGCCGCCGACATGGAGGTCCTGTTCAAGGACATCCCGCTCGGTGACGTCACGACGTCGATGACGATCTCCGGACCCGCCGTCCCCGTCTTCTGCATGTACCTCGTCGCCGCCGAGCGCCAGGGCATCGACCCGGGCGTGCTCAACGGCACGCTCCAGACGGACATCTTCAAGGAGTACATCGCCCAGAAGGAGTGGCTCTTCCAGCCCGAGCCGCACCTGCGCCTCATCGGCGACCTGATGGAGCACTGCGCGCGTGACATCCCCGCGTACAAGCCCCTGTCGGTCTCCGGCTACCACATCCGCGAGGCCGGGGCGACGGCCGCGCAGGAGCTGGCGTACACGCTGGCCGACGGCTTCGGATACGTCGAGCTCGGCCTCTCGCGCGGCATGGACGTCGACGTCTTCGCGCCCGGCCTGAGCTTCTTCTTCGACGCGCACCTGGACTTCTTCGAGGAGATCGCCAAGTTCCGCGCGGCCCGCAGGATCTGGGCCCGCTGGATGCGGGACGTGTACGGCGCCAAGACCGACAAGGCCCAGTGGCTGCGCTTCCACACGCAGACGGCGGGCGTCTCGCTGACGGCACAGCAGCCGTACAACAACGTCGTACGCACCGCTGTCGAGGCCCTCTCCGCGGTCCTCGGCGGCACCAACTCCCTGCACACGAACGCCCTCGACGAGACCCTCGCACTGCCGAGCGAGCAGGCGGCGGAGATCGCGCTGCGCACCCAGCAGGTCCTGATGGAGGAGACCGGCGTCGCCAACGTGGCGGACCCGCTGGGCGGTTCCTGGTACGTGGAGCAGCTCACCGACCGCATCGAGGCCGACGCCGAGAAGATCTTCGAGCAGATCAAGGAGCGGGGGCGTCGGGCGCACCCCGACGGCCAGCACCCCATCGGGCCCATCACCTCCGGGATCCTGCGCGGCATCGAGGACGGCTGGTTCACCGGCAACATCGCCGAATCGGCCTTCCAGTACCAGCAGTCCCTGGAGAAGGGCGACAAGCGGGTCGTGGGCGTCAATGTCCACCATGGCTCCGTCACCGGTGACCTGGAGATCCTGCGGGTCAGCCACGAGGTCGAGCGCGAGCAGGTGAAGGTGCTCGGGGCCCGCCGGGGGGCGCGGGATGATGCGAGGGTTGCGGCCTCGCTTGACGCCATGCTGGCTGCCGCGCGGGACGGGTCGAACATGATTGGTCCCATGCTCGAGGCCGTCCGTGCGGAGGCGACGCTGGGGGAGATCTGTGACGCCCTGCGGGCCGAGTGGGGGATTTACACCGAGCCGCCTGGGTTCTAGTTCGGGGTTTTGGTGGTGCGTGGGGATCTGCGGGTCCGTTGTGGCTTGTCGCGCAGTTCCCCGCGCCCCTTCGGGGCGCACTGATGGGTGTCAGGTTCACGTAGTTGGGTAGGCGCGGCGAACGTCGGTTCGTCCTGCCCCTGGAGCACCTGTGTCACCTGTGAGCCTGCCCGGCCCCACCCGCACCGCTGTCACCGCCATCGGAGTCGCCTCGGTCACTCTGCTCGGCGCGCTGGCGGTGGGCGGTTCCGGAGAGGTGAGCGCCAGTCCGCCGGCCGAGCCGAAGGTGCAGGACAGCTTCGATTCCCTCGGGCCCGAGGTGCACGCGGCGAAGCTCTCCGACGGCCGGACGGCGCACTACTCCGACTCCGGCAACAAGGACGGCAGGCCCGTCCTCTATATCGGCGGCACCGGAACGAGCGCCCGCGCCGCGCACATGACGGACTTCTTCCGTACGACGCGCGAGAACCTCGGCCTGCGCGTCATCTCCGTGGAGCGCAACGGCTTCGGTGACACCGAGTTCGACAAGAAGCTCGGCAAGGAGGACTTCGCCGAGGACGTGCTGGAGGTCCTCGACCATCTGAAGGTCGATGACGTCAGCGTCATCGCGATCTCCGGCGGCGGGCCGTACGCGGCGGAGCTGGCCTCGCGGGCGCCCGGGCGGATCTCGGCGCTGCATCTGGCCGCCGCGCTGCCGCCGTACGGGGCGAAGCCGGCGTACTGCGCCCTGTCAGATGAGGCGCTTGCCGCCGCCCTGAAGGACTCGATCAAGGACCCCCGCAAGTGGTGGGCGTTCCCCGACGACAGCCCCGTCAAGTCGATACCCGGCTTCGCCGACACGGCGTACGAGGAGGGGGCGCGGACCTACAACCAGCGGGGCCAGCAGGCGGATCCGGCGCCGCAGGTGCATGAGCAGAAGCTGTACTGCGAGCGGCCGGGTCCTGATCTTTCGAAGCTTGACGCCCCTGTGTACTTGTACGGCGGCGAGAAGGACACGACCGTGCCGCCGGCCACCCTCAAGACCTGGCAGGAGGCGCTGCCGGGCACGGAGAAGGTGCGTACGTACGCCGACTCCGGGCACGACGTGCAGTACCGGCACTGGGACCAGATCCTGGTCGACCTGGCCGGGCAGGGGGAGCGGACGGTCATCTGCCGCGGCAAGCACACGAAGGTGCCGTACGCGAAGGAAGCGGACCGGCTCGTCTCCGAGGGCAAGGCGACGCTCGGCAGTTGCGCGTGGACCAAGTAGGAGTCGACCAAGTAGGAGTGACTAGGTGGGAGTGGACTAGGTAGGAAGCGTCAGTTTGAACTGTGCGCCCCCGCCCGGCGCCGCCTCCGCCGTCAGCTCCGCGCCGTGCGCATGCGCGATCTGGCGTGCCATCGCCAGGCCGAGGCCCGAGCCCGGCAGGGCGCGGGCCTTCTCCGCGCGGTAGAAGCGGTCGAAGACATAGGGGAGGTCCTCCGGCGCGATGCCGGGGCCGTGGTCGCGGACCGTCAGCGCGGTGCGGGTGAGGGTCACCTCCACCGGCGTCCCCGGCGGGCTGAACTTGGCCGCGTTGTCGAGGAGGTTCGTCAGGAGGCGGGACAGGCGGGCCGGGACTCCGGGGATGTTCAACTCTGAGGCGTCCGGGGCTACTTGGATCGTGAAGGGGACCTGGGGCCAGTGGCCGCGTGCGGCGTCCACGCCGTGGGCGACCAGGGGGGCGAGGCGCACTTCCTCCAGGAGGGGCTGTGGCTCCTCGTCCCGGGCCAGTTCGATCAAGTCGTTGACCATGCCGGTGACTTCGCGGAGCTGGCGGGTCAGGGCGCCCGATGCCCGGTCGCGCTGAGCGTCCGTCAGGCGATCGGCCCGGGCCAGGAGTTCCGCGTTCGTACGGAGCGCCGTCAGTGGCGTACGCAACTCGTGCGAGGCGTCCGCGACGAGCCTGCGGCGGGCGGTGACCGACTCCTCCAGCTCGGCCAGCATGGTGTTGAAGGAGGTCGCGAGCCGTGTCACCTCGTCCTCGCGTCCCGGCGGCCCCGGCGGCAGCTCGATGCGGTGCCGGGCGTCGCGCGTGGCCGCGATGCGTTCCGCCGTGGCGGTGAGGCGGGCGACCGGGGCGAGGCCGGTGCGCGAGACCCAGTAGCCGCCGAGCGCGGAGAGCAGGATGCCGACGCCGCCCACCGCCGAGAGGAGATACGCGGTCTGCCGTACGCCCCGGTCCGCGATGTCGGCCCGCAGGGCGACCTGCACGGCCTCGCCCTTGCCGTAGCTGGTGGTGAACATCCGGGCCGGCTTCCCGTGCAGCGTGAAGTTCGTGTAGTACGGCGCCAGTTGGCCGCTCGCGACTCGCCGGGTGGCGGACGAGACGGGGAGGAGGTAGGGCTCGGAGGGGTCGGCGTCCGCGTCGGCGGGGACGATCTGCGAGCAGGCCGGTGCGCCAAGGAACCGGCATTCGCCCGTGACGACCCCCGGCTCGCTGTCGTGCCGCTGCTGGGCGATGAGGGTCGCCGACTGGGCGAGGTTCTGGTCGAGCTGCTGGTACAGCTTGAAGCGGATGACGAGGAACGCGGCCACGCACACCCCGACCGCGACGAGGGCGACCGCCGCGGCGGCGGCCACCGCGAGCCGGGTGCGCAGCGGGCGGCGGCGCCGCCACCGGGCGCCGAGCCTGCGGCGGGCGCTCATGGGCTGCCGAGCCGGTAGCCGACGCCGTGCACGGTGTGCACGATGCGGGGCTCGCCGTCCGACTCCAGCTTGCGGCGCAGGTAACCGACGTACACGGCAAGGGAGTTGGAGTCCGGGCCGAAGTCGCGGCCCCATACCGACTCCTGGATCAGCTCACGGGGCAGGACCTGCCCCGCGTTGCGGAGGAGCAGTTCCAGGAGGGCGGATTCGGTGCGGCTGAACTCGATCGGGCGGGGGCCCCGGCGGCCGGTGCGGGTGGCCGGGTCGAGGGTGACGTCTCCGTACGTGAGCTCGCCGCCGGTTTCGTCGGCCGTGCGCTCGGGAGCGGCGCGGCGCAGCAGGGCTCTGACGCGGGCCACCAGTTCGTCGAGCGCGAAGGGCTTGACCAGGTAGTCGTCCGCGCCCGCGTCGAGGCCGTCGACGCGTTCGCTGACGGAGTCCAGGGCGGTGAGGACGAGTACGGGGGTGCGGTCGCCGAGGGCGCGGAGCTGGCGGCAGACGGCAAGGCCGTCCAGTACGGGCATCAGGACGTCCAGGACCACCAGGTCCGGTTCCCAGCGGGCCACCGCCGTGAGGGCGCGTTGACCGTCGGGGGCGGTGCGGATGTGGTGGCCCTCGATGGTGAGGGCGTCCTCGACCGCCGCGCGGACTTCCGGGTCGTCGTCCACCACGAGGATCTTGGCCGGGGCCGAGGGCGTCGTCATGCGGGGTCCGTTGTGCGCCCACGACAGTGGCGGCGGCTTCCTGGAGATCTCATGCACCCCACGGTGCCAAACGCGGCTCTTAAAACACTCTTAGACCTGCTCGTGATGCTCCATTGCCATGCGAACACCCGATATGCGATCTCCCGAGGCGAGGGCAAGGCCGCCGCTCTCCGTCGTCATCGGTGCGGGCGGCACCGGTGGGCACATCTATCCCGGGCTCGCCCTCGCCGACGCCCTGCGGCGGGCCGTGCCGGGCGCGGTCGTCTCCTTCGTCGGTACCGAGCGGGGGCTCGAGACCCGGTTGATACCGGACGCCGGGTACCGGCTGCACACCGTCGACATGATCCCCTTCGATCCGTCCCTCGGCGCCAAGCGGTATCTCCTTCCCGCCGCGCTGGTGAAGTCCGGCGCCCAGTGCCGGGCGATCCTCCGTGCGCAGGGCGCCCAGGTGGCCGTCGGCATGGGCGGCTACCCGAGCGCTCCGGTCATCGTCGGCGCCAGGATGGCCGGACTTCCCAGCCTCATCCACGAGTCGAACGCCGTCCCCGGCCGCGCCAACCGTTTCGCCGCCCGGCTCACCCCGAACATCGCCGTCGCCTTCGACCGCAGCCGGGAGCACCTGCCGGGCGGTGAACGCGCCCACACCACCGGGATGCCCATCGCGGCGCCGCTCGCCGCGCTCGACCGTGCCGCGCTGCGGGCCGAGGCCCGCCGGGAGTTCGGGGTGCCGGAAGCGGCCCGGACGCTCCTCTTCAACGGCGGCAGTCTCGGCGCGGCCCGTCTCACCGAGGCGGCCGTGGGGCTCGCGGCGCGCTGGCGGCACCGCGGCGACGTACACATGCTGATCAAGACCGGGCCCGCCGCCCTCGACGAGACGAGGCGGCGCCTGACGGAGGCGGGTGCGGACGCCGTCGCCCGCGCCGTGCCCTACCTCGACCGGATGGACCTCGCGTACGCCGCCGCGGACCTGGTCGTCTGCCGCGCCGGCTCGGCGACCGTCGCCGAGCTCGCCGCCACCGGGGTCCCCGCCGTCCTCGTCCCCTACCCGCACGCACCCGGCGACCACCAGACCCACAACGCGCGTGTCCTCTCCGACGCGGGAGCCGGTCTGCTGCTCTCCGACGGCGAGACGACGGCGGCGCGGCTCGCGGAACTCGTCGGGCCGCTGCTCGCCGATCCGGCGCGGCTCGCCGCGATGAGCGGTGCGGCCGATCCGGGGCCGCACGCCCGCGCCGCCGATCTGCTCGCCGAGCGGGTCATCCAACTCACTCACCGCACACCGCACTTGGAGTACGCATGAGCCGCAACGACACCTTCGACTGGACCGGCCGTACCGTCCTCGTCACCGGAGCCGAGGGCTTCATCGGCTCGACGCTCGTCGATCTGCTCCTGGAGCGGGGCGCGCAGGTCCGCGCCTTCGTGCACTACAAGCCGTACGCGGAGAAGGGCCACCTAGCGCATCTCATCGGCGACCCGCGGGTCGAGATGCTCGCGGGCGATGTCCGGGACGCCGGGCGCGTGATGGACGCGGTCGAGGGCTGTGACACCGTCTTCCACCTGGCCGCCCTGATCGGCATTCCGTACTCGTACGACTCTCCTGGCGCCTACGTCCAGACGAACGTCGTCGGTACGGAGAACGTCGCGGAGGCGTGCCGTCGGCACTCGGTGCGGCGGCTCGTCCACACGTCCACCAGCGAGGTGTACGGGACGGCCCTGACGGCGCCCATCAGCGAGGCCCATCCCCTTCAGCCGCAGTCGCCGTACTCCGCGTCGAAGATAGGCGCCGACATGATGGCGCTCTCCCACTGGCACGCCTTCGAGCTGCCGGTGACGGTGGTCCGCCCCTTCAACACGTACGGGCCGCGGCAGTCCGCCCGCGCGGTGATCCCCACGATCCTGGCCCAACTCCACTCCGGGGCACGGGAGATCAAGCTGGGCTCGCTGACGCCCACGCGTGATTTCACGTACGTGACGGACACCGCGCGGGGGTTCATCGCGCTGGCGGAGTGCGAGGCGGCCGTCGGCCACGCGGTGAATCTCGGGGTGGGCGAGGAGATCTCGATCGGGGATCTGGCCGAGGCGCTGATCGCCGCTTCCGGGCGCGAGGCGGAGGTTGTTGTCGACCCCGCCCGGCTGCGGCCCTCCGGGAGCGAGGTGCAGCGGCTGCTCTCGGACAACTCCCGGGCGCGGGAGTGGGCGGGGTGGGAGCCCGAGGTCTCCCTGACGGAGGGGCTCAAGCTGACCTCGGCCTGGGTCGCCGAGAATCTGCGCCTCTTCGCGGCTGACCGCTACCAGGTCTGACCCCTTGCCCGGCTACGGCTGAGTCGTCGCCGCCAGCCCGCCGAGCAACAGCAGCGTGAAGCGGCGGGCCCAGTCCTCGTCGACCGGTTCCGCGCTGACCAGGGTGCGGTGGACCACCGCGCCCGCCGTCACGTCGAAGATGAGGTCGGCCGTCTGGCGGGCGGCGTCGGGGTCGGGTTCCGGGGGGAGCTCCCCCCGGAGCTGTGCCCGCTGCCGCCCCGCGAGGACCAACCGCTTCTGGCGGTCCACGATCGACGTACGGATCCGCTCCCGCAGCGGTGCGTCCGACGTGGACTCGGCGACCACCGCCATCAGCGCGGTCTTCGTCTCGGGACGGCTGAGGAGTGCCGCGAACTGCAGGACCACGCCCTCGATGTCGGCGGCGAGGCTGCCCCGGTCCGGCAGCTCCAGCTCGTCGAAGAGTTCCGCCACCGCGTCCACGACCAGCTCGCTCTTGCCCGCCCAGCGCCGGTAGAGCGTCGTCTTGGCGACGCCGGCCCGCGTGGCGACATCGCCGAGGGTCAGCTTGGACCAGCCCAGTTCGACCAGCGCCTGACGGGTCGCCTCCAGGATCGCGGTGTCCGCCGCCGCGCTGCGGGGACGGCCGCCGGTGCGGGCGGACGGTGGGATGCGGCTCTGCATCCCGCGACCATACCGGCCAGTACGGATCGGGCCGGAACGGTGGCGAGTGAGCGAGATCACCGAAGATCGTCCAGGTGTGCGACCCACGCGCGGCGCGGGAGGGTTACGCTACGACTCGTAGCGAAAGATCATGGGTGCAGACGAACGGCACTTCTCGGAGCCCACGGTCCGCCGCAGCGAGAGTAGAGCGACAACCACAGCGCCAACAGAGGTACGGGGTGGGGACTCCGTACCGACAACCAGCGGTCCTCCTCGGGACCTTGGTGCCGCGGCCGTCCGTGGCCCCGCAATCCGGCGGGGGGTCACGGACAGGCGCGGTTCCCGCACGGCTTGGGGGAGGATGTACTCATGCAGCCACGGAACATGTCCATGAGCGGAGTCGTCGACCTCGCCGCCGTGAAGGCGGCCCAGGAGGCCAAGGCGAAGGCGGAGCAGGCCCGCGCCGAAGCGGCCCGGCAGGGCGGCGGCGCCGTGTCCGCCGTTTCTCCCGCGAGTCTCGTCATCGACGTAGACGAGGCGGGCTTCGAGCGCGATGTCCTGCAGCGCTCCACCGAGGTCCCGGTCGTCATCGACTTCTGGGCCGAGTGGTGCGAGCCGTGCAAGCAGCTGAGCCCGCTGCTCGAAGGCCTCGCGCGGGAGTACAACGGCCGATTCGTCCTCGCCAAGATCGACGTCGACGCCAACCAGATGCTGATGCAGCAGTTCGGGGTCCAGGGGATCCCGGCCGTCTTCGCGGTGGTGGCGGGGCAGGCCCTGCCGCTCTTCCAGGGCGCGGCCCCGGTGGAGCAGATCCGCCAGACCCTGGACCAGCTGATCCAGGTCGGCGAGGAGCGCTTCGGCCTGACCGGTCTCGCCGTCGACGCGGACGCGCAGGGCGACGACCAGGAGGCGCCCGCTCCCGCCGAGGTTCCCGCGGGGCCCTACGACGCGCTGCTCGAGGCGGCCGTCGAGGCGCTGGACGCGGGCGATCTGGGCGGCGCGGTGCAGGCGTACCGGAACGTGCTCGCCGACGACCCGGGCAACACGGAGGCCAAGCTCGGTCTCGCCCAGGCCGAACTGCTGCAGCGCGTGCAGGGCCTCGACCCGCAGCAGGTCCGCAAGGACGCCGCCGACAATCCCGCGGACGTGCCGGCGCAGATCGCCGCCGCCGACCTGGATCTGGTGGGCGGTCATGTCGAGGACGCCTTCGGGCGGCTCATCGACGCGGTCCGGCGCACGGCGGGCGAGGACCGGGACGCCGCGCGGGTGCGGCTGCTCGAACTCCTCGAAGTGGTCGGCTCGGACGACCCGCGGGTGACCGCCGCGCGCACACAGCTCGCGCGAGTCCTGTTCTGACCCTGTTCGACCCCTCGCGGGTCGTTCGCTGACCAGTCCCTAAACACTGGGGCTTGTGATGCCCGAGTGAAAACTTGGTCGCCAACGCGCCACAGTGGCCGCGCTTTACCAAATCTTGGTAATCGCGGCCGCTGTTACTTGGAGTAAGCCCGGGCCGGTCTTCTGTCCGCTTGCGCCCTTCAATATCCCGGTCTGTTCCGCGCGTTGACGCCACCGTCCGTGCCCGATCGATACCGCGCGGTCGTGCATCGGTTATCGCGCCGTTACTAGCGAGTAACGAACCCCCTTGTGCGGGCGGCGAGAATGCACCACGATCGGCGACGCTCGGTCCAATAACCCGCAGCCCGACAGCCAATCGGGAGCGGGGTTTCTGGGTCCCCACCGAGCAGGCCGGAGACACCCCGTCGCCGGTCTTGGACAGGGGGGTCTCTGCCATCCGGCAGGGCCTGTCCGGCAGGTTGTGCGTGTTGCGTGCGACCAGTGGTTGTCGCTCGGGGGTGATCGCCGGTGATTAAGGCGCAGTTGCGCGCCTCCGATGCGGGCGCTCTCCTTCCCGAGGACGTAGCACTTCTCCCATCCCTGCCCGACTGAGCCGCAGGAGCAGTCAGGGCCGGAGATGTACGTCCGAGAAGGAGGAAAGTCATGGAGTCCGTGGCTCGTGGCGGAACCAGATGGAAGCGGTTCGCCGTAGTCATGGTGCCGAGCGTCGCGGCTACTGCCGCGATAGGCGTCGCCCTGTCCCAGGGTGCGCTCGCGGCATCGTTCAGTGTGTCCGGTCAGCAGTTCAAGGTGACTGCCGACCAGCTCGACGGTGAGGGATTCGTCCAGTACGGGGCGCTTGACAGCGGTAAGTCGGGTAACCACCCGGTCGCCGTCGTCGGCCTCGAATCGGCCAAGATCACCAACCTCTGCCAGTCCGTCGTTGTTCCGGTCCCGGTTTTCGGCGATGTGTCGATGACCCTCAAGGCCGGCGGCAAGGGCGGCCCGAGGGTCGAGGCGAAGAAGCTCTACATCGACGCCGATGACCTGAAGGCCGACGCGACGTTCACCAACGTCGACATCGGCGTATCGGTCGACCAGACCACCAAGGGCCCCGGCCCGGCGAAGGGCGACAAGTACGCCCCGGACTCGTTCGCGCAGCAGGCTGACTCGGTGAAGTTCACCGACGTCAAGCAGCGTGCGTGGGCGACCACCGCCGGCACCTTCAAGCTCTCCGGTCTGGCCATGTCGGTCAAGAAGGGCAAGCACGAGTGCTACTGAGGCAATTGACGCCTTAATTCAGTACTTGTTGCGAAGAACGGCCGGGCGCGGGGACGCGACGGATTTGCCGTCCCCGTGCCCGAATCCGCAGGACACACAGAACCAACGCCATTCCCCGAGGAGCTGTACGACATGAGCGCCGAAGCGCAAGTGGGCCTTGGCATCAAGCTCGGCCGGATGCGCCGATCGTTCCGAGGGTGGCGCGGTCAGCGCCCGTTCTGGGGTGGTCTGCTGACGTTGCTCGGCGGCATCCCGATCATGTACTTCCCGTACGCGAACCTCACGCTCGGCACGATGACGATCCGGATGGCGACGACCGCCGGTGCCGGTTCACTGATCATCGGTGTCCTGCTTGTCGTGCTCGGCCTGACCATGTGGTTCCAGCCGCATTCCCGGGTGTTCGCGGGTGTCGCGGCGATTCTGCTCGCCCTGGTCTCCCTGGTGGTCTCCAACTTCGGCGGCTTCGTCATCGGCTTCCTGCTCGCCCTGATCGGCGGCGCCCTCGGCGTCTCCTGGGCGGCGGCCAAGCCCGATGCCAAGCCCGCGAAGGGACGTGCCGAACGGGACGGCGACGGCTCCGACGACGGGGCGCCGGAGCCCGCGGCCGCGGGGGCCGCGAACGGGGTGAGCGGCACTACGGACGATCTGTCAGGAACGAGCCCGGACAACGGGACGAACGGGAGGCACCGTGCCGGCTGACGAGGTGCACCATGAGGACTCCGCGGGCCAGTCCCGCGCGAGATCCGGGCCGCGCCACGCGGCACCCAGAAAGCCGCTCCTCACCCGCCTGCACGTTCCGGCGGGCAAGGCGATAGCCATCGCGGCCATGCCGACCGCTGTCCTGATGGGCATGGGACTGACCCCCCAGCTCGCGCAGGCCAAGCCGCTGCCGAAGAACCCCTTCCAGGACGGCCCGTGTGTCACGGCGCCGGACGAGGCGTCCAAGGACGCCGAGAAGGAAGCCGACAAGGCGGCCGAGGAGAAGGCGGCGAAGGAGAAGGCCGAGAAGGAAGCGGCCAAGAAGGACGAGGCCGGCAAGGACACCGCCGAGCCGACTCCTTCGACCTCCGACGGTGCCAAGACCGGTGACGGCGACAGCGCGGACAAGGCGGAGCCCACTCCGGCGCCGTCCGCGTCCGACGACGCCGGCAAGGAGGAGACGGAGCCCGCTCCGGAGCCCTCCGAGACCAGCAACCCACTGGACCCGCTGGGTGTCGGCCCCGCGCTCAAGGACCTCTTCACGCCCGACGAGAAGGAGTCCGCCGAGCCGACGCCGACGCCCTCCGCCTCGGAGGAGAGCAAGTCCTCCGAGGGCACGGCGAAGGACACCGTCGAGGACGTCACCAAGCCCGTCGAGACTGCATCTGATGGTTTGAAAGATGGCGTCGACAAGGTCGCCGACGGCGCCAAGGAGGGTGCGGACAAGGCCGGGGACACCGTCGACAAGGCCAAGGAAGAGGCCGAGAAGGCGGCGGACGACGCCACCGGCGAGGGCGCCGAGGCCAAGGACCCGATGGCGCCGGACGAGAACGGCAAGAAGCCGTTCCCGTGCGTCGTCGAGAAGAAGGTCGACGGCAAGGACGAGCAGACGCCCGCGCCGATCCCCGACGCGTCCTGGGACCTGGAAGCCAGCTCCCTGACGCTCAAGGGCGCGGACTACCAGGGCGTCGTGAACCTGACGACGGCCGGCGGCAAGAAGAAGCAGGCCCTGAAGTACGTCGTCAGCAAGGGCGTGGACATCGGTGATCTGCACCAGATCACCGAGGGCCCCGGCGGCAGGAAGTTCCACCTGTACGCCGACAAGGGCTCGACGTCCACGATGCGCGGCAACCCGGTGACGATGCTGACGGAGAGCATCTCGGGGAAGCTGTTCGGGCTCATCCCGATCACCTTCGACCCCGAGCACCCGCCGCCGCTGAACCTCCCGCTGATCTACTTCACGGACGTGAAGGTCAAGCAGGCCGCACAGTTCGACGGAACCCTGACGGTTCCCGGCCTGCACCAGTCGATCACCGACTGATCTCCCACCGGACCCGTTCGGGAGCCGCAACACCACTGAGGGCGCCCCCCTTCACAGGGGGCGCCCTCAGTGGCGTACGGGACGGGCGGGTCAGTCGCGGTCGCCGCCGCCCAGGTGGTGCACCCGGACCATGTTGGTGGTGCCGGGGACACCGGGGGGCGAGCCCGCGGTGATGACGACCGTGTCGCCGTCGTTGAACTTCTGCAGCTTGATCAGCTCGGCGTCGACCAGCTCGACCATCGCGTCGGTGTTGTCCACGTGCGGGACGACGTAGGTGTCGACGCCCCAGCTCAGGGCCAGCTGGTTGCGGGTCGACTCGTCCGTGGTGAACGCCAGGATCGGCTGCGCGGCGCGATAGCGCGAGAGCCGGCGGGCCGTGTCGCCGGACTGCGTGAAGGCGATCAGCGCCTTGCCGCCGAGGAAGTCCGCGATCTCACAGGCGGCACGGGCGACCGAACCACCCTGCGTACGGGGCTTCTTGCCGGGCACGAGCGGCTGCAGGCCCTTGGAGAGCAGCTCCTCCTCGGCCGCGGTGACGATCTTCGACATCGTCTTCACGGTCTCGATGGGGTACGCGCCCACGCTCGACTCGGCGGACAGCATGACCGCGTCGGCGCCGTCCAGGATCGCGTTGGCGACATCGGACGCCTCGGCGCGCGTGGGGCGCGAGTTGGTGATCATCGACTCCATCATCTGGGTCGCGACGATCACCGGCTTGGCGTTGCGGCGGCACATCTCCACGAGGCGCTTCTGCACCATCGGGACCTTCTCGAGCGGGTACTCGACGGCCAGGTCGCCACGGGCCACCATCACGGCGTCGAACGCCGCGACGACGCCCTCCATGTTCTCGACGGCCTGCGGCTTCTCCACCTTGGCGATGACGGGGACCCGGCGGCCCTCCTCGTCCATCACCTTGTGGACGTCCTTGACGTCGTCGGCGTCGCGCACGAAGGACAGGGCGACCATGTCGCAGCCCATCTTCAGGGCGAAGCGGAGGTCCTCGACGTCCTTCTCCGAGAGCGCGGGCACGTTCACGGCCGCGCCGGGCAGGTTGATGCCCTTGTGGTCGGAGATGACACCGCCCTCGATGACGATGGTCTTGACCTGGGGGCCCTCGACGTCCATGACCTTCAGCTCGACGTTGCCGTCGTTGATGAGGATCTGGTCGCCGCGCGAGACGTCGCCCGGCAGGCCCTTGTAGGTGGTGCCGCAGATCGACTTGTCACCGGGCACGTCCTCGGTGGTGATGGTGAACTCGTCACCCCGCACCAGCTCGACGGGTCCCTCGGCGAAGGTCTCCAGACGGATCTTCGGCCCCTGCAGGTCGGCGAGGACGCCCACCGCACGGCCGGTCTTCGCGGCAGCGGCCCGGACGCGGTCGTACCGCCCCTGGTGCTCGGCGTGCGTGCCGTGGCTGAAATTGAATCGGGCCACGTTCATGCCGGCTTCGATCAGCGAGACGAGCTGTGCTTCGGAGTCGACGGCTGGGCCCAGAGTGCAGACGATTTTGGAACGGCGCATGGGGCGATCCTATCGGTTTGTTTCGCTACGGAATATTCCGTCTGGTGGAAACTACAAATGGGCGGAGGCGCGCTCAGGCGTTGCGGTCATGGCCGATTCCCGACCAGTGCGTAGGTCTGCTGCGCGATCTCCAGCTCCTCGTCCGTCGGGACAACAGCCACGGCGACCCGTGCGTACTCCGGCGAGATGAGCCGTGCCTCGTCGGAACGTACAGCGTTCAGCTCTCCGTCGACCGCGAGCCCCAGCTCCTCCAGGCCCGCTACGGCAGCCTCCCGCACGGGCGCCGCGTTCTCGCCGACCCCCGCCGTGAACGCGATGGCGTCCACCCGGCCGAGCACCGCGTAGTAGGCGCCGATGTACTTCTTCAGACGGTGGATGTAGATCTCGAAGGCCAGCGCGGCCGCCTCGTCGCCCTCGTCGATACGGCGCCGGATGACCCGCATGTCGTTGTCGCCGCAGAGCCCGACCAGGCCGCTCTTCTTGTTGAGCAGGGCGTCGACCTCGTCGATGGACATCCCGCCGACGCGGGCCAGATGGAAGACGACCGCCGGATCCACGTCACCGGAACGGGTACCCATCACGAGCCCTTCGAGCGGCGTGAGCCCCATCGACGTATCGACGCACCTGCCGCCCCGCACAGCGCTCGCCGATGCGCCGTTGCCCAGGTGCAGCACGATGACGTTCACGTCCTCGGGCGCCTTGCCGAGCAGCTTGGCGGTCGCGCGGGATACGTACGCGTGCGAGGTTCCGTGGAAGCCGTAGCGCCGCACGCGGTGCTGGTCGGCGGTGGCCACGTCGATCGCGTAGCGGGCCGCCGACTCCGGCATCGTCGTGTGGAACGCCGTGTCGAAGACCGCGACTTGGGGGAGGTCCGGGCGCAGCGCCTGGGCGGTGCGGATGCCGGTGATGTTGGCCGGGTTGTGCAGCGGCGCCACCGGGACGAGCCGCTGGATCTCGGCGAGCACCTCGTCCGTGATGACGGTGGGCGCGCTGAACTTCAGGCCGCCGTGCACCACGCGGTGGCCGATCGCGGCCAGCTCGGGGGAGTCCAGGCCGAGCCCGTCGGCGGCCAGTTCGGCGGAGACCGCCTTCAGGGCGGCCTCGTGGTCGGCGATCGGCTCCTCGCGCTCCCGCTCCTCGGCGCCGCCGCCGGTCAGCGGGGTGTGCTTGATCCGCGAGGTCTCCTCGCCGATGCGCTCGACCAGGCCGACCGCGAGACGCCCCGCGGCGGAGCCGCTGATCGACTGCGTGTCGCGCATGTCGAGCAGCTGGTACTTCACCGACGAGGAGCCGGAGTTGAGGACGAGGACGCGGGTGGCTGTCACGGGTGCGGCGCTTTCTATAGACGTCATATGGCGGCGGTGGCCGGGCCCTGGGCCTGGATCGCGGTGATGGCGACGGTGTTGACGATGTCCTGGACGAGCGCGCCGCGGGACAGGTCGTTGACCGGCTTGCGCAGACCCTGCAGGACCGGGCCGACGGCGATGGCGCCGGCCGAACGCTGCACCGCCTTGTAGGTGTTGTTGCCGGTGTTGAGGTCCGGGAAGATCAGCACGCTGGCCTGGCCCGCGACCTCGGACTCCGGCAGCTTCGTCGCCGCGACCGAGGGCTCGACGGCGGCGTCGTACTGGATCGGCCCCTCGATCTTCAGATCGCTCCGACTCTCCCGCACCAGCTCGGTCGCCTCGCGCACCTTGTCGACGTCGGCGCCCGAACCCGACGTGCCCGTCGAGTACGAGAGCATCGCGATCCGCGGCTCCACCCCGAACTGCTCGGCGGTGGCGGCCGCCTGGACGGCGATGTCGGCGAGCTGCTCGGCGTTCGGATCCGGGTTCACGGCGCAGTCGCCGTACACGAGGACCTTGTCGGCGAGGCACATGAAGAAGACGGACGAGACGATCGAGGCATCGGGCTTGGTCTTGATGATCTCGAAGGCGGGCCGGATGGTGGCGGCCGTGGAGTGAACAGAACCCGAAACCATGCCGTCGGCGAACCCCTCCTGCACCATCAGCGTGCCGAAGTAGTTCACGTCCGCGACGACGTCGTACGCGAGTTCCACCGTGACGCCCTTGTGGGCGCGCAGCTCGGCGTACTTGGTGGCGAACGCGTCGCGCAGCTCGGAGGTCTGCGGGTCGATGAGCTGTGCGTCGGTGAGGTCGACGCCGAGGTCCGCGGCCTTCTTGCGGATCTGCTCGACCGGGCCGAGGAGGGTGAGGTCGCAGACGCCGCGGCGCAGGAGGACGTCGGCGGCGCGCAGCACGCGCTCCTCGGTGCCTTCGGGCAGCACGACGCGGCGCTTGTCCGAGCGGGCCGTCTCCAGGAGCTTGTGCTCGAACATCATCGGCGTGACGCGGTCGCTGCTGGGCGCCGAGACGCGCTTGAGGAGGCCGCCGGTGTCCACGTACCGCTCGAAGAGGCCGAGGGCCGTCTCCGCCTTGCGGGGCGTGGCGGCGTTCAACTTCCCTTCCAGGGCGAAGAGTTCGGCCGCTGTGGGGAAGGAGCCGCCGGAGACGGCGATGACCGGGGTGCCGGGCGCGAGACGGTCGGCGAGCTTGAGGATCTCCTCGCCGGGCTGCTCGTTCAGGGTCAGCAGGACGCCCGCTATGGGCGGCGTACCCGCGCTGTGCGCGGCGAGCGAGCCGACGACGAGGTCGGCGCGGTCGCCGGGGGTGACCACGAGGCAGCCCGGGGTCAGGGCGTTCAGGAAGTTCGGCAGCATCGCGCCGCCGAAGACGAAGTCGAGCGCGTCACGGGCGAGCCCCGCGTCGTCGCCGAGCACGACCCGGCCGTCGAGCGCGTGGGTGATCTGGGCGACCGTGGGGGCGGCGAGTGCGGCCTCGTCCGGCAGGACGTAGCAGGGCACGGGGAGTCGGGCGTCGAGCCGCTCGTGGATCTCCGCGCGGTCGGCGGGGGCGACCCGGTTGGTGACCATCGCCAGGACGTCGCAGCCGAGCGACTCGTACGCGCGATAGGCGTTGCGCGTCTCGGCGCGCACCGATTCGGCGGTCTGGTTCTTGCCGCCGACGACGGGTATGACCGCGGCGCCGAACTCGTTGGCGAGGCGGGCGTTGAGGGACAGCTCGTCGGGGAGCTGGGTGTCCGCGAAGTCGGTGCCGAGGACGAGGACGACCTCATAGTCCCGCGCCACCCGGTGAAAACGGTCGACGAGCTGGGAGACCAGCTCGTCGGTGCCCTGCTCGGCCTGGATCGCGGACGCCTCGTGGTAGTCCATGCCGTACCCGGAGGCCGCGTCCTGTCCGAGCCGGTAGCGGGCGCGGAGGAGGTCGAACAGGCGGTCGGGCCCGTCATGGACGAGGGGCCGGAAGACCCCCACCCGGTCGACCTGACGGGTCAGGAGCTCCATGACTCCCAGCTCGATGACCTGGCGGCCGTCGCCCCGGTCGATCCCGGTCACGTACACGCTGCGCGTCACGCGTGCTCTCTCCTTCTTCGCTGCGGTCTGGGTACCCGTCCCGGCGAGACCGGGCAAGGTTGTACAAATGACCCGATAACGGTGCCGTGCCCCCTTGACAATACCTCCGTGGCTGGCTAGGTCGCCCGCCGGGCGAAAGGCCCTGTCAGGCGGGCCCGGGGCCCTCCTCCCCAGGATCCGGCGGGGCAGCCGCGAACGGCGACCGCTTCTCGGCCGTGGAACAATCGGACCGGCTCACAAGTATCAACAGGGAGCAGGAGACACAGCACGATGCGCATCGGAATTCTCACCGCAGGCGGCGACTGCCCCGGCCTCAACGCAGTGATCCGGTCGGTCGTGCACCGAGCCGTGACGCACTTCGGCGATGAGGTCATCGGCTTCGAGGACGGTTACGCGGGCCTGCTCGACGGCCGCTACCGCACCCTCGGTCTCAACGAGGTCAGCGGCATCCTCGCCCGTGGCGGAACGATCCTCGGCTCGTCCCGCCTGGAGCGCGCGCGGTTCCGCGCGGCCTGCGAGGACGCGCAGGCGCTCGCCAAGGAGATCGGCTTCGACGTCCTGATCCCCATCGGCGGCGAGGGCACGCTCACGGCCGCGAAGATGCTGTCGGACGCGGGCCTGCCGGTGGTGGGCGTCCCGAAGACGATCGACAACGACATCTCCTCGACGGACCGCACGTTCGGCTTCGACACGGCGGTGGGCGTCGCGACGGAGGCGATGGACCGCCTCAAGACGACGGCCGAGTCCCACCAGCGCGTGATGGTGGTCGAGGTCATGGGCCGCCACGCCGGCTGGATCGCCCTGGAGTCGGGCATGGCGGGCGGCGCCCACGGCATCTGCCTCCCCGAGCGCCCCTTCGACCCCGCCGACCTGGTCAAGTTGGTCGAGGAGCGCTTCGCGCGCGGCAAGAAGTTCGCGGTGATCTGCGTGGCCGAGGGCGCGCACCCCGCCGACGGCACCATGGACTACACCAAGGGCAAGATCGACCAGTTCGGCCACGAGCGCTTCCAGGGCATCGGTACGGCACTCGCGTACGAGCTCGAGACCCGCCTCGGCAAGGAGGCCAAGCCGGTCATCCTCGGCCATGTGCAGCGCGGCGGCACCCCGACGGCGTACGACCGCGTCCTCGCGACCCGCTTCGGCTGGCACGCGGTGGAGGCGGCGCACCGCGAGGACTACGGCCGGATGACGGCGCTGCGGGGCACGGACATCGTGATGGTGCCGCTGGCGGACGCGGTGACGGAGCTGAAGACGGTGCCGAAGGACCGGATGGACGAGGCGGAGTCGGTCTTCTAGGTTCTGCTCTTCTGGCTGTCGGTCTTCCGGCCGCCGGTCTTCCGGTCGCCGGGGTGTGTGTCAGCCCCCGCCGGTCCCCGCCCCGCGGATCTGGGCCCAGAAATGCTCGAGGATCCGGTCCAGGAAGTCCCGCCCGGCGGTTCCCGAGGCGTCCGCGCCCGTCCCGCCGCCCCAGCTCAGGGTCCGCACCATCCGCGACTGATAGTCGGCGTGGAGTTGCTGCAGCACGTCCTCCAGGTGCCGCTTCTGCACGGGCAGTATCTTGCCCACCGGCCGCACGAACCCCTGCCAGCGGCTGGTGACGGCGCTGCGCAACAGCTCGGCGAGGGCGTCGGCGCGTCCGGTGACGGTGACGAAATCGGGCAGCGGGAGCTGCAGCACCTCGGCCAGGGCGGCGGACTGCCGGTCGTTGCCGCGCCAGGAGTTGGTCTCCTCCATGTGCAGATACGCCTGGATCTCGACCCCGGACCCCCGCGCGACGTCCTCCGGGGCGAGCCCGCGGGCGATCCGGTGCTCCCGCAGGGTCGTCGCCGCGCCCATGAGCTCACCGGGCGAGCACCACAGGGTCCCGGCGAGGGCGGTGAGCTCGGCGGCGGTGGGCGCGGCTAGCCCGCGCTCCCAGGCGGCGATGGTGTCGGGCGTGATGTACGCGAGCCCGTAGCTCGCCCGCATCCCGTAGGCGACATGCCCGTGCGCCATCCCCAGCGCCTCGCGGAGGCGACGGGCGGCGGGGAAGTTGAACGGGGGCGTGGGCTGGTTGGGCTGGCTCGGTTGCACGGGCACACGCTAGGTGCGCGCGGGGGCGGTGACTACGGTGCGTTCACACGAGGTTGCGGATTGGTAGGAAGCTACGGGGTCGGACCATGCCCGAAGTCGCCGAATACCGGACGCGCGACACCGTTGACCAGATCGGCACCGCAAAAGTACCGCGGACCCGGGGCCGAGGAACAGAGGAGGAACGGAGCGGGTCGAGATCATTCATGGCCTCACCTTTCCGCCGGCCCTCGTACGGCGCCCGCCAGCACGGTGGTCACGATCTTCTGAACCGCCTCGGCCTCCGGCGGGGTGCCCTTTCGGTCGGCGAAGAGGAGATGGCCGGCGCCGATCAGGGTGGGGGCCAGGGTGGTGATGTCCGCGTCGGGGGTGATGCGGCCCAGTTCGCGCTCGGCGGTCAGGTAGGAGGCCAGCATCGTTGAGGCCTCCGTCAGGAGGGGGATGCCCGGGGCCGGTCTGGTTTCGCGGAGGCGGGTGCGGAGGTCGTCCCGGAAGGTGATCAGGGCGACGATCGACACGGCCACCGGGCTGAGGAGGGTCGTCAGGGCCGTGGTGAGGTTGCCCGTGACCGTGCCGGTTCCCGCGGTCTCGCGCAGGGTGGCGGACTGGCTCTCGATCTGTGCGATGCGGTCCAGGACCAGTTCGGCCAGGAACGCGTCGAAGTCCGCGAAGTGACGGTGCAGGACGCCCTTGGCGCAGCCCGCCTCCGTGGTGACCGCCCGGCTGGTCAGCGCGCTCGGCCCGTCGCGGAGCAGGATGCGCTCGGCGGCCTCGAACAGCTGCTCGCGGGCGTCGCGGATGGCTACCCCTGTCGGCACCGTGCGTCTCACTTTCCTTGACGAGTGGGCATGCGCCCACTCATAGTGGGCGCATGCCCACTATACCTTCGGAGGGCTCTCGTCCCTCTGCGTCCGAGCCTCATCAGTACCGGCAGACCGCAGAGTCGTTCGGCTCGGACGCCGAACGCTATGACCGGGCCCGGCCCCGGTATCCCCAGGCTCTCGTGGACCGGATCGCCGCCGGGGGACCTGAAGTTCTCGACGTCGGCTCCGGTACCGGCATCGCCGCCCGGCAGCTCCAGGCCGCCGGCTGCCGGGTCCTTGGCGTCGAGCCCGATCCGCGGATGGCCGGACTGGCGCGGCAGTTCGGGGTGGAGGCGGAGGTGGCGACGTTCGAGGACTGGGATCCCGCCGGGCGGGAATTCGATGCCGTTGTCGCGGGACAGGCCTGGCATTGGATAGACCCCGTGGCGGGAGCGGCCGTGGCGGCGCGGGTGCTGCGGCCCGGCGGCCGCCTTGCGGTGTTCTGGCACGTGTTCCAGCTTCCGCCCGAACTGGCGCAAGCCCAGGCGGCGGTCTACCGGCGGGTGATGCCGGACTCCCCGTTCAACGTCGACGCGCTGCCGAAGCGAGCCCTGGACGTGTATCAGGCCATGTTCACCAAGGCGGCCGACGGGATGCGAGCCGTGGGTGGGTTCAGCGCCCCGGAGCAGTGGCGGTTCGACTGGGAGCGGTCCTACAGCCGGGACGCGTGGCTGGACCAGCTGCCCACCCACGGCAACCTCACCCAGCTCCCGCCGGACAAGCTGGCGCAGGTCCTTGAGGGCGTCGGGTCCGCCATCGACGCGATGGGCGGCGGATTCACGATGGAGTACGCGACGGTGGCGGTTACCGCGACACGAACTGGCCCTGTCTCAGGGTGACTTCGTGGACCTTGAGGGCCTAGGGCGCGTATCGAAAGTAGATCTTGGTGATGGGCTCGCCTTACTTCGCAGGTAATCGTCTCGGCGTGCCTGCACAGGCAGGATTGGCGATCTCTCCGCGTCGCAGGACGCGGACCAGGACGGAG
>NZ_SRIC01000219.1 GCF_004684775.1 Streptomyces sp. MZ04
GGTGGGGAAGCCTCCGGCCGAAGGCCGGACATCACGTCAGCGGACGGACTCCGCAGCTACCCCCGCCGCATCCCGGGGTGCCGGTATCCCCTGCTCAGGCAGCTCCGCAGGAGCCCCGCACTCCATGGTCCGCGGAAGCCGCAGCGCCATCAGCGCACCGAGCAGCAGCAGCCCCGCGCTGACCAGCAAGGTCACATGCAGCCCGTGCACGAAGGACTGGCGCGCGGCGCTGCGCAGCGCGGTGCCCGCGTTGCCGCCGATCCGCGACGCGACCTCGTAGGCCTCGCCGAGCGAGTGCCCCGCGGCGCCGCTCTCCTTGGCGGGGACGCCGGGCACGGAGGAGAGACCCGGCGCGTACGCCGCGTTCATGACGCTGCCGAGCAGCGCGATGCCGATGCCCGCACCCAGCTGGTACGAGGTCTCGCCGATGGCGGCGGCGCCGCCCGCCTGCGACTGGGGCGCCTCGCTGAGCATCGACTCGTACGAGCCGAACAGGGTGGTCTGCAGGCCGAGGCCGAGCAGCACGAAGCTGGTCAGGAGCAGCGGGTCGTTGGGCTTGTCGCCCATGCCGGTGAGCACCACCACGGCCACCGCGGTCAGGGTGAAGCCGGAGGCGACCATCGTGCGCGGGCCGAAGCGGTGAAGGAGTTTCGATCCGGCGAGGCCGGCGGCCATCGCGGCGACGGTGAGCGGCACGAGCCGCAGGCCGGTCTGGAGCGGGGAGAGTCCGAGCACCAGCTGCAGATACTGCGCGGCGACCAGCTCGAGGCCGACCAGGGCGAGCATCGCGAGGACGATGCAGCCGAGCGAGGTGGAGAACGCGGGCCGGGCGAACATCGACAGGTCGATGAGCGGGTGCTCGCGCCGCCGCTGCCTGCGGACGAAGCCCACCAGGAGGGCGGCGCCCACGGCGAAGGAGAGGAGGGTCGTCATGCCGAACGGCGACTCGCCGCCGCCCGCGCGCTTCACCGCGAAGACGAGACCGAAGAGGCCGCCCGCAGCCATCAGCGCGCCGACGACGTCCCACGGTCCGTTGCGGTCGCCCGTCGACTCGGGGAGCAGCCAGCGCCCGATGGGCAGGCTGACCAGCATCAGCGGGATGTTTATGAGGAAGACCGAGCCCCACCAGAAGTGCTCGAGCAGGAAGCCGCCGAGCAGGGGGCCGCCGGCGGCGCCGATGCCGGCCACCGCGCTCCACACGCCGATGGCGACGGCGCGCTCGCGCCGGTCGGGGAAGACCTGCCGGAGGATCGAGAGGGTCGCGGGCATGATCATCGCGCCGCCGACGCCGAGCAGGGCGCGCGCCGCGATCAGGACCTGGGCGTTGTCCGCCGTGGCCGCCACGGCGGAGGCCACGCCGAAGAGCGCGTATCCGAGCAGCAGCACCCGGCGGCGGCCCACGCGGTCACCGAGGGTGCCGAAGAGGATGAGCAGCGAGGCGCAGACCAGCGGATAGACGTCGACGATCCACAGCAGCTCGATGCCGCCGGGCTTCAGGTCCTCCGTGACGGCGGGCACCGCGACGTGCAGCACCGTGGCGTCGACGGCGACGAGCAGCAGGCTGACGCAGAGGACGACGAGAACCAGCCAGCGGTTGGCGCCGTCCTGAGATCTGGGCAGCCGACGGCCAGAAGGAGCAGTGGCCGTGGTCGTCCCCGACATGTGCGATACCTCCCAGTGATCCCTCGCATCGGCGGCCCGCGGGACGTGATCTCCCAGCTGGCGGCGGCGAAAGGCGAGTGAGCCGTCAGAGTACGCGAGTTCACGGCTGTGTCGCGTGGCGGACCTCTCATGGTTGTGCGGAGACCGTGTGGCATACGCCACGCCGCCCACGCATGGACCACGCACCCGGGCCGTCGCGCGGTTCCTGCGGGCGCCGATAATCGAGCCCGTGACCGACCTCGATCAACGCCTGCCCGCGCCCGCGTACGGCGCCCGTGCGAGGACCGCGCTGCGCCGTGCCGCGCCCGCGCTCCTCGCCTACGTCGGGGTGCGCGCCCTGGGCGTGGCGGTCCTCGCGGTGTGGAGCGCGGCGGCGGGCAAGAGTCCGCACACGCTGCTCACCGCCCGCTGGGACTCGCTCTGGTACACCCGCGTCGCCGAGTTCGGCTACGGCTGGGAGGTGAAGCTGCCGGACGGCAGCGTCCACTCCAACCTGGCGTTCTTCCCGCTGCTTCCCTGGCTGGAGCGTCTTGTCTCGGCGGTCAGCCCCTTGTCGTACGCCGATGCGGGCCTGGCGGTGAGCTGGCTCGCGTCGCTCTGCGCGGCCGGCGGGATCTTCGCGGTCGCCGGTCATCTCTACGGGCGCCGGGCCGGGATCTGCGCGGTCGTGCTGTGGGCGGTGCTGCCGGTCGGCATCGTGCAGTCGATGGCGTACAGCGAGTCCCTGTTCACCGCGCTCGCGGCCTGGTCGCTGTACGCGGTGCTCACGGGCCGCTGGGTGTGGGCGGGCGTCCTTGCCTCCTTCGCGGGTCTTACCCGCCCGGTGGGCGCCGCGGTGGTCGCCGCGATCTGGGTGACGGCCGCGGTCCGCGTCCACCGGGAGCTGCGGGCCGACGCGCGGATGATCCTCGGGGTGGTCCTCGCCCCGCTCGGCGCGGCGGGATATGTGCTCTGGGTCGGCCACCGCACCGGCGACGGCCTCTTCGGCTATCTGGACGTCCAGGCCGGGTGGGGCAACGGCTTCGACTTCGGTTACGCCTTCGCCCGCTTCATCGGCGACAAGTTCACCGGCTTCCCGGCCGCCCTGGCCGGCGTCGGCCTGATCATCGGGGTCGCCCTGCTGATCTGGCTGTACGTCATCGGCGTACGCCAGAAGCAGCCACTTCCACTTCTCCTCTATACGGGCGTCGTCGTCGCGCTCGCCCTGTGCGCGGCGGGCTCGAAGCCGCGCCTCCTGCTGCCGGCGTTCCCGCTGCTCCTGCCGGCCGCCGTCGCCCTCGCCCGGCTGCGTACATCCAGGTCGGCGCTGGTTCTCGGGGGTGTGGCCGTGGCGAGCGCGGTGTACGGGGCGTTCTGGCTCAACGGCTCGGGACCTCCATGATCATCAACCGGCCTCTCCGGTGATCGAGGGGAAAATTCCGGACCAGGTCCCGGTGAACGAATAAATAAGCGCCATAAAACTGCCGCGATAATGATCAGAGAATTGGGTAAGGAGATCGTCGCGGAATAGGGAATCTCAGGGAATAAGTCCCCGTCTGAGATCAATGCCACATCACATCGTCATCACAAAGCCACTGATTCGGCCTAGTTACGCACTCACTCGCTGTAACGTCGATTGGGTGCGTACCGAACGAAACCTCACCCGTCTGGATCGGGTCTTCGCCCGGCTAGACCGTGAGCCGGAACGACCGGCCGGCCTCGATGTGCCGAGGATGAGCAGGCACAGGATCGTGCTCTTCAGCGCGACCCTGGCCTTCTACCTCGCCATCGTGGTCGCCGTGCTGACCACTTCATGGCTGGTGCGGTTCGACTGGCAGGTCATGTTCTTCCGGCCCTATCAGCAGTGGCCCGAGATCCACGCGTTCCTCGACTACTGGGTGGTCCTCGGCCAGCGCGGCCCGACCGCCGTGATGGTCGCGGCCTGGCTGGGCTGGCGCTCCTGGCGGCAGCACACCATCCGCCCGCTCCTGATGTTCGGCGCCTCCTTGCTGCTGCTCAACGTCACCGTCGGCGCGGCCAAGATCGGCATGGGCCGCCTCGGCCCGCACTACGCCACCACGATCGGTGCCCACGAGATGGGCCTCGGCGGCGATATATTCCCCAGCGGCCACACCGCCAACGCCGTCGTGACCTGGGGAATCCTGGCCTACCTTGCCTCCACCCCGGTCACCCGCCGCTATCTGTCGGCGCTCTCCGCCGTGGTCTCCCTCAGCGTGGGTCTGACCACCGTCTACCTCGGTACGCACTGGCTGAGCGATGTCCTGCTCGGCTGGGCCGCCGGTCTGCTGATCCTGCTCGCCCTGCCCTGGGTCGAGCCGCTGATCGCCCGGATCGAGGGCTGGATCTTCAGCCTGCAGGAGAGCTGGCGCGAGCGTCGCATCGGCGCCGCGGCCCCGGCCGCCCCACTGCCCGCACCCGTGCCGCGCCCCGGTGCGCCGGTCGACGAGCCGCCGGTCCTCGAGCCGGTCGGCGCGGCACGCCCCGCCCGCGCCCCGGCCTACCTCGCGCCGGGCCCGCACACACCGCGCTCCGAGCGCAGCCCGGTCACCCCGGCGGGCAGCCGCCGCCCGCCGCACTCCGAGCGGGGCTCGCGCAACACGCCGGCCCGGCCGGTGGCGGGCGGCTGACCCACGAGCAGCGGGGACGGTACGCACAGCCACACCCCCGCACGGCGAAGGCCCCGGTTCCCTCACAGGAACCGGGGCCTTCGCCGTGCGCACGATCGGCCGGAAGGAGCTCAGCCCTTCCAGCAGCGGATCACGACGCCTTCCTTGACCTCGAAGTTGAGCCGCCCCGCGAGGTACTCCATGGTGATGATCGCGCCCGGCGGCAGCGCCCTGACGGTGGACCAGCCACGCTCGCGGGCCTGCCGCTCGGCGCCGTCGGCGGCGAGGCCGACGTAGGCGTCCGGGGTGTCCTGGGGTTCGACGGGAGGGGTCGGGATAGGTGCCATGGCCGCCACGTTAGGCGGCGCGGCCCCGCCGGGGAAGCCGGTAGCCGAACACCATGCGTCACCCATCCCGCCCCTGTCACGCTTTTGTCACAGCATCACGACGCCCGTTTCACCCTAAGTCCGTCACACGTACGGGCGGTTCCGAAGGCGCCCGGAAGTGATTCATGGATTTCTCACGGGCTCCCCGGGACACTTCCGATACGCCTTGAATGGGGTGGCCAAAACGTCGGCGAGTTGCCTTTACACACCCTCCGCATTTCCGAATCCTGGGCGCTCGGCAGGATGTGACACCACATAGGGAATTCAGGGTTCCGGCACAGCGGGCCGGTACGCCCTCTGTCGGAGTCGGGTGTGACGCGAGCATCATGGCGGGTGCTTCGGTCAGGCCCAGGGCGCGACGGCGAAGGGGCAGGCGATGGGGACTGAGACCGCACAAGCGGCGGCACAACCCGTCCGGGAGCGGCGGGGCCGGGTTGTCGTGGACTGGCTGACCACCACCGACCACAAGAAGATCGGCCACCTGTACCTGATCACGTCGTTCGTGTTCTTCCTGGCCGCGGGCCTGATGGCGCTGATGATGCGGGCCGAGCTCGCCCGCCCGGGCATGCAGCTGATGTCGAACAACGAGTTCAACCAGATGTTCACCCTGCACGGCACGATCATGCTGCTGCTCTTCGCGACCCCCACCTTCGCGGGCTTCGCCAACGAGATCATGCCGCTCCAGATCGGCGCGCCCGACGTCGCCTTCCCGCGCCTGAACATGCTCTCGTACTGGCTGTTCCTCTTCGGCGGCCTGATGGTGCTCGGCTCGCTGCTCGTGCCGAGCGGGCCCGCCGCCTTCGGCTGGTTCGCCTACGCCCCGCTCAACAGCCTGGAGCGGTCGCCGGGCATCGGCGCCGACCTGTGGATCATGGGGCTCGCGCTCTCCGGGTTCGGCACGATCCTCGGCTCGGTGAACTTCCTGACGACCATCATCGGGATGCGGGCGCCCGGCATGACGATGTTCCGGATGCCCATCTTCACCTGGAATGTGCTGTTCACGACGATCCTGGTGCTCATCGCGTTCCCCGTGCTCGCGGCCGCGCTGCTCGTCCTGGAGGCGGACCGGCGCTTCCACTCCATGGTGTTCGCACCGGAGAACGGCGGTGCGCTGCTGTGGCAGCACCTCTTCTGGTTCTTCGGGCATCCCGAGGTCTACATCATCGCGCTGCCGTTCTTCGGCATCATCAGCGAGATCATCCCGGTGTTCAGCAGGAAGCCGATCTTCGGCTATATGACGCTGGTCGCCGCGACGATGGCCATCACCGGCCTCTCGGTCGTCGTGTGGGCGCACCACATGTTCGCGACGGGCGCGGTCCTGCTGCCCTTCTTCTCCTTCATGTCCTTCCTGATCGCGGTGCCCACCGGGGTGAAGTTCTTCAACTGGACGGGGACGATGCTCAAGGGCTCGCTGTCCTTCGAGACGCCGATGCTGTGGGCGGTCGGCTTCCTGGTGAGCTTCCTCTTCGGCGGTCTGACGGGCGTCATCCTGGCCTCGCCGCCCCTGGACTTCCACGTCACCGACTCGTACTTCGTGGTGGCGCACTTCCACTACGTCGTCTTCGGCACCGTCGTCTTCGCGACCTTCGGCGGCTTCTACTTCTGGTGGCCCAAGCTCACCGGCAAGATGCTGGACGAGCGGCTCGGCAAGATCCACTTCTGGACGCTCTTCGTCGGCTTCCACACGACGTTCCTGGTGCAGCACTGGCTGGGCGCGGAGGGCATGCCGCGCCGGTACGCGGACTACCTGGCGGCGGACGGCTTCACCGCGCTCAACACCATCTCGTCGATCGGGGCGTTCCTGCTCGGCATGTCCACGCTGCCGTTCCTCTACAACATCTGGAAGACCGCCAAGTACGGCACGAAGGTCGAGGTCGACGACCCCTGGGGCTACGGCCGCTCCCTGGAGTGGGCGACCTCCTGTCCGGCGCCACGCCACAACTTCGTCACGCTGCCCCGGATCCGCTCGGAGTCCCCGGCGTTCGATCTGCACCACCCCGGGTACGCGGCGCTCACGGCGCCGGACGCGCGGACCCCGGCTCCGCGGACCGGACCCCCCGCTCCAGAGCCCGGCTCAGCAGGTCCCGCGCCGAGCTGATCCGGCCGGTGAGGTCCGCCGGCTCGACGACCTCGAACTCGAAGCCCATCAGCAGCACATGGATCACCATGACGTCCAGGCTCAAGGCTCCCGTGCGCAGCAGGCAGCTCCGCTCGGTCTCGGCCTCCAGCGTGCCGTCCGACGGGGTGATCCGCCCGGCCGCCGTCTCCAGGGGCACGAGCAGCCGGATCACCGCCTGTGCGGCGTACGCGCGGGTGGAGACGCCCTTGGAGACGTACGCGGCGAGGTCGTCGGCGGGCGGGGTGCGCGGGGTGAATCGCGGGCCGTGCGGCGCTCTGGGCTCGATGCGGTCGGCGCGGAACGTACGCCAGTCGTCGCGGTCCACGTCCCAGGCGACCAGATACCAGCGGCGCTCGGTGCACACGAGGCGGTGCGGTTCGACGGTGCGGCGGCTCGAACTGCCGCCGTGGTCGCGGTAGTCGAAGCGAAGCCGCTCCGAGTCCCGGCAGACGCCCGCGAGTTCGGTCAGGACCGCGGGGTCGACGGCCTGCTGCCGCGGGGTCCTGAGCATCGGCACGGTGAAGGAGTTCAGGGCGCCGACCCGGCGGCGCAGCCTGCCCGGCAGCACCTGTTCCAGCTTGCTCAGGGCGCGTACGGAGCTCTCACCGATGCCCTCGACGCCCTGCCCCGCCGCGGTGCGCAGGCCCACCGCCACCGCGACCGCCTCGTCGTCGTCCAGGAGCAGCGGCGGCAGTTGGGCGCCCGCGCCCAGTTGGTAGCCGCCGCCCGTGCCGGGGCTCGCGTTGACGGGGTAGCCGAGCTCGCGCAGCCGGTCCACGTCACGGCGGACGGTGCGCGGGGTGACGCCGAGCCGGTCGGCCAGGTCCGCCCCCGACCAGTCGCGGTGGGCCTGCAGCAGCGAGAGCAGGCGGAGCAGTCGTGCGGAGGTCTCCAACATGGGGGTGATTGTGCCCGGCGTCGCGGACAGGTGCTGTCCGCGAAGAGATCAGAAGAGGCCAGAAGCGCTCAGTCCCCGATCACGCTCGCCTCGCGGATCCGCACCGAAAGGTCGTTGTCGTTCGTGTAGTACGGGCCCGCCTCCAGCGGCCCGTGCGCCGCCGTCTCGATCCGCACCGCCGGGTACGTGAAGATCGGCTTCTTGTCCGGTACGTCGTCCAGGAGCCGGGCCAGGCGGATCCGGGGCCCGCTCTCGCCCGCCGGGCGCAGCCAGAGGTCCCAGGGGCCCGAGCCGCTCTCGGCAAGCACGTCGCAGCGCAGCCCGAAGGTGAACAGCTGCCCGCCGACGGTCGGTTCGGCGCGCTCGACGCGCTCGGGCTCGGCCCTGCGGGACGCCTCGGCGTACGCGGCGCCCGTCACCGCGGTGCCGTACACCCGCCCCCGCACGGTCACTTCGGCGCCGGCGATCTCGATCTCGCCGATCTCCGCGTGCAGGGCGCGCAGCCAGCTGCGTACGGAGAGGTTGCCCTGCTTGGTGGCGTACGGGATGCGTACGGCGATGTGGCCGCGGGCGCCGCTCGGCGCGCGGTCGACCAGCGAGCGCAGGTCGTTGACGCCGGGCGCGAGGCGGCGCGGTGCGGCGCCCTCGACCTGTGCGTAGGCGTTCCAGCGGCCCTCGGCCAGCTCGACGCTGCTGGGCAGCGCGGCCCGCAGCCTGCCGTCGGCGGCCGGGGACAGCGGAAGGCGCACGTCCTCGTCGGGGGACGCGGCCTCGCGGCGGCGCAGCAGCAGATGGGCCACGCCCGCGCCGCCCGGGTCGGTGACGTCGAAGGTCAGACCGCCCGCCGAGTCGGCTATGCAGTCGGCGCGCGGTGCCGCGGCCACGTCCTGCCCGCTCCCGGCGTCGCAGGGCGTCGAGGCGTCCGAGGTGGCCAAGGCCGTCATGCGGTGGATCCCTTCGTCTGTATGCCGTGTCCGATGTCCCGCACGGCGTAAGCGCCGCCGAGCAGCGCGCCGCGGGTGCGGTGCAGCGATCCGCGCAGCCGGCCGCCGAACGAGCCGCCGCGGGCGAGCATCCCGCTGAACATCGCGTCGTAGCGCTCGGCTATGCGGGCCGGGTCGAAGCGCTCGGAGTCCTGGAGCGCCGCGCCCGCCATCCGCCGCCGCAGCGAGTCGTTGTTGATCAGCTCGAGCAGTCCGCCCGCGATGGCGTCGGTGTTGCCGACCTCGACGAGGCGTCCGTCGACACCGTTGTCGATGATTTCGCCGGGCCCGTGCGGACAGTCGGTGGCGACGACGGGCAGGCCGCAGCGCATCGCCTCCACGATCGTCATGCCGAAGGACTCCAGGCTGGAGGTGACGGCCGCGATGGAGCCCTTGGCCCACTCGGGCTCGATGGGGTGGGCGGGGCCCATCAGGAACACGTGGTTGTAGAGGCCGAGTTCATCGATCAGGGCGCGCAGCTTCTCCTTCTGCTTGCCGCCGCCGTAGATCCGAAGCCGCCAGTCGGGGCGCTCGCGCCGCACCTTGTCGAAGGCCCTGATCAGCAGGTCGTACCGCTTGACGGGGGCGAGCCGCCCGGCCGCGACGACCCACTTGTGGGAGCCGTCGGCGGGCTCGATGCCGGGCGCGGGCACGGGGTTGGGCACGGCCTGGACATGGACGCCGGGCAGCCGCATCTTGCGGCGGTAGGCGCGGGCGTCGGCCTCGGTCGTCGTGGTCAGGACGTCGAGGCGGGGGTAGACGCTGCGCAGCCGGCGGCGCAGCTCCTTGGAGTGGCTGTCGAGCGTGAGGTGCTCCTGGCCGACGCGCAGCGGTCCGCGCGCGGTCTCACGCGCGACGTGCACATTGAGTCCGGGCCGCGTCCCGACCACCACATCGGCGCTCACCGAGGCCAGATGCTCGGCGATGCGCCGGTCGGTGAGGGCGCTGTACTGGTCGTAACGCCCTTCCGCGGCCGGGAACGTACGGGCGGGCAACAGGGCGTCGGGGTCCTGCCCTTCGAAGCCGGGGCTCTCCTTGCGCATGTCCACGAGGTGGCTGAGTCCCACGCGCGGATCCGGGGTGAAGACGGGTTCGTCCCGGTGCCGGAAGACGGAGATGATCTCGACGTCGTGCTGCTCGGCGAGCGTGTTCGCCAAGTTGTACGTCGTCCGGATCGTCCCGCCGATTCCGTACGCGTTGTGAATAAGGAAAGAGATGTGCATGCGTCCCCGTATCCCACGCTTCCCCGCGGATCATCCGTCTCGTCCGCCTACCGCAGGGTTAGACGGGGATTCCCGCCAGAGGGTTGGGTTTCATCATCATCTTGTTCCCCAACAGTTGCCCCATCGATAGTCGCCTTCGGGAACTTCTTGGCGGGCGCACGCATCATGGCTGGTAGGAGAGCTGGGGCACCTCGAAGCAGTTGTGGTTCATCTCGCCTTGTGTGACCCAGCCCTCACTGTCCTTCCAGCGGGCCACGGACACACACGTCGTGCGGGTCTTCGGCGGTTCGGCCCGCTGCTCGTAGGTCACCGGGAGCAGCAGCCCGCGCGCGGTGTACGGCTCACCGCGGTTCATGAAGCGGTCGACGCACGCGCGCGTGACGTCTCCTCGGCAGGACTTCGCCGCGTCCGTGAACCACATGGCGGCGGCCCACCCCTCGAGGTGCCACTGGGAGAGCGCCTTCCCCTTCAGGGCGGCACGGAACGCGCGTACTTCCGGCTGGTCCTCGTCCTCGTAGTTGCGGCTCGCTCCGGTGGCCCACAGGGCGTTGCGGCAGCGGGGTGCGTCCTTGTAGTCGTCGGCCACGGAAGACGTCCAGTTCTGCACGTTGGTCACCTTGGCGGTGACCTTCGCGCCGACCTCGTCCATCGCCTCGCACAGCTGGGCGTTGCCGTGCGTGTCCATCGCGTCGAAGACCAGGTCGGCGCCCTGCTCCTTCAGGTCGGCCGCCGCCGCGCGGAAGTTGGGCAGCGCGAAGTCGACCTGCTCGGTGACCACCTTGTAGCCCTCGGCCTTCAGGCCGCGCTCGACGAGCCGGGCGTAGGCGGCCGACGCGGACTGGTTGTAGGAGACGACGGCGGCGGTCCGTGCCCCCTGCTCCCGCTTGAAGTAGCGGTAGACCTCCGTGCCGCCGTACAGCTTTCCGTCCCAGCCGGGCTTCCCGTCCCGTGGCGCGAGGCTGCCGTAGATCCCGTACAGATGCGGATACGTGTCGTACGCGGACCCGATCGGCTGTCCCCCGATGTCGGGCACGCGCGCGTGGGAGACGCGAGCCGCCCCGGCGTACTCCATCGACGTGGTGGCGACCAGGGCGACGACCTTCTCCTCGTCGACCAGCTTGTGCACGCACTCGTTGTTGCCGACGCCGCTGCCGCCGTCGTCGCAGGTGTGCACCTCGACCTTGCGCCCGTCGATGCCGCCGCGCGCGTTCAGCCGCTCGAAGTACGCCTTCGCGCCGTCCCTCGGCCCGGTGAACGCCGAGCCGCCGACCGGGCTCGTGGCGCTGGTGATGATGCCGACCGGGATCGGCGCACCCCCCGCCCCCGAGGGGACGGGGGCCGTGGCGCGGTCATCGAAGTCACTCTCGGGCAGCCTGCTGCCGCACCCGGCCACCACGACGAGCAGCGCGGACAGGGCGAGGACCTCAACAGCCCGGACCGGGCGACGCATTGCCGCTCAGCTTCACCAGTGCGCAGAGGGTCTTGACGGACACCTTCCAGGTGTCGTCCTGGTTGACCGAGGTTCCCGCGGCGTCGGGCAGCGCGGTGGCGCCCTTCAACGTCAGCGCGTACGTCACGTCCGCCTCGGTCGCCGAGGTGAACTCGACCTTGCTCACATCGGCACTGACCTGCTTGCCGCGCTCGTCACCACTGAAGCTCTCCAGGACGGCGCGCATCTTCGTGCCGTTCTCGAGCAGGGCCTCCTTGTCCTTCAGGGAGGTGGCGGGGTCGAAGAACTTCTCCCAGTTCTCCTTGACCTGCTTCTCGGCCGCCGCGGGATCCGCGGGCGCGGTCGCGTCGTCCGAAGGGGCTTGTTGCGTCGACTTCTCGGCGGACGGTTTCGGCGGGGTGCTCTCGCCGCCCCCGCCGCTGTCGTCGCCGCATGCCACGGCGGCCGGAACGATCAGCAGGACCGCGGCAGCCGCCAAAGCCGCGCTCCGCACCCTTCCCCGCTCGCGATCGATCCCCCGCCTGGGGCTGGTCCAGAGAACCATCTGGCTCACCACCGGGTGTCGGTCCGAGCCATCAGGGCCCGGTTCTTTCAGGGTCAGCTTCCAGAAGGCATAGTGCAAGCCATCGACTGACATGGACAGCCCATCGACGTACCGACCTGTCCCAGGGGGCCAAATGCGGGCGGCTCAACCGGTTCGGACAGCTTCTGCGGCTCGGCTCCGCGCCGTGCGCCCTGTCCTCTGGGCGTCGTTCGCCGCCCTCGCCGCCGGCGCCGTGCTCAGCGTGATCGGCTGGTACGGCATGTCGGGTGAACGCTTCGCCGAGCGGCAGCTGCCGTATCTGGCGTCCTGCACGGTGCCGGGCGCGGCGCTGATCATCGCCGGGGCGGTGCTCTTCGTCCACGGCAGGAGCGCGCTGGCCACGGCCCGCGTGGAGGAGCTGTACGGCCTGCTCGTGTCGGCGGGAACACCGCCCACGGCCGGCGAACCGGCAGCCCCCGTGGCGACCAGCGGCGACCTCCGGATGATCCCCGGCGGCACGCTCTGGCACCGGGCCGACTGCCCCCTGGTCGCGGGCAAGCCGGAGGCGGTCCCGGCCGACGCCCGCATCCTGGCCACCGGCGACCTGGACCCCTGCCCCATCTGCGAACCACAGGCCCCCGCCGCCCCGTCCCCGGAGCACTGACCCGGTGGCGTCCCTGAGCTACGACCTGACCCTGGCCGGGCTCGCGGTCGGCAGCGCGGCCGCCCTCACCGGCATCGGCCTGATCGTCACGTACCGCGCGACGGGCGTGCTCAACTTCGCGCACGGGGCGATCGCGATGGTCTGCGCGTACGTCCTGCGCGAGCTGACGGTCGAGTGGAACTGGCCGCTCTGGCTGGCGACAACGGTCACCCTCCTCCTCATCGCCCCGGCCATCGGCCTCGTCCTGGAGCGAGCGGTCTTCCGCCCCCTTTCGGTCCTGGGCGGCGACCCGGCCCAGACCCTGGTGGCGTCCATCGGCGTCTTCGTACTCCTCGTGGGGGGCGCCGCGCTGCTCTGGGGCCCCGGAGCGAAGGCGGACGCGCCCGTGCTCGTCTCGGCGGACCCCTGGGCCCAGCTGGCGGTGACCGTCGCGCTCGCGGCGGCCGTCTGGGCGGTCACCCGCTGGACCCGCTTCGGCGGCGAGCTGCGGGCGGTGGTCGACAACCGGTCCCTTGCCGTGCTCGGGGGGATCGACGCGGACCGGGTCGCGGCGGCGGGCTGGGCGTTCGGCGCGTTCACGGCGGGCCTCACCGGAGCACTGCTCGCCCCCTTCGTACGCCTGGACCCCTACGGCATGCCGCTCCTGGTCATGGAGGTGGTGGCCGTCGCGGTGGCGGCGCGGATGCGGAGCCTGGCGATCGCGGTCGTGGTGGCCCTGGGCCTGGGCGTGGCCCAGAGCCAGCTGACCCGCCTTCATCCGTCGGGCTGGGCGGAACCCCTGCTCCAGGCTCTGGGGGCGAACCTCTTCGTGGTGGCGCTGCTCATCGCGGCCCTGGTGCTCCCCGGCATCGGCGCGCGGACCACGCTCCCCCGCACGGCGACGGCACGCGTACCGACACCGCCCGGCGCGTGGATAGTGACCGTCGTCCTCTTCCTCATCCCGCTGGGCTTCGCGGGCTCGGACCTGACGACGTCGGTCCAGGTCCCGGCCCTCGCGGTGATCCTCCTGTCCCTGGTGATCGTCACGGGCAGGGGAGGCCAGATCTCCCTCGGCCAGGCGGCGTACGCGGGTCTGGGCGCGCTGTTCACGGCTCTCCTCACGGCAGGTCGCTTCCCCGGCCTGCCGGAACTCCCCCATCTCCCCGCCCTGGCCGTGGCCGTCCTCCTCGTGGCCCCCCTCGGCCTCCTCACCGGCTGGCCCGCGATCAGCCGCCACGGCCTTGCGCTGGCCCTCGCGACGTTCGCGGTCGGCGTCGGGGTCAGCCGCTTCGTCTTCGCGCAGCCGTACGCGACGTCGGGCCTGACCCTGGACCGCCCCGCGGGCTTCGCGGGGGACCGCGCGTACTACGTACTGGAACTGCTCCTCCTCGCCGCGGCGCTGCTCTTCGCCACGACCCTTCGCCGAGGCCGCACTGGTCGCGCGCTGGCCGCGATGCGGGACCACGAGGCGGGAGCGGAGGCCTCCGGCGTCCCCGTCCGTACCCTGAAACTCACCGCCTTCGTCGCGGGGGCGGCGCTCGCCGCTCTCGGCGGCGGAATGCTGGGCATGGGCCTGCGCGCCTTCGACCCCGCGGCATACGACCCCGTACGCGGCCTCCTCTGGTTCGCGGCGGTACTGGTCCTGGGCGCGGACAGCCTCCTGGGCGCACTGGCCGCGGCGGCGCTTCTGGTGGGCCTGGACGCGGGCGCACGGGGCGGGGTGGCGGCAGCCCTGATCGGCATCTTGGCGGTACTGATCGGCCGCTTCCCCGGGGGGCCGTACGAGGCTCTGCGCTCAGCCACGTCCCACCTGACCCGGCACCCGTCCCTGAGCCCGCTGGGCGCGAGGGCCCGCGAGGCTCTGCTCGCCGCCACCTCCATCGGCACCCGGCAACCGGGGCTGTGCCCACCCTTCCCCAAGCTCTCGGCTCCGCTCGAGCGGGGGAGACCCCACTCGCCGTGCGGAACGCCTGCCCACAGCGGGGGCGGCGGCTCCTCACCCAAGGCCTCCGTCCCCGCTCCCACCCCC
>NZ_SRIC01000220.1 GCF_004684775.1 Streptomyces sp. MZ04
GTGTATAAGAGACAGGTCCTGGGGATGCGGCGGGGAAGGCGTCCGTGGTGAGTGGTTCGGCGGCGTCGGGTTCGGCGGTCGTCCTCTTCGGCACGGAGCCGCTGTTCCGTGACCATCCGAAGGGGGTGTTTTCGCAGGTGGGGAGGGCGCTGCTGAGCGTGGGCTGAGGTTCTGCCTCCGGCGGTTCTTTCCCCAACGATCACCGGCTCCGCCGAGTTCGTCCTCAAGCGCCGGACGGGCTGATTACTTTCAGCCCGGCCGGTGTTTGAGGCCATCTTGTACGGGGGTCCAGGGGGCGGAGCCCCATGGTTTCGGGAAGGGGCGGGGTTGGGGAAGAAGAATGGACCCATGACTCGTGAGATCAAAGTGCACGGCACCACCGCCACCGGATACGAAGCCGTTCGGGACGAGTTCACCCGCGTACTCGCCGGAGAGAAGCCCGATCATGCCGCTCAACTCGCCGCGTACGTAAGGGGCAAGCAGGTCGTCGACCTCTGGGTGGGGCCCGACACGGACGGTGACACGCTGTTCGCGGTGTATTCGTCCACCAAGGGCGCGGCCCACCTCACGACCGCCCTGCTCGTGCAGGACGGAATCCTCGACCTCGACAGGGAAGTGGCCCACTACTGGCCGGAGTTCGCCGCCGGGGGCAAAGGCCGCGTCACCCTGAGGGAACTGCTCTCGCACCGCGCGGGCATCGTCGGCGCCGACACCGGATTCACTCCGGAGGAGATCGCGGACGACCGCGCCATCGCCGCCCGCCTCGCCACCCAACGCCCCTACTGGCGCCCCGGCACCGCCTTCGGCTATCACGCGCTCTCCATCGGCGCGCTCGCCGGTGAAGTCGTCTTCCGGGTCACCGGGCGGACCCTGCGGGAGATATACGAGGAGCGCGTCCGCGCACCGTACGGGCTCGACCTCCACCTCGGGCTCCCCGAGGCACTCGAGCCCCGCTTCCGCTCCGTACTGCCGATGATCCCGTCCGTCACGGAGCGCGCCTTCCTCGACGCGCAGCCGCCCCAGCCGGACACCCTGAACTCCATCGCCTTCAACCGCAACGGCGCACACCCCACCGACCTGGAGGCGCTGCCCAACTCCCGCCTCGTACGCGCCAAGGGGCCCGCGTCCGTCGGCGGTGTCGCCTCCGCGCGCGGTCTCGCCGGGATGTACGCGGCGGCGGTCGGCGGGCTCGACGGGCGGGAGCCGCTCCTGAAGCCGGACACCGTGGCCGAGTTCGGGCAGATCCATTCCAGCGGGTACGACCTGGTGATCCAGGCCCACAGGTCGTACGGGGTGGGATTCCAGAACACGGCCGAAACCGGGTACCCGTTCCTCGGCGCGGGGTCCATCGGGCACAAGGGTGTGGGCGGCTCGCAGGCGTTCGCCGATCCGCGCAGCGGGCTCGCGTACGGCTATACGCGGCGCCGGTTCCCCTTCCCCGGCGGGCCGCCCCCGGAGGACGAGCGTCTCGTGCGGGTCATCCACACGGCCGCGGTCACCGGCTGACCGGCCGGGCCACGTGGGAGAGGGCCGCACCCCGGCTTCGGGATGCGGCCCTCTCTCACGTACACGGAGTGCTGGTCAGGCGACCGCCAGCTCCACCTTGATGTTGCCGCGCGTGGCGCTCGAGTACGGGCACACCTGGTGGGCCTGCTCGATCAGGGACTGCGCGGTGGCCGCGTCCACGTTCGGTATGGAGGCGGTGATCGCGACCTCCAGGCCGAAGCCGCCGGCCTCGTTCTGGCCGATGCCGACCTGCGCGGTCACGGTCGAGCCCGAGATGTCGGCGTTCGCCTTGCGGGCGACCACGCCGAGCGCGCCCTGGAAGCAGGCGCTGTAGCCGGCCGCGAAGAGCTGCTCGGGGTTGGTGCCGGCGCCGCTGCCGCCCATTTCCTTCGGCGGGTTGACGACGACGTCGAGCTTGCCGTCGTCGGTGGCGACGCGGCCGTCACGGCCGTTCTCGGCGGTGGCGACGGCGGTGTACTTGACGGCGATCTGCTGGATGGACATAGGTGCCGGTTCCTCCTGAGACGAGCCGCTCTGCGCGCCCACAGTCGCGGCATTGTGGAAAGACTTTATCGGATGCCGGAAAGTGCCCATCCGTCGCCCGTCTCAGGGCTCAGAACGCAGAGCTCGGGCCGCGCGGCTCATGCCGCACCACGGCTCAGACGAGGGAAACGATCATCTTTCCCGTGTTCTCGCCGCGGAGCATGCCCAGGAACGCCTCGACGCCGTTCTCGACGCCCTCGACGAACGTCTCGTTGTACTTGAGCTCGCCGGAGCGGATCCACGCGCCGACCTCGGCCACGAACTGCGGCTGCAGCGCGGCGTGGTCCCCGACGAGTACGCCCTGCAGGCGAAGCCGCTTGCCGATGATCATGGCCATGTTGCGCGGGCCCGGCGTCGGCTCGGTGTCGTTGTAGCCCGCGATCATGCCGCAGATGGTGGCGCGGCCGTGCACGTTCATGCGGCTGATGGCCGCCTCGAGGTGCTCGCCGCCGACGTTGTCGAAGTAGACGTCGATCCCGTCGGGGGCGGCCTCCCTCAGCTGCTCGGCCACCGGGCGCGGGTCCTTGTAGTTGAACGCGGCGTCGAAGCCGTACTCCTCCACCAGGAGCTTCACCTTCTCGTCCGAGCCCGCCGAGCCGATGACCCGCGATGCGCCCTTGAGCCTGGCCATCTGGCCGACCTGGGCGCCGACGGCACCGGCGGCGCCGGACACGAACACCGAGTCGCCCTCCTTGAAGGAGGCGACCTCGAAGAGGCCCGCGTACGCCGTCAGGCCCGTCATGCCGAGCACGCCGAGGTACGCGGAGAGCGGCGCGGCCTTGCCGTCCACCTTGGTGGCGTGCTTGGCCGGGACGGTCGCGTACTCGCGCCAGCCGCCGAAGTGCAGGACGTGGTCGCCCACCGCGAGGCCCTCGGCGTTCGAGGCGACGACCTCGCCGACCGCGCCGCCCTCCATGGGGTGGTCCAGCTGGAACGGCGGCGTGTAGGACTTCACGTCGTTCATGCGGCCGCGCATGTACGGGTCCACGGAGAAGTGCAGGTTGCGGACCAGGACCTGACCGTCGGCCGGGGCGGTGACGGGGGCCTCACGCAGCGCGAAGTCCTCCGGGACCGGCCATCCGTGCGGGCGCCGGACGAGGTGCCATTCACGGCTGACGGCGGGGAGCTCTGCGGACTCGGGGGTGACGGACATGCGGGGGGCCTTCCTGGAACAATGCGAACAATGCTTGAAGTAGTGAAACAACCATGCGCCTACATATTTGATGATGTCAAGTAACTGGGTAGTCTGATGCCATGGCCACCAGCAGCTCACGCCCCCCGCGCACCGACCCCCTGACGCTCGAAGTCGTCGAGCTGATCGGCACGGTCGTGGCGCGCTACCACGACGAGTACGAAGAGGCGGCGGGCCGGCACGCCCTCACCGGAGCGCAGGCGCGCGTCCTCGGCCTTCTCACGCTCGAACCGGTCCCGATGCGGCGCATCGCCCAGAAGCTGAAGTGCGAGCCGTCGAACATCACGGGGATCGTCGACCGGCTCGAGGCACGCGGCCTGGTCGAGCGGCGGCCCGACCCGGCCGACCGCCGGGTGAAGCTGGCCGCCCCCACGGACGAGGGCCGGCAGATCGCACGGAGCCTGCGCGACTCCCTGAGCTTCGCCCGCGAGCCGCTGGCCGAGCTCACGCACGAGGAGCGGCTCTCACTGCGCGGGCTGCTGCGCAGGATGATCGGCGAGGACGCGGAGGACACGCAGGGCACGGCGGGCTGACCCGCTACGTGCACCACCACAGGAAGCGGTCGCACGTCTCCGACGGGGTCGGTACCGGCTTCGGGTCGGGCTTCTGCGAGATCGGCGGCGGCGCCGGGCGCGTGGTCTCCGGAGTGTTCGGGGTGTCGGGGCCGTCCGGCGCGGAGGTGGCGGCCGGGGTCTCGGAACCGGACCCGCCGTCGGCCTTGTCCGCCTCACCGTCCTTGGCGGCCTTCTCGGCCTTCTTCGCGTCCCGCGCCGCCTTGTCGGCCGCGGACGCCGATGCCGTGGGGGTGGCCGACGCGGTCGCCGTGGACCCGTCCTCGTACGCGGTCTCCTCGTCCTGGCCCGCCGACTCCCGTGCCGAGGGGCGCTCGCCCGCGTCCCCGTCCGGGGCGGACGCCGTGGAGTCGCCGGAGGGGCCCTCGGTGCCGAGCTCGGCCAGGCTCAGGCCTCCCGCGGCGAGCGCGAGACCGGCCGTGGCGAGCAGGATCCTGCGGCGCCTGCGCCGGTGCGCCTTGCGGGCGCGCTCCTTGCGGCGGCGGCCCCGGACGCGCGGCGCCTCTTCGTCGTACGCACCCTCGGGACCGTCCACCGCTTCCTGCTCGGCGACGGCCTCCCCGTACTCACGGCAGGCTTCGGCCGGGGTTCCGCATCCCGGGCAGGCCAGGGCGCCGTTGAGGTGCCTGTGGCACGGGTGGCAGTAGTCCATGAGGCATGGAGGCTAAGTGAGCCACGGGGAACAGAGGAAGCGACTGCCGTGAAGGTTGTGTGCGGAATCGAATGTTCCAGCGGAATGCGCCGGGTGGATGTGGTGCTACTCGGTCAACACGGTCTGAAAGCACCTCTATCCGGCGAACGCCGCCTGTGCCACGCCCCGGCCCGCGTCCGGCACCACGAGCACCGAGCCGGAGAGCGGGTGCGGCGCGTCGAGTCCCGTGCGGGCGCTGGTGATGTAGAGGTCCCGCAGGCCGGTCCCGCCGAACGCGCACGCGGTGGGGCGCGCCACGGGGAGTTCGATCACCCGGTCCAGGGCGCCGGCCGGGGTGTAGCGGCGGACGGCGGCGCCGTCCCACAGGGCGACCCAGACGCAGCCGTCGGCGTCGACGGTGAGTCCGTCGGGGTAGCCGGCCGTGTCCTCGACGGACGCCAAGGGGCGCCGGGAGTGCGGGAGTTGGTCGTCGCCCAGTTCCATTACGTCGATGCGCCGGGTCAGGGTGTCGACGTAGTACATGAGGCGGCCGTCGGGGCTCCAGCCGATGCCGTTGCTGACGGAGACGTCGCCGAACACCTCGGTGGCGGTGCCGTCGCCGGTGACGCGGATGAGGTCGGCGGCGCCCGGTGTCTCGTCGTAGGACATGGTGCCCGCCCAGAGCGCGCCGTCCGGTGCGACCGCGGCGTCGTTGCCCCGGCGGCCCGGTACGACAGCGCGGTGCAGCCACCGGAAAGCGGAACCGTCGGACGCGGCGTCGTACAGGCCCACGCCGTCCCGGAGGTTGACCACAAGGCCGCCGCCCGCGCGGGGCTTGGCGGCGCCGACGTGCTGTTCGGTGGCCATGACCGAGCGGTGCCCGGTCGACGGATCGTAGGTGTGGACGCGTGAGCTCAGGATGTCGACCCAGATGAGCCGCCGGGCGGCGGCGTCCCACGTGGGGCCCTCGCCGAGTGCTGCCTGCGCGCGTACCGCTATGTCCATCCCGGCAGGCTACCCGCGCACCCCCGGCCGGCCCACCCAACCCAGCTCTCCCCGCAACCGCCTTGCCCTCAGGACAAGTTCGAGCTCGAAGCGGCGGTCCGGGTCGTCCACCTCGTCGCCCCACAGTTCCCTGATCTGCCGCAGGCGGTAGCGCACGGTCTGCGGGTGGACGCCGAGCCGCGCCGCCACCTCGGGCGCACCGCCCCGCGTCTCCAGCCAGGCGAGGAGGGTCTCGGCCAGGCGGCGGCCGTGCGCGGGCCCGCAGTGTGCGAGGGGTGCCAGGCAGCGGCGGGCCAGGTCCTCGATGAGCTCCTCGGGCTGGAGCAGGACCAGGGCCTCGGTGTACTCGGTGCAGTGCAGGACCTCGCCGGACGGCAGCAGTCCGCGTTCCATGAGGCGGACGGCGGCCTGGGCCCAGCGCAGTGACTTGGCGGCGTCGGCGAGCGGTACGGGCGGGCCGATCGCGCCGGACCAGCCGGCCATGGCGCGCTTCAGGAGTTCGGGGCGCCCGGCCGCGTCCGGGTCCGGGATGACCATGCGGGGCTGCTCGGTCTCCATGTCGAGCAGCACGCCCTGCCCGACGGCGGGCGCCACGGCCTCCCGCGCGGGCCTGAGCAGGACGCCGACGGCGACCCGTTCGGGCAGCTGCCAGCCGACGCGGGCGGCCCGCTCGTCGAGGGCGCCGCCGGGCTGTGCGGAAGCGGAGTACGGGCCACCGGCGGAAGCGGAATCGCCCTGCACCCCGGTCCACGCCTCGCCGCGCCGCTCGGAGAGCAGCAGTTCCATCAACTTCCGTTGCAGACGCAGCCGTTCGCCCGCCTGCCGGGCAGCGGCCTCGGCGTATCCGCGTACCGACTGGTCGACCAGGCCGTCGAGATACTCGAAGCCCGACTCGGCGAGTTCGTACATGGCCGGGGGCGGGATCTCGATCTGCTGGCCGATCTCGGCGAGGCGGCGCCAGGCCAGGCGCACGCCGAGCCGGTAGATGGCCTGCAGCGAGTCGAGGCTGCGGCCGTGCAGTCCCTCGCCGCGGCCGAACTCCTGGAAGACCTCCAGGGGATAGCAGGGCCGGCCCTCGCCCGCCGCGATCTGCTGGACGAAGCCTTCGAGGGCGCGGCGGATGCCGATGAGCGCCATCGGCTCGCCCGAGTCGTCGAGGACGACGGGCAGGCCCGGGTACTCGGCACGGATCTCCCGCAGGATGTCCTGGGCGAGCGCGGGCACTTCGTCCAGGGCGAGCGCGGCGAACCGCCGTACCAGCAGGGGCGGGACATCCCGCCAGGCGGAACGGACGGACAGCGAACCGTGGCTCTCGGTCACGGGCGCGGTCACTCACTGCCCCCGCGTGGCGGCTCGTAGTGAACGAGGGGCGTGTTGGGCTGGTCCGGGGTCGCGTTCAGGACAGCGACGATGCCGAGGGCGGCGGCCACGGCGAGGGCGGCGGCCATCACGACGGTCAGTCCTGCGGCGAGCAATCGGTGCATGTCAGGGTCAGCCTCTCTACTGGAGGTCGTCCCCACCCTGGTCGCACGGCTGGCGTTTCGCACAGTCCCTTACCGGCCCCGCCCGGCGAGAGCACAGTCTCATCAATGCATTGACACTAAGTCAAGGGTCCGCCTAGCGTTCCGGCCCCATACGGCTCGGTAACCTTCGCCCCCGCCCTCAGGAGTGCCGGATGCGTCGCACAGCCTCGCCCCTCTCGCTGGTCCTCCTGGGACTCGGCGCCTTCCTGCTCGTCCTGGCACCGCTGCTCGCGTGGTACGTCGAACCACGGGCGAAACGCACGCCGGTCGACATCGACACCATTACGGTCTTCAAGGGCAAAGGCAGCTATTTCGACACCGACAAGATCAAGACGGTGCATAACAAGAACCTCACGATCACGCGTCAGGTACGCGGCGACGTGAAGGACAGCACCAAGGAACACGCGGTCTGGGACGTGGTCACGTCGGTCGATCCCGACAAGTCCCTGCCGGCCGCGGACCCGCACGATTCGCTCCAGTTCACCCAGGAGCGCTGGGTCACCGACCGCGAGACGAACAGGCCGGTGCACTGCTGCGGCGAGAAGCCGTACTTCGAGGGCGAGGCCTACCTCAAGTTCCCCTTCGACGTGGAGAAACGCTCGTACGTCTGGTGGGACAACACCCTGGGCGCGACCGTCCCGCTGACCTTCCGCGGCACCAAGAAGATCCAGGGGTACGAGGGCTACCGGTTCACCGCGAAGGTGAAGCCCGCGAAGACCGGGACCCGGCTCGTGCCGGGCCGCCTGGTGGGGCAGCCCAAGCGCAGCAACGTACTGGCCGAGGAGTGGTACGCCAACCACGGCGTGGAGCTGGTGGCCGACAAGACCACGGGCCGGATCATCTACGCCGCGGTCGGACCCCGCAAGACGCTGCGGGCACCGGGCTCCGACAAGGACGCGACGGTGCTGCTCGACAGCGAGCGCATCGCGTTCACGACCAAGACGCAGAAGACGCAGGTCGGCCTCGCCGACGACGACAGCAGCCGGCTGAAGCTGGTGGGCACGACGCTGCCGGTGGGCGCGGGTGCGCTGGGTGCGGTGCTCGCCGCCGCGGGAGCCGTGCTCGTCGTCCGGGGACGGCGGTCCAACAGTGGGGCCGATGGTTCCGGAGGGCCGGGTTCAGCAGCGGAGCCGGACGGTCCGAACAGCGATACGTCACCAACTGCCCTGCAACCCACCACGATGTGATGAGACGTCAGCTAATGAAACCCCCGAACTTATCACTTCGGTGAGTAGCCGCGTCGAACGGGGCGGCGAAAACTGTCCACCCCACCCGAGCACAGTCCCCGCACCGCCCCCGCACAGACCGACCACAGCACCTCCGCAAGACCCCGCACCTGATCGACCCCGTACCTGACCAGAACGGTTCCACCCCCCACGGATCCGCACCCTGACGAGTTGGAGCACGCATGCCCCAGCACGTGCCATCCCCGCTGCGCGCCGCCACCCCTCGGGTCGCGCAGCGCGTTCCGGCGCCTCCCCCACAGCCGCGCCGGATCGTTTTCCTCGCCCGCCGCGACCTCGGCAATCCGGCCGCGGGCGGGTCCGAACTGCTCGTCGACCGGCTGGCCGACGGCCTGAGCAAGCTGGGCCACCAGGTCACCCTGCTGTGCGGGGGTCCTGCCGCCTTCCGCGACTACCGCGTGGTGTCGGCGGGCGGCGACCTCGGGCACTATCTGCGCTCGCGCTCGGCCTTCGCCCGGCAGGTCGGCGACTGCGATCTGCTCGTCGAGGTCTGCAACGGCATGCCGTACCTGGCGCCGCTGTGGCACCGCGGTCCCACGCTGTGCCTGGTCAACCACGTCCACACCGATCTGTGGGGGATGCGCTTCCAGGGCGCGCTCGCCCCCGCGGCCCGGCTCGGCCGAAGACTCGAGCACTGGTCGCTCTCGGGGGCCCAGCGCGGCAACCTGCTCGTGGCCGTCTCGCCGTCGACGGCCACCGCCCTGCGCGCGATAGGCGTGGAGCGAGAGCGAATACGCATCGTCCACAACGGGGTCGAGGAACCGGGCCCCCTCCATCCGCGCTCCGACGAGCCGCTGTTCCTCGCGATGGGACGCCTCGTCGAGTACAAGCGCATCGATCTGCTGCTGCGCCTCTGGGAGCGCGTCAGACCCGTCACCGGCGGCCGTCTGGTGATCATCGGCGACGGGCCCGAGCGGGCTCGGCTCGAGCAACTCGCCGGTCCCGGCGTGGAGTTCAAGGGCCATGTCTCCGAGGCGGAGAAACACCGGCTGCTCTGCGAGGCCTGGCTGCTCCTGCACCCGTCGGCGGTGGAGGGCTGGGGCCTGGTCGTCACGGAGGCGGCCACGCGGTTCACCCCCGCGGTCGGCTTCGACGTACCCGGCATCCGGGACTCCATCGAGGACGGCGTCACCGGGCTCCTCGCCCGCGGCGAGAGTTCCTTCGCCGCCGCGTGGTGCTCCCTCGCGCTGAGCACCGAGCGGCGGACGGCCTTCGGCAAGGCCGCCGGTGAGCGGGCCGCCGGCTACCGCTGGGCCAATTCCGTACGCGAGTTCCAGACGGTCGCCGCAGAGGCGGTCGCGCGTCACGCCTCCCAGGGGTCCCCGTGAAGGACCCCTCGCTGCGCCGTTCCCTCACCCTCTTCCGGGCCTTCCTGCGCGAGCAGCAGGAGCCCGAGCGGTGCTACACGCTGCTCGCCCGTGACGCCGCCGACCAGGTCGAGGCGTACGGCGCGGTCAAGGACCGGATCGTCGTCGATGTCGGCGGCGGCGGCGGCTACTTCACCGAGGAGTTCCGGCGGCGCGGCGCGCAGAGTTTCCTCTTCGAGCCGGACCCGGCGGAGCTCGGCGCCAAGCCCCCCGAGGGCTCGGTAGTCGCCGACGGCTATCTGCTGCCGCTGGCGGACGGCGTCGCCGACGTCACGTTCTCCTCCAACGTCCTGGAGCACGTGGACGACCCGCAGACGTTCCTCAGCGAGATGGTGCGGGTGACCAGGCCCGGCGGTCTGATCTATGTCTCGTTCACCAACTGGTACTCGCCGTGGGGCGGTCACGAGTGGGCGCCCTGGCACTTCCTGGGCGCCGACCGGGCCCGGGCCCGCTATGAGCGGCGTACCGGCAAGAAGGCCAAGCACACCCTGGGCGAGAACCTCTTCGCCCACCACATCGGCCCGACCCTGCGCCAGGTCAGGGCCAGGGACGACGTCTCCGTCGTCTCCGCGCGGTCCCGCTACTGGCCGTTCCTGGCCGCTGGCATCACGAAAGTGCCTGGCGTACGCGAGTTCGCCACCTGGAATCTCCTCCTCATCCTCAGGCGGTGTCCATGACCACGGTCCAGGCCCCACCCCCGGCGGCGGTCCGCCCCACGACTGCCGCCCCGGAACCCGAACGGGGGCCACGCTCCCGGCGCTGGCTGCTGGGGTTCTGGGCCGTGGTGCTCGTGCTCTTCCTCGCCGTCAAACCGGGGCGGATGACGTTCGACACCAAGCTCGGCGTCGCCGTCGACCCCTGGCAGTTCCTCTCCGACCTGGGCCAGCTCTGGCACGACCGGGGCGGCTTCGGCGGTATCCAGGACCAGTACGTCGGCTACACCTGGCCGATGCTGCCGTTCTACGGCCTGGCCGACCTCGTCCAGCTGCCGGTGTGGCTCGCGGAGCGGCTCTGGCTCTCGCTGATCGTGTCGGTCGCGTTCTGGGGTGCGCTGCGGCTCGCCGAGCGGCTGAAGATCGGCAACAGTGCGAGCAGGCTGCTCGGCGCGGTGGCGTACGCGCTCTGGCCGACGTTCACCGTGATCGTCGGGTCGACGTCGGCGGCCGCGCTGCCCGGCGCGTTCCTGCCGTGGGTGCTGCTTCCGCTGACGAACGACCGCGTCAGCGCCCGCCTGGCGGCGTGCCGCTCCGCGCTCTTCATCCCCTTCATGGGCGGCGTGAACGCGGCGGCGACGCTCGCGTCCCTGCTCCCGGTGGGCCTCTATCTCCTCTCCCGGCCGAACGGACCGCGCAAGCGGAAGCTGATCACCTGGTGGGTTCCGGGAGTGATCCTGGCGACCGCCTGGTGGGTGGTGCCGCTGTTGATGCTCGGCATCTACGGCGAGAACTTCCTTCCGTACGTGGAGAATTCGGCCACCACGACCGGCACGATGTCGGCCACGGAGACGCTGCGCGGTGCCGGCAACTGGGTCGCCTATCTGCACTTCGGCGAGGCCTGGCTGCCCGCCGGATGGACGGTCGCGACCTCCGTGATCGTCGTCGTCTGCTCGGCGCTCGCGGCCGCGCTCGGCCTCGCGGGCCTGGCCCGGCGTGATCTGCCCGAGCGGCGCTGGCTCGTCCTGACCGTGCTCTCGGTCGTCCTGGTCACGCTTGCCGGGTACGGCGGCGCGTTCGGCGCGCCCTTCCACGAGACCGTGCAGAGCTGGCTGAACGGCGGGCTCGTCCCCTTCCGCAACATCTACAAGTTCCAGACGGGCCTCGCGCTCGCGCTGGTCCTCGGCCTGATGCACCTGGTGGGCGTGGCCGCGCAGGCGCGCGGGGCGCGACCGGTGCGGGGCCGCAAGTACGCGCCGCTGATCGCCGCCGTGCTCGTACTGCCAGGGCTCGCCTTCCCCTACCTCAACGGGTCGATCCTGCAGCCCGGTTCGTTCCAGAAGCTGCCCAACTACTGGCAGGCGACGGCCGACTGGCTGGAGAAGTACTCCCCCGACTCCCGCGCGCTCGTCGTGCCCGCGACCGCGCACGGCATCTACACCTGGGGCTCGCCCATCGACCAGCCCCTCGACGTGCTCGCCGAATCCCGCTGGGCCCAGCGCGACTACGTCCCGTTCGGCACGCCCGGCAACCGGCGCGCGATGGACGCGGTGGAGCAGGCCCTCGCCACGGGCGGTGAAGTACCCGGCCTGCGCGACTACTTGACCCGCGCCGGGCTGTACTACGTCGTCGTACGCAACGACCTCGACCCCGACCAGATCGGCAACGTACCGACCGCGACGGTGAAGCGGACCCTGGAGGAGTCGGGATTCGAGCGGGTCACCGGCTTCGGCCCCACCGAGACCGGCGGGAAGATCCCCGACGACACGCCCCTCCAGGTCGAGGGCCTGTATCCGCGCGAGCGCGCGGTGGAGGTCTACGCTCCCGGCTCGGGCGCGGAACGCCCCGGCCAGGCCGGGATCAAGGCGGTCTCCAACACGGCGGTGGTGAGCGGCGGACCCGAGTCGCTGCTCCCGCTCTCCGCCGACCCGGCGATGCGGGACCGGCCCTCCGTCCTGACGGGCGACAACCACCCGGGGATCGGGGCGCCCGGACTCCAGGCGGTCGGTGACGGACTGCGCCGCGCGGACACCCGCTTCGGCCTGGTCAACAACAACACCTCCTATACGTACGGACCGGGCGAACGCAATGCGAGCGACGCCCTGCAGGACGCGGGCAAGAAGCCGCACCAGATCCTGCCCACCGAGGGGATCGAGCACCAGACGACGGCGCGGCTGCGCGGCGCGAAGTCCGTCACCGCGTCGAGCTACGGCAACTGGCTCTTCCATCTGCCGCAGTACGACCCGGTGAACGCCTTCGACGGGAACCCCGAGACGGCATGGGCCGAGGGCAGTCCCGGAAAGCCGAAGGGTTCGTGGATCAAGGCCGAGTTCCGGTCGAAGGAGTCGATCCCGTCCTCGATCAAGGTCATCCCGCTGCCGCAGGAGGGTGTGCGGGCCGCGCCCACGAAGGTGCGGGTGGAGACCGAGCAGGGCAGCGCCACCAGCACCCTGCAGCCCGACGGCATGCGGCAGCGGATCAAGTCGCCCGCCGGTGCGTCGAGTTGGCTGAAGATCACGATCCTGGACGCACAGATCGGGCACGCGGGTCTGACGGGCGCCGGGTTCTCCGAGATCACCGTTCCCGGTGTGAAGGTGACGAAGCTCCTGCAGATGCCGTCGGACACCGGCGGCTCGTCCAGGGACACCGCGGTCGGCGCCGACGCGACGACGTACTCGATGCACCGCTCGTCGGACCCGAGCGCGCTGTCGCCGGTGAACACCGAGTCGGGCCTGCACCGCCGCTTCACGACGCCGGCCGACGCCGATTACGAGGTGGCGGCGAGCGCGGTCGCCGTACCGGGCAAGGAGCTCGACAAGCTGCTCTACCAGGTGGCGCCCGAGCAGAAGGACCAGATCATCGCCACCGCCGACTCCACGTCGGGGCTCGGCACGAGTCTGTCGCCGCGCAATCTGACGGACGGGGACCTGACGACGGGCTGGATCGCCGGCGACCGTCCGGTCGTCCATCTGAAGTGGCCGGACAAGCAGGCGGTCGACGAGATCGTCCTTCCGGCGGCCGGTGGTCTGTCGACACGTCCCGAGAAGATCGAGATCAGCTCGCCGGACGGCGCCGCGATCGTGGGCGTCGACGAGAACGGCGTGGCGCGCTTCGCGCCGATCACCACGGACGAGATGACCATCACGATCACCGAGACGGCGCCGCTGACGGTGCACAACCCGGTGGCGGACGACGAGTTGCAGCTTCCGGTGGGTCTGACCGAGGTGTACGTCCCGGCCCTGGACAAGTACCGGACGCCGCAGCCCGACGCGTCCGCGACCTTCGAACTGGCCTGCGGCAAGGGCCCAGAGCTCGCCGTCGACGGCAAGCTGTACGCGACGAGCGCCAAGGGCTCGGTGCGGGATCTGGTGGAGCGGCGCCCCATCGAGGTGACGCTCTGCAGCCGGGGCGAGGAGAACACCAAGGTGTCGCTGGGCTCCGGCGAGCACACCGTCGAGGCCGGTGACGCGGGTCCGCTGACCCTGATGGACGTGTCGCTGACGCAGGGCACGCCGGGCGCGATCGACCGCGAGTCCCGCGCCCTGGACATCAAGGACTGGCGCGGCGACCGGCGCGAGCTGTCGGTCGGCTCGGGCGCGGCCTCGTATCTCTCGACGTACGAGAACATCAACGACGGCTGGAAGGCGACGCTGAACGGCGAGGAGCTCTCGTCGGTACGCCTCGACGGCTGGCAGCAGGGCTGGCTGATCCCCAAGGGTGAGGGCGGCACCGTCAAGCTCAGCTACGAGCCCTCGCGCGTCTACGAGATCGGCCTGATCGGCGGCGGTGTCGGGGTGCTCGCCCTGGTCGCCCTGGTCCTGATCCGGCGCCGCGAGCCGAACCCGGACGCACCGGACACGGCGCCGCCCGCCCCGGGCCTGATCCTCGGGGCCGTGGCGCTGACGCTGGTGGCGGCGGTGATCGCGGGCTGGTTCGCGCTGATCGTGCCGGTACTTGCGCTCCTTGCCTGGCGCCGCCACGCCCTGCTCGTGCCGCTCGCCTTCGTGGCGATGGCCGGGGCGGGGATCGCGGCGGCCATCGGTGCGGGCGAGCCGATCGCGTCGGACGAGGGGGCGTTCGGTCCCGCGGCCCAACTCCTGGCGATCATCGCGCTGTTCGCGGCGCTGGTGAGCGTGGGATCCGATGCGGGGGCTGCTGTGCCCCTCGGTGGTGGCGACCCTGGCGGTGGCGACCCCGGCGGTAGCGACCCCGGCGGTAGCGGCGCGACACCATGGGGCCCGCCGCCCCAAGC
>NZ_SRIC01000221.1 GCF_004684775.1 Streptomyces sp. MZ04
CGATCCGCACACCCCGACCCGCACACCCCGATCCGGAGGCCGCCCCATGCGCACCCACCCCTTCGACCTGTTCGCCATCGACGGCCTGCTCACCGAGGAGGAGCGCGAGATCCAGCGCACGGTCCGCACCATGGGCGAGCGCGAACTGCGCCCGCAGGTCGCGCAGTGGTTCGAGGACGGCGCCATACCCGCCCGTGAACTCGCCCGCGAACTGGGCAAGTTGGGGGTCCTCGGCATGCACCTGGAGGGCTACGGCTGCGCCGGCACCAGCGCCCTGTCCTACGGCCTCGCCTGCCTCGAACTGGAGGCCGTCGACTCCGGACTGCGCAGCCTGGTGTCCGTCCAGGGCTCACTCGCCATGTACGCGATCTGGAAGTACGGCTCCGAGGAGCACAAGCAGGAATGGCTGCCCGGCATGGCCGCGGGCGAGAAGATCGGCTGCTTCGGCCTGACCGAGCCCGACGCCGGTTCGGACCCCGGCTCCATGCGCACGACCGCCCGACGGGACGGCGTCGACTGGATCCTCAACGGCACCAAGATGTGGATCACCAACGGCTCGGTGGCCGACGTCGCCGTCGTCTGGGCCCGCACCGACGAGGGCGTACGCGGCTTCGTCGTCCCCACTGGCACCCCCGGCTTCTCCGCCCCCGAGATCAAGCGCAAGCTGTCACTGCGCGCGAGCGTCACCAGCGAGCTCGTGCTCGAGGACGTCCGCCTGCCCGCCGATGCCATGCTGCCGTCGGCGCGCGGGCTCTCCGGCCCGCTCGGCTGCCTGAACGAAGCCCGCTTCGGCATCGTCTTCGGCGCACTCGGCGCCGCCCGCGACTGCCTGGAGACGGCGATCTCGTACGTCGGCGACCGCACCGTCTTCGGCCGCGCCCTCGCCTCGTACCAGCTCACCCAGCAGAAGCTGGCCGACATGACGCTCGAACTGGGCAAGGGCATGCTGCTCGCGCTGCAGCTCGGCCGCCTCAAGGACACGGGGCAGCTGACGCCCGAGCAGATCAGCATCGGCAAGCTCAACAACGTACGCGAGGCCATCGCGATCGCCCGCGAGTGCCGCACCCTGCTCGGGGCCAACGGCATCACCCTCGAGTACCCGGTGATCCGCCACGCCAACAACCTCGAATCGGTCCTCACCTACGAGGGCACGAGCGAGGTCCACAGCCTGGTGATCGGCAAGGCCCTGACCGGCGAGAGCGCCTTCCGCTGACCCGTCAGTCCGTGCTGACCCGTCAGTCCGTATAGACCTCGGCCCGGTCCACACTCACGAACGACCCCTGGGACTGCCCGTTGTGCTCACCGGTGACCCGGACCCGCACGGTGTGCCGGCCGTTGTCGAGGCGTGGGCTGAGGTACTGCAGGGTCTCGCCGGTGCGCAGCGCGCCGTGGAAGTCGACGCGTTGTTCGGGGCCGCCGTCGACGCTGATGGCCGCGATGCCGTTGCCCGTGTCGCGGACCGAAAGCAGGGCGATGCGGGTGCCGGTGAAGGTGTACGTGGCGGTGTTGCCCGCCTGGTCGCTCCAGTGGTCGTCGCTGGCGACCCGGTGCGCGTACCCGGACGCGTCGATCACCGGGCGGGTGGTGTCGGCCTGCTTGGTGGCCAGGAACATCGCCCGCGTGACGTCGTCGAGTTGCGTGACGCGGTCGTGCAGATGCTGGTACGTCTCGTTGAGCGGGCACCAGCCGACGATCGAGGGATGCGAGTAGTCCCGCTCCACGGCCTCGAGCCACTGGGCGACGTACGCGGCGTCGGGGCGCTGATTGTCGTCGCGTACGCCGACCTCGCAGCCCCAGTCGCCGAACTCGCCCCACACCAGATAGCCGAGCCGGTCCGCGTGGTGGAGGTAGCGCTCCTCGAAGACCTTCTGGTGCAGCCGCGCCCCGTTGAAGCCCGCGTCCAGACCCAGCTGGATGTCGCGTACGAGATCGGCGTCGTCCGGGGCCGTCATCAGCCCGTCCGGGTAGTAGCCCTGGTCGAGGACGAGGCGCTGGAAGACCGGCTCGCCGTTCAGGAGCAGCCGCTTGCCGTCGACGGAGACCGAGCGCAGGCCCGCGTAGGACCGGGCCGTGTCCACGATCTGGCCCTCGGCGTCGAGGACTTCGAGGGTGAGGCCGTACAGGTGCGGGTCCCGCGGCGACCAGACGCGCAGCCGGTCGGCGGGCAGCGGCAGGACCAGGCGCGGGCACAGGTCCAGGTCCGCGCGGGCATCGGCCGTGACGACCGCACCCCGCTCGTCTTCGAGGGCGGCGCGGACGCGGTGGCCGCGGGCGTTGGCGGTCAGCGGCAGTTCCAGGAAGAACGCGCCCGATGCCAGGTCGGGGGTGATGCGCGGCCGCTTGAGGGCGACGGCCCGCGGCACCGGCTCGAGCCACACGGTCTGCCAGATGCCGGTCGTACGCGTGTAGTGGCAGTGGGAGTTGGCGTACCAGGTGGCCTGCTTGCCGCGCGCCTGGACGCCGTGCCGACTGTCGCGGGCGCGCACCACCAGCGTCAACTCCTCGCCGGGTAGGGCGACTTCGCCGAGGTCGGCGGTGAACGGGGTGAAGCCGCCGCGGTGCCGCGCGACCTCGACGCCGCCCGCCCAGGCCATGGTGTCGTGGTCCACCGCACCGAAGTGCAGCAGTACCCGGGAACCGGCCCACTCGGCGGGCACCGTCACGGTGCGCCGGTACCAGACGGCCTCCAGGAAGTCGGTCTCGCCGATGCCGGACAGCGCCGACTCGGGGCAGAACGGCACGACGATGCGGTCGGCGAGTTCACGGTCGCGCAGACCGCGCTCCAGGCCCGTGTCGGAGCGGTCGATCTCGAACTGCCACTCGCCGTTGAGGTTCAGCCACGCCTCGCGGGCGAACTGCGGACGGGGGTACTCGGGGCGGTTTCGACGCCCAGTTCTCCGACGGCGTCATCCTCAGCCCGCTGGCCCTGCGGCCCCGCGACCTGGCCACGCGCGACCGCAGACTCCCCGTGGTCCTGCTCGGCGAACGGCCCGCCGAGGACGGCACCGACCACGTGGGCATCGACAACGTACGCGCCGCACGGGAAGCCACCGAGCACCTGCTCTCCCGCGGCCGGCGCCGCATCGCCGTCGTCGGCGGGATGGTGCGCGGCCGCCAGGGCACCGACCGGCTGCGCACCGACGGCTACCGCGAGGCCCTGGCGGCGGCCGGTGTCCCCTTCGACGCCGACCTGGTGGTGCCCGTGGACGCCTACCACTGGCGCGACGGAGCCCGCGCCGCAGCGGCCCTGATGGACCGTAAGGCACGCCCGGACGCGCTGCTCTGCCTCAACGACCACCTGGCCCTCGGCGCGCTGCGGGCCCTGTACGAACGGGGCAGCGCCGTGCCGGGCGACCTGGACGTGGTGGGCTTCGATGACATCGAGGCCTCCCGCTTCAGCGTGCCCAGCCTGACGACGGTGGCCCCCGACAAGCGGGAGATCGCCCGCGTCGCCGTATCGCTCCTGCTGGAACGCATCGAGGGGGCCGACAGCGGTCCGATGCCTCCGGTGCGGGATCACTCGGTCGGGCACCGGCTCGTGGTCAGGGAGAGCACGGGCGGTTGAGCATCAGCCTTCCGCCCGCTCGGCGCCCGGCTCGCCGCCCAGGACGTACAGCTCCGGCAGGTTGACCACGACGGCCTCCTGCGTGCTGCGGGCGATGACCACGACCGCCTCTTCGTCGGGGCTGGGGTTCTCCTCGCGATGAGGGACGTACGGGGGGACGAAGACGTAGTCGCCCGGTGCCGTGCGGATCCGGATCTCCTGCGGGGTCCCGCCGGAGTCGTCGAGGAAGACGAACTCCGGGTGGCCCTTGATCACATGGATGGCCGTCTCGGACGCGCCGTGATGGTGGTTGGAGGAGGCGGTGCTCGGGGCGACGTGCGTCTGGCCCATCCAGATGCGCTCCGAACCGACGCTCCGCCCGCTGATCGCGGCGAATCGCCGCATGCCGCCCGACTGCGCCGTCTCCGCGTCGAGTTCGTCGGCGCGGATGTGGTGCAGACGGGCGCTGAGCGGCGATGCGCCGGCCTCATGGCCGGGGAGGTCGGGGTGGAAGGCGTCACGAGGAGCGGTGGCCGCCTTGTCGTCGGGAGATGAGGGCGTGGTGTGCGGGACCATGGCAACCATCCTGGCAGGAACCGCCACCGCCGATCATCGGTGGCACGGCCGTCAGCGGTCGTTGTCCTCGGGGCGGCGGTCGAGCAGCAGATCCGAGGCGCGGGCGACTACTTGGGCGCGGCTGCGGTCGCCGTGGTCGGCGGCGAGGAAGTGCTTGCCGATCGCCGCGCAGAAGGCGAGCAGGCTGCGGGCCTCGACCTCGTCGGGATCGGAGCAGAAGGTGCCGATCATCTCGCGCAGCAGGTCCATGCGCCGGTTGTCGACCCGGCGAAGGCGCTCGGCGACCGCCTTGTCGTGCCGGGCCCAGGCGCGGATCGCGAGGTCGATGGGGAGCAGACGGTCGTTGGAGAAGGTCAGCATGCCCGCGCGACGGATCTTGGACTTGGGGTCTCCGCCCTCCTGCTCGACGCGGTCGATCACCTCGTCCGTGCTCTCGCGCTCCCAGGTGTCGAGCATCGCCTCGAGGAGCGCGTCGCGGTCGGCGAAGTAGCCGTAGAAGCCGCCCTTGGTGACGCCGAGCCGCTTCGCGAGCGCCTCGACGCGCACGGCGTCAGGACCGGCGGCCGCCAGCGCCCGCAGGCCTTCCTCGATCCATCCCTCACGCGGTGTGCGTGTCTTGCCCACGATGTGCCTCACCTCACTTCTCCGCCGGATATACGCCACCGTATAAACGGGCTACGGTCGATGTGTACGCTACCGTATAAGTGAACGGAGACAGCGAGATGACCGTCGGCTTTGTCGCCTTCCACTACCCGCACCCCGAGCACTTCGAGGACTTCGTAGGCCGTGCGCACCGGGTGGGCGACGTGTTGCGAGCCAGCTCGGGGTGTCTGTCCGCCGATGTGTGGGCCACCCCCGACGGCGACGCCGTCGTCACGATCGGCACGTTCGAGTCCGATGACGCCCACCGGGAGGCGTTCGCGGCGGCCCGTGACCTGGGCGCGGTCGTCGGCTTCGACGAGCGTGAACGCAAGCCGCGCCAGATCCACCCCCTCGTATCGAAGTAGGGGGCGGCCGTGATCACGGGCGAGATCGACGGTGCGGTGGGCGTGCGCCGTCTCCCCGAGCCCTTCTGCGCGCTGAGTTCGCTGCCGGTCATCGACTACGTCGACCGCTTCGCCATCGCCACGGACGCCGTCGCCTCGCCGGAGCGGTGGGCCCGTGCCATGTTCGGCGATGTCCCCAGCCCCGCCGAGCGGTTCATCTGGCGCGGTCTGCTCGGGATCCGGCTCAGCCGGGGGCGATCGCCGCAGACGGTGGCCGGCTGGCGGATCGCCGAACGCGGCGAGGACTGGATACGGCTCGAGGCCGCCTCCTGGTTCCTGACCGGCAACCTTCTCGTGCAGGCCGCCGACGGGCGGGTGGCGCTGGGTACGTTCCTGCGCTACGACCGGTGGTTGGGCCGATGGCTGTGGCCCCCGCTGTCCGCCGTCCACCGCCGACTCGTACCGGGGGTGCTGCGCGACGCGGAGGCGAAGGTGCGAACCGCGCGCTGAGGGCATGAAGCGGGGGCCCTGGGGCCGGCGGCACGGGGGAGCGCCGGCCCCTACGCCTTCTTGACCACGCTGGACTTGAGCTGCATGGGGCCGAACCCGTCGACCTTGCAGTCGATGTCGTGGCCGTCCACGCCGTCCTCCACCAGGCGGATGTTGCGGACCTTGGTGCCCGCCTTGATCCCGCTGGGGCTGCCCTTGACCTTCAGGGTCTTGACCACGGTCACCGTGTCGCCGTCGGCGAGTACGTTGCCGACCGAGTCCTTGATGACGGCGGCCGCACCGCCGGCGTCAGGGGTCTCGGCGGATGCCGGGGACCACTCGTGCCCGCACTCCGGGCAGACCAGGAGTGCGCCCATCTCGTAGGTGAAGGCGCCGGTGCACTCGGGGCAGGGGGGAAGGATCTCGCTCACCGCAGCAGTGTAGGCGCTGACCAGCCAAGATGCCGCGCCGCCCGGCCCTGCCGGTCAGTGCGGAAGGTCGACCGACAGATGCGGGTGCAGCGCCCGCAGGAAGTCCGCCGCGTCGAACATCGCACCCGCCGATGCCACCCCCGTGGTGCGGGTGTCCCCGGCCAGGATGCGCCCCACGGCCTCCACCACCAGGGGAGCGGTGACCGCGTAGATGTCCTGGCCGCGGGCCGAGGCGCGGCGCTCGACACCGTCGGCGCGGACCAGCACGTCGACGACGAACGTCTGGTCCGACCGCCCCAGGTCGTCGACCGGCTCCGGCGCGGGCGTGTCCGCGTCGGCGAGGTCACGCGCGGCCTCGGCGGCCATGTACGTACGGACTTCGGGTACGGCCACGTGGCTGGGGACGGTGACGACATCGGCCATGGTGAACTCCGCGATCACCGTGCGCCGGCCCAACGGCTCGGGGAAGTCCCAGTCCTGCTCCGCCAGCTCGTCGTCGTGGAACCGCAGCTCCCCGCCCGCGAACCGCAACCGCCGGCCCCCGCGACGGTCATGGGACACCTCGCCCGCGGCCCGGGTGCCCGCCGTCGGGTGCCAGCTGGTCAACCCGTACGCGACATGCGCCTCGTCGGCGGCGGTCCAGTCGCCCATCGCCGCGCTCACCAACAGGTCGCCGAGACCGCCGTAGAAGGCCATCGCGGGCACCACGGGTACGTCGGCCTTCCGGGCCGCTTCCGCGTGGTCGGCGAACATCGCGGCGTTCGCCTCGATCTCCGCCGCGACGTCGACGTACGGGATCCCCGCGCGCAGCGCCGCCTCGACGACCGGGCCCCCCGTCACCGCGAACGGTCCGGCGCAGTTGATGACCGCCGCCGCTCCGGCGAGCGCCCGGTCCAGCGAGCCCGCGTCGTCCACGGTGGCCGGGCGCGCCTCCACATCCCCCGACTCGGCGGCCAGCGCCTCCAACTGCGCCGCGTTACGGCCGGACACGACCGTGGTGAAGCCGCGCCTGCGCAGCTCGGCGACGATGAAACGACCGGTGTGCCCTGTCGCCCCGTAGACCACGACTGTCCCTGCTGTACGCATGGTTCCCCCGCTCTCGATGTGCTGATGGGTCCAGTGTTGCCGCCGATACGCCCCGACCGTGATGGTCCGGAACGACAACACCCGTACACTTTCGGACATGCCCACTGTCGCGCTGCCTGCCGCCGGTCACCTGCTGCACTTCGAACTGGCGGTGGCCTACGAGATCTTCGGCAACCCGCCGCGCGAAGCCACCCAGGGCTGGTACGACGTACTGCTCTGCGGGCCAAGGCCGGTGCGGGTCGGCCCGTTCACGGTCGAGCCCGACCACGGTCTCGAGCGCCTGGCCGCTGCCGACACCGTGATCGTGCCCGCCTGCGCCGACATCGACGATCCGCTGCCGCAGGAGCTGATCGACGCCGTGCGGGCCGCTCACGAGGCGGGTGCACGGATCGCCTCCCTGTGCACCGGGGCGTTCGTGCTCGGCGCCGCGGGCCTGCTGGACGGCCGACGGGCCACCACCCACTGGGCCCATGCCGCGGAGCTGAGCGCACGCCATCCGCGCGCCGTGGTCGACCCGGATGTGCTGTACACGGACAACGGCAGTGTGCTCACGGCCGCGGGCAAGGCCGCCGCCGTCGACCTCTGCCTCCACCTGATCCACCTCGACCACGGCGCCGCCGTCGCCAACTCCGTGGCCCGCCGCCTCGTCGTGCCGCCCCATCGGCCCGGCGGCCAGGCCCAGTTCGTGTCCACGCCGGTACAGGCCACCGGCGACCACTCACTGTCCCAACTGCTCGCCTGGGTCCAGCAGCGCCTCGACCAGCCGTTGACCGTGACGGACATGGCGCGGAAGGCCAACACGAGCCCCCGCCATCTCGGACGGCAGTTCCGGTCGGTGATCGGGGAGACGCCGCTCCAGTGGCTCCTGACCCAACGCGTCCGCCGCGCCCAGGAGTTGCTGGAATCCACCGACCAGAGCATCGAGGCGATCGCGCTGGCCACCGGCATGGGCACCGCCACGACCCTGCGGCGCCAGTTCAAACGGATCGTCGGGGTTCCGCCGCACAGCTACCGGCGCTCGTTCCGCAGCGTCAGGCCTCCAGGCCCGTGATCTGCGTCCGCGAAGTGAGCCCCAGCTTGCTGAGGATGTGCTCCACGTGGGCGTCCGCCGTCCGCTTGGAGATGACGAGCCGCTCGGCGATCTTCCGGTTCGTCAGCCCCTCCGCGACCAGCGCCGCCACCTCCCGCTCCCGGGTCGTGAGGCTGCCCGGCTGCGCGGTGGCGTGCGGCGGCGCGGCGACGGGGAGCGCGTCCGTGCCCTCGGTCGCGTGCGTCACCGACTCCGCGAGGCTCAGCCCGGCACCCCGCTCCTGCTGAGCCGCGTACGCCGAATCTCCCAGCGCCGCCCGCGCCTTGGCGACGGCCGTGTCGTGTTCGGCGAGGAGAACCGTCACGTTGAACAGCCGCACGCCGCCGATCCTGACCCAGATCGCCTCCGCACTTCCGAGCAGCCAGGCGGCACGTTCGTCGCGCCCCGCGTGCGCCGCGGACCAGGCGAGCAGTTCCAGCGCGATCGCCGCGCCGAGCCGGTCGTCCACGGTCTGCTTCAGGGCCAGTGCCTCGAGCCCGAGTCCGTCCCGTTCCGCGGCCCGCGAGTCGTCGTGCGAAAGCCACAGCGCCAACTGCCGGTAGAGCAGGCAGTAGCTGCGCGTCCAGCACTCGCCGGGGGCCGCCTCCAGTGCCCGCAGTCCCTCCTCGGACACCTCCCAGGCGTGCTCGACATCGCCGACGAGGGCCGCGCCGAACGTCTGGATGAAGCAGGTGATGGCGAGACCGTCGTCGTCACCCAGCTTCCGGAAGGCGTGGCGGGCCGCGTCGAAGTCGCGATGCGCCTCGTCCAGGTGCCCGCGGAACTGGGCGAGGCAGCCGCGGAACTCGACGGCGTACGCCGCACCGCGCGCGTCGCCCATCCGCTCGGCCAGGGCCAGGGACTCCAGGACGTACGGCTCGGACTCGTCGTGCCAGCCCAGGACCATCAGGATCCAGGCGAGGCGGTGCAGGCCCTCGACGCGCTCGGGGCAGTCGGATTCCACCGAGGCCAGGCCGGACTTGATCCAGCGTGATCCCTCGCGCAGCCGCCCCGTCATGATCCAGTGCGTCCACAGCCGGGTGGCCAGGTCGAGGCCGCGCCGCGCGAGTTCGGGGTCGTCATGGCCGGTCCCGTACTCCAGGGCGACCCGGAAGTTCTGCAGGCAGCGGGCGATCGCCGTCAGCTGCTCCGGCTGCCGGTCACTGTGGAAAGGGCGGTCGGCGCGCTCCGCGAAGGCGGCGAAGTACTCCAAGTGTGCCCGGCGGTAGGCCTCTTGCTCACCTCTCTCCGCGAGCTGCTCGGCACCGTACTCGCGCAAGGTGTCGAGGAGCCGGTAGCGCGCCTCCTCCGTCTCGACCCGCAGCACCACCGACTTGTCGACCAGACCGATGAGCTGCTCGAGCACGGCCTCGGCGGGCAGTTCGCCGCCCCCGCACACGGCCTCGGCCGCCTCGGCGTCGAAATCCCCGGCGAACACCGACAGCCTGCGCCACAGCGTCCGTTCCTGCGGGGTGCACAGGTCGTGGCTCCAGTCGATGGTGTCCCGCAACGTCCGGTGCCGGTGCGCCACGCCCCGGCGGCCGCCGGTCAGCGCCTGGAACCGGTGCTCGAGCCGGGCGGCCAGATCGCCCAGCGGGAGCACCCGCAGCCGGACCACGGCCAGTTCGATGGCCAGCGGAATCCCGTCGAGCCGGCGGCAGACGGAGGTCACGGCGGCGCGATTGGCCTCGGTGACAGTGAACCCGGGCACGACGGCGGCGGCCCGCTCGCCGAACAACTGCACCGCCTCGCGGTCACAGGGCAGTGGCGTGATCGGGTAGGCGAACTCGCCCGGTACGTCCAGCGGTTGGCGGCTGGTGGTCAGGACCGTGACTTCGGGCGCCATGCGCAGGATCAGGTCGGCGAGCATCGCGCAGGCGTCCACCAGGTGTTCACAGGTGTCCAGGACGAGCAGCAGCCGCTTGCCGGAGAGGTAGGCGACCACGAGATCCACCGGGGCACGGTCACCCTGCTCGGAGAGCCCGAGCGCCGCGGCCACCGTGTGCGGGAGCAGCACCGGGTCGTGCAGTGACGACAGTTCGACGAAACAGGCACCGTCGGCGAAGCGCGGCAGCGCCGTGCGGGCGGTGCGCAGCGCGAGCCGCGTCTTACCCACTCCGCCGGGCCCGATGAGCGACACCAGCCGGGCCTTGTCCACCAGAGCGCCGATCTCGCGCAGCTCCCGCTCACGTCCGATGAAGCCCGTGACTTCGAGGGGCAGCCCCACGACATGCTCTCGGACATGTCCCAACCGCATTGTGTGTGCCCGCTTTCGCCCGCCGTGCGCCTGACTGGGAGTTCCCACGCTACGCATCGTTCCGCACCCCGCGGTGCCGTTCCGACCACTCTCCGCGACTGTCACCGCGAAGGTGGCGAGGACGGATGGATCGCGCCATCCGAAGTGGCTGGATCATGTCCGTCCGTACGGTGAGTCGCTCGGGTCACGCGAGGGGGCGGCCGTCGGCCCGAGCCGGCAGGCCCCTAGTATCCGCCCTTGTGACTCAACCTTCCTCCTACCTCAGTGCGACGGCGGATGCCTACGACGCCATGGCCGTCATCTACGCGGAATTCGCCCGTGACTCGCTGGACGCTCTTCCCCTGGATCGCGCGGTGCTCGCCGCGTTCGCCGACCTCGTGCGGAGCGCCGACGCGGGGCTCGTCGCCGAGTTGGGCTGCGGTCCGGGACAGACGACCGCGCATCTGCGGGACCTGGGTCTTGACGTCTTCGGTGTCGACCTCTCGCCGGTGATGATCGACATCGCCCGCCGGACCTACCAGGACCTGCGCTTCGAGGTCGGTTCGATGGACGCACTGGACTTGGCCGACGGCAGGCTGAACGGCATCGTGTCCTGGTACTCGGTCATTCACACGCCGCCTCAGGAACTGCCCCCGTACTTCACCGAGTTCGGGCGGGTGCTCGCACCCGGCGGTCATCTCCTGCTCGGCTTCTTCGAGTCGGAGGGGGAGCCGGTCACGCCGTTCGACCACAAGGTGGCGACTGCCTACCGGTGGCCGATCGACGACCTCGCGGGGCTGGCCGGCACGGCCGGATTCGTCGAAGTCGGCCGGATGCTGCGTGAGCCGGGCGAGGGGGAGCGGTTCCGCCGGGGCAGTTTGCTTCTGCGTAAGGCTGATGCGCAGGGCTGATGCGCAGGGCTGACGCGTAAGGCTGAGCCGAAATCCCCGCCGCCTGCGCGTACTTGAACGCGCAGGCGGTCTTGTCCTGCGGCGTCAGAGCCGTAAGCATGATCGGCATGGGCAGGGTCTACGACGATGAGCGGCTGGCGGGCGTATACCAGGGCGGCAATGAGATGCCCGACGCATCGCTCCGCGACTGGACACACTTGATCGGTTCCTTCGCGGGCCGCCCGTCGCCCGCGGTGGTGGAGATCGGGGCGGGCACCGGCATGTTCTGCGCGTCGATGGCCCGCCGGCTCAACCCCTCGCGAGTGATCGGGATCGACGCCTCCGTGCCCATGCTCACCCAAGCCGAGCGGCACAACTCCCATGCCGCGGTCCAGTACGTGGCCGGCACCGCCGAAGCCGTGCCCACCGGCTCCGACCTGTTCGACCTGGCCCTGCTGTCGCGCGTGATCCACCATCTGCCCGACCGCGTGAGGGTCGCCCACGAGCTGGCCCGGATCCTCCGTCCCGGCGGAACGACCGTCATCCGTACGACATTTCGCGAGCGGCTCGACGCCCTGGTCTACGACTACTGGCCCGGCCTCCGCGAGTCGGACGAGCGGCGTTTTCCCTCCAGGTCCGAGGTGCTCGAGGACTTCGCCTCGGCCGGCTTCACGGTCCGGACCGTCATCTCCTTCGCTCGCCCTGTCACCGCAGGCCTCCGCGATTACCACGCCCGCATGACCTCGCGGCCCCAGTCGAAGTTCGCCGGGCTCACCGCCGCAGAATTCCAGGAAGGACTCGGGCGGCTGCGCGCCGACGCCGAGGACGAGTCGACGACCCGACCGGTTCCTGTGCGGGAGCGGTACGACGTGGCCGTGCTGTCGCTCGCGTGAGCACGCGCAACCTAGCGATCCGACGGCGCCTGACTGCCGATCATGTCCAGGAGCGCGGCATGGGTCTGCCGATCGGCCGCCACGATCAGTCCGCCCGCACCCGTGTGCAGAGGCTGGCCGTGGATGCCGGTCACCGTGCAGCCGGCGGCTCGGCACAGGGCGATGCCGGTGGAGAAGTGCACGCTGTCCCGGAGATGCCCGTCGGTGATGTAGGCGGCCCGGCGGCCGGCCGCGACCCAGGCCACCGCCAGCGTGGTGGAGACGACACGGGGCCGGAATCCCTGGACGAAGTCCGGGTCGGCGAGCAGCCGAACCGCCCGGAAGGAAGAGGCGTTCGGGAACGGCGGGTCCAGGTTGACGTCCACAAGGCGTGAATCGGGGGAGGGCGTCAGTTCCTCGTCCACGCCACCGCGGCGCAGGCAGGCGCGTTCCCCGTCGGTCCAGAACACCTCTTCGGCGAACGGATCGGCCGACGCGGCGGCCGTGATGTCCGTGCCCACCCGCAGGGCGACGTTCACCGCGACCAGCGTGGTGTGCGCGGCGTAGTTCAGCGTGCCGCACAGGGGGTCGACCAGCCATCGGCGAGCCGCGTCGCCCGCGCCCTGGTGGCCGCCTTCCTCGCCGGTGACGGCGTCATCGGGCCGAGCGGTGCGCAGGATGTCGCAGATGGCCTTCTCCGCCGCGAGGTCCGCGGCCGTCGCGAAGTCGCCGGACGTCTTCTCGAACCGGGGCAGCGAGTCCCCGTACATGGTGCGCACGACAGCGGCTCCGGCTTGCGCCGCCGCCACCGCCAGTTCGGCATCAGATTCCGTCTTCAATGTCAGCACGCTCGCACAGTACTCATGGTGGTTGACGGCCCGCGCCGGACCCCGGCGTGAACTCTTTGTCGGTTGCGGGCTGCGCAACAGTGCGAACGCCCCTGGTGCGCACTGCGGTTGTGGCGTCCGTCGCCATGTCGCGGCGGCCGGAACGCCTCCTAGGGTGACCGGCACCTCGGCTGCCCCAGGAGGCTTCCATGCCGTACGGAATCGCCCAACCCCCCACCCAGACAGCCCCGTTGTCCCGCCGAGCGGCGGCATGGCTCAGACGCCGACTGCGCAGGATCGGCCTGCCGGCCGCCGCTCTCGCCCTCGCCGCCGGGGCCTCCCTGTTCGCCCCGGCGTCGCAGGCCGATGCGGCGGTCGCCCTGGAGAGGGTGACCGACTTCGGGGCCAATCCGGGTGCCCTGAACATGTACGTGTACCGGCCGCGATCCGCGCCCGCCCGTCCGGCGGTGGTGGTGGCCCTGCACGGCTGCACGCAGAGCGCCCAGATCTATGCCGACAACTCGGGACTGACCAAGTTCGCCGATCAGTACGGGTTCCTGCTCGTCTTCGCCGAGACGACGACGTCGAACAACATCAACAAGTGCTTCAACTGGTTCCAGAGCGGCGACACGCAGCGCGGTCAGGGAGAGGCCGCGTCGATCCGGCAGATGGTCGCCAAGGCCGGCTCCGCCTACGGCGGTGACCCCGCCCGAACTTACGTAACGGGCCTGTCCGCGGGCGGTGCGATGACCGCGGCCATGCTCGCCACCTACCCGGACGTCTTCCAGGCCGGGGCAGTGGTCGCGGGCCTGCCCTACCGCTGCGCCACCGACGTCGTCTCCGCGTACACCTGCATGAACCCGGGGGTGAACCGGACCCCCGCGGCCTGGGCGAAGAACGTGACGGACGCCGCCCCCGGCCACACAGGGCCCTGGCCGCGGGTGGCCATCTGGCACGGTGACCGGGACACCACCGTCGTACCGAAGAACGCGGACGCCCTGCGCGATCAGTGGACGGCCGTGCACGGCCTGGGCCAGAGCCCGGACCGTACCTCCACCATCGGGACGAACGGCACGCGACGGGAGCAGTACCTGGCCGCCGACGGCAGCGTCGCGGTCGAGGTCGACCGGGTGCCGGACATCGGCCACGGCACGCCCGTGGACCCCGGCACCGCTGCCCAGCAGTGCGGCGCCACCGGGACCGCGCACTTCATCGCCTCGATCTGCTCCAGCCACTGGATCACCGAGTTCTTCGGGCTTCACGGCTGAAGTTCCGTATCAGGTACCGGGTTTCAACCCGATCGTCCCACCC
>NZ_SRIC01000222.1 GCF_004684775.1 Streptomyces sp. MZ04
GGGGAGAAAACCCCGGGCCCCCCCCGCCCCTCGCGACTCAGGGAGCCGTACGCCTGCGGCGCGAACCCGGCCGCCGCTCACTCGGCCGCGTGACGGGGTCACCGGCCTCCAGCGCGGCAGCCCGACGCCGCGTCCCGAACTCGGCCAGCGCCTCCGCCAGCTTGTGGACCGACGGCTCGGGAGCCATCACGTCCACCCGAAGCCCGTGCTCCTCGGCGGTCTTCGCCGTGGCGGGGCCGATACACGCGATGACGGTCACGTTGTGCGGCTTGCCGGCGATACCGACCAGGTTCCGCACCGTGCTCGAAGACGTGAAGAGCACGGCGTCGAAGCCGCCGCCCTTGATCGCCTCACGCGTCTCCGCCGGCGGCGGCGACGCGCGCACGGTCCGGTAGGCCGTGACGTCGTCGACCTCCCACCCGAGATCGATGAGACCGGCGACCAGCGTCTCGGTGGCGATGTCGGCCCGCGGCAGGAAGACGCGGTCGATCGGGTCGAAGACCGGGTCGTACGGCGGCCAGTCCTCAAGCAGGCCCGCGGCCGACTGCTCGCCGCTGGGCACCAGATCCGGCTTCACACCGAAGGCGATCAGCGCGGCAGCGGTCTGCTCGCCCACCGCCGCGACCTTGATCCCGGCGAAGGCGCGGGCGTCGAGCCCGTACTCCTCGAACTTCTCGCGCACCGCCTTGACGGCATTCACGCTCGTGAAAGCGATCCACTCGTAGCGGCCCGTGACCAGGCCCTTGACCGCCCGCTCCATCTGCTGCGGCGTACGCGGCGGCTCGACGGCGATCGTCGGCACCTCGTGCGGCACGGCGCCGTACGACGTCAGCTGGTCGGAGAGCGAGGCCGCCTGCTCCTTCGTACGCGGAACGAGCACACGCCACCCGAAGAGCGGCTTCGACTCGAACCACGACAGCTGGTCGCGCTGGGCGGCGGCGGAGCGCTCACCGACCACGGCTATGACGGGCTGCCCGCCGTCGGGCGAGGGCAGCACCTTCGCCTGCTTCAGGACCTGCGCGATGGTGCCGAGCGTCGCGGTCCAGGTGCGCTGGCGCGTCGTCGTACCGGCGACGGTCACCGTCATCGGGGTGTCGGGCTTGCGCCCGGCCGCCACCAGCTCGCCGGCGGCCGCCGCGACGGAGTCGAGCGCCGTCGAGACCACCACGGTCCCGTCGGACACGCCGACCTCGCTCCAGCAGCGGTCGGAAGCGGTGCGGGCGTCGACGAAACGTACGTCGGTGCCCTGCGCGTCCCGCAGCGGAACACCCGCGTAGGCGGGCACACCGACCGCCGCGGCGATGCCGGGCACCACCTCGAAGGAGATGCCCGCGGCGGCGCAGGCCAGCATCTCCTCGGCGGCGTACGTGTCGAGGCCGGGGTCGCCGCCGACGGCACGCACGACCCGCCTGCCGCCCCTCGCTGCCTCCATGACAAGATTGGCCGCGGCCCGCAGGGGAGGCGCATCGGTGATGGCTGACGCGTCGTCAACTGCCTGAGGGTGAGGTGTGTCCACACCTCCCCGGGCATGCGCGCGCACGACGTCGAGCACATCCGGCTCGGCGATCAGGACGTCCGCTCGGGCCAACGCCTCGACGGCGCGCAGAGTGAGTAGTCCCGGATCTCCGGGTCCGGCACCCAGGAAGGTGACGTGCCCGTGTGCGGGAAGGCCGGGAAGGTTCGAGGTGGGGCTCAAAGTACTCGCTCCCCCATCAGACCGGCCGCGCCCTTGGCAAGCATCTCGGCAGCGAGTTCGCGGCCGAGCGCCAAGGCTTGGTCATGCGTCTCGGGCACGGGACCGGTGGTGGACAGCTGCACCAGCGTCGAGCCGTCGGTGGTACCGACGACGCCGCGCAGGCGCATCTCCTTGACAATCTGCCCGTCGGCCAGCAAGTCGGCCAGCGCACCGACAGGTGCGCTGCAACCGGCTTCCAGGGCGGCGAGCAGGGATCGCTCGGCGGTCACGGCGACCCGGGTGTACGGGTCGTCGAGCTCGGCGAGCGCGGCGATCAGCGACGCGTCGGACGCGGCGCATTCGATCGCCAGTGCCCCCTGGCCGGGGGCGGGCAGAACTGTGTCGACCGACAGGAAGTCGGTCACCTCGTCGATCCTGCCGATTCGGTGGAGTCCGGCGGCGGCGAGCACGACGGCGTCGAGCTCCCCCTTGTGGACGAATCCGATGCGGGTGTCGATGTTCCCGCGGATCGGCACGGTCTCGATGGTCATGCCGTGGTTGCGCGCATAGGCGTTCAGCTGCGCCATGCGGCGCGGCGAACCGGTGCCGATGCGCGCGCCGTTCGGCAGTTCCGCGAAGGTCAGGCCGTCGCGCGCGATCAGTACGTCGCGGGGGTCCTCGCGCAGCGGCACGGCGGCCAGCACGAGGTCATCGGGCTGCGCGGTCGGCAGGTCCTTGAGCGAGTGCACGGCGAAGTCGACCTCGCCGGCGAGCAGCGCGTCGCGCAGGGCGGTCACGAAGACGCCGGTGCCGCCGATCTGCGCCAGGTGTTCACGCGACGTGTCGCCGTACGTCGTGATCTCCACGAGCTCCACGGGGCGGCCCGTCAACTGGCTCACTGTTTCGGCCACTTGGCCGGACTGGGCCATGGCCAGCTTGCTGCGCCTGGTCCCGAGCCTGAGTGCCCTCTCGGTCATGCCCGGCCTCGATTCGGGTCGTTGTTCTCGTTGTGCTGGTCGTGCTGGTCGTTCTGGTTGTTCAGGCCGTCGGCCCTGCTGACGGCGGCGACCGTCTGCGGGTCGAGGTCGAAGAGGGTGCGCAGCGCGTCGGCGTATCCGGCGCCGCCGGGTTCGGCGGCCAGCTGCTTGACCCGCACGGTCGGTGCGTGCAGCAGCTTGTCGACGACACGGCGGACGGTCTGGGTGATCTCCGCGCGCTCCTTCTCGGCGAGTCCGGGGAGCCGTCCGTCGAGCCGGGCGATCTCGCCGGCGACGACGTCGGCGGCCATGGTGCGCAGGGCGACCACGGTCGGCGTGATGTGCGCGGCCCGCTGCGCGGCGCCGAAGGCGGCGACCTCGTCGGAGACGATCGCGCGGACCTGCTCCACGTCGTCGGCCATCGGGGCGTCGGCGGAGGTCTCGGCGAGCGACTCGATGTCGACGAGGCGTACGCCGTCGATGCGGTGCACGGCGCCGTCGATGTCGCGGGGCATGGCCAGGTCGAGCAGGGCGAGCAGGACGTGCCCGGTCTCGACGATCGAGGGGCCGCGGCGCTCGGGCACCCGCCCGGTGGCGGTCACGGCCGCGGCGAGCGCGGTGATGGTGTCGGCCTCGGCGCGCACTTCGGCCTCGGCGTCACGGCGCTCGGCGGGAGCGTTGTCGACCCAGGCGGCGTGCTGCTCCAGGGTCGCGGCATCCATGCCCGCGACGGCGTCCTCGCCCATGACGGAGAACCCGACGCCGCGGCTGACGGATGCGCCGTCGAGCGAGCCACCGGTCGCATCCGCGCCGGAGAGGCCGAGCGGGCAGTCTTCGTCCGTCGCTGAGGGGGCTGCCGGGCGGCCGTCGCGACCCGTCACCGTCCCTTCGGCGCGCGCACCCGCGCCGAAGCGCGAGGCCGACCGCGGGGCCGCCACCGACGCGTGCGGCGTCCCCACAGCCGTCCCCACGGCCGTCGGCGAAGCCGTACGGCCCGCAAGCGCCGCCGCCACGGCCTCCGCCGTCAGGACGAGCCCGGTCGCCCCGGTGCAGGACACCGCCATATCGGCACGTGTCAGTTCGGCGGCCACCTGGTCCATCGCGACGGCGCGCGCGACGGTGCCGTTGCCGCCGTCCATCAAGATCTCGGCGAGCCGCTCGGCGCGCTCCAGGGTGCGGTTGGCGACGACGACCTCGCCGACGCCTGCGCGGGCGAGCGTCGCCGCGGCGAGCGAGGACATGGATCCGGCGCCGATGACCAGGGCGCGCTTGCCCTTGGCCCACGCCTCGACCGGCTCGCGCCCGGCGAGCTGCTCCAGGCCGAAGGTCACGAGCGACTGCCCGGCCCGGTCGATGCCGGTCTCCGAGTGCGCGCGCTTGCCGACCCGCAGGGCCTGCTGGAACAGGTCGTTGAGGAGGCGCCCCGCGGTGTGCAGCTCCTGGGCGCGCGCCAGGGTGTCCTTGATCTGGCCGAGGATCTGGCCCTCGCCGACGACCATCGAGTCCAGGCCGCAGGCCACCGAGAACAGGTGGTGGACGGCTCGGTCCTCGTAGTGGACGTACAGATAGGGAGTGAGCTCTTCGAGGGCCACCCCGCTGTGCTGGGCGAGCAGCGTGGACAGCTCGGCGACGCCCGCGTGGAACTTGTCCACGTCGGCGTACAGCTCGATGCGGTTGCAGGTGGCGAGCACGGCCGCCTCGGCGGCGGGCTCGGCGGCGAGCGTGTCCTGCAGGAGCTTGGCCTGCGCATCGGCGGCCAGCGCGGCCCGCTCCAGGACGCTCACCGGAGCGCTGCGGTGGCTCAGCCCTACGACGAGGAGACTCATGCCGGCATCACGGCGGGGATGTCCCCGTCGGGTCCCTTCCGCTGCTGCTTGGCATCGGCGGGCGGCACGTCGCCTTCGGCGGTCGCTTCCTCACCGGCCTTGCGCTGCTCGTGGAAGGCGAGGATCTGCAGCTCGATGGAGAGGTCCACCTTGCGTACGTCGACACCGTCCGGCACGGACAGAACGGTGGGCGCGAAGTTCAGGATCGAGGTCACACCGGCGGCGACGAGCCGCTCGCAGACCTGCTGGGCGGCGCCCGCCGGGGTGGAGATGACGCCGATGGAGACGCCGTTGTCCTTGATGATCTTCTCGAGCTCGTCGGTGTGCTGCACCGGCATGCCCGCGACGGGCGTGCCCGCCATGTTCGGATCGGCGTCGATGAGCGCGGCGACGCGGAAGCCGCGCGAGGCGAACCCGCCGTAATTGGCAAGCGCCGCGCCGAGGTTACCGATACCGACGATCACGACGGGCCAGTCCTGGGTCAGACCGAGCTCGCGGGAGATCTGGTAGACGAGGTACTCGACGTCGTAGCCCACGCCGCGCGTCCCGTAGGAACCGAGGTAGGAGAAGTCCTTGCGCAGCTTCGCGGAGTTGACCCCCGCGGCGGCCGCGAGCTCCTCGGAGGAGACCGTGGGAACCGAGCGCTCCGACAGAGCGGTGAGGGCTCGGAGGTACAGCGGAAGCCTGGCGACGGTGGCCTCGGGAATCCCTCGGCTGCGGGTCGCCGGTCGGTGAGTTCGGCCAGTTGCCACGGTGCTCCTGCGGGTAGAGCGGGGCTGCAGGCGGTCACATGTCCCCAGACCGCCCCGTCGAATGCAGGCTATGTCTTTGTGAACGCGTGCACAAAGATGGTGTCCGATTTGCCCGGCCAACGTGACCGGGGTCACGCGCCCCCGGCGTGCGCTCCAGGAACCGGCGCACAGGGAGCGGCGTCGCTCACATGATGGGGGCAAAACCGCACACTCTCCTCACGATCATCGCCCCCGAGACCAAAACCGCCCACGATCCTAAGGGACCTTTCGGGCCACTTGGACTCGTCGGTCAGTCTCGATTCGGACTACGGGGCGAGCGCGCGTCGAAGTCGATCTTCGTTCACCCGCCAGAAGGTGTGCTGTTCACCGTCGACCAGAACCACCGGAATCTGTTCCCAGTAGGCCCGGTTGAGCTCCTCGTCCTGCGTGATGTCCTTCTTCTCCCATACGACTCCCAGCTCGCCGCAGACCTTCTCGATCACCAGCTGTGCGTCATCGCACAGATGGCAGCCGGGCTTGCCGATCAAGGTGACCGTCCGATCCTGCGGACGCTTCTTCTCCGTACGGCGAAAAATCGGGCTCATGACACCATTCTCGCCCCGCCGACGCGCCGCGCGGCCCGTCCGTTTAACGGGGCGGCCGCGAAGAGTTCACAGGGCCGAATCCTGCCGACTCCGGAACCACCGAACGAACTAGCTATGCTCACGGCATGGCCGCTCTCGGATGGCTCACCCCCCGTAGGCGCTCCGCCACGGCGCGGAGCGTGTTGGCAGGCGAGGCCTCGGCTGAGGCAGCACGCAAGTCCTCCCAGGAGCTGGAGGAGCTCGCGGAGGCCGCCGCGCCCGAGGAACAGGACCAGGAGCCGGAGTTCCCCGTCGTCGGCGACGACAAGGCCGCCGCCTTCTTCGACCTCGACAACACCGTGATGCAGGGCGCCGCGATCTTCCACTTCGGCCGCGGCCTCTACAAGCGGAAGTTCTTCGAGCGCCAGGAGCTGGCCCGATTCGCCTGGCAGCAGGCGTGGTTCAGGCTCGCGGGCGTCGAGGACCCCGAGCACATGCAGGACGCCCGCGACAGCGCGCTGTCCATCGTCAAGGGCCACCGCGTCGCCGAGCTGATGTCCATCGGCGAGGAGATCTACGACGAGTACATGGCCGAGCGCATCTGGCCCGGTACGCGCGCCCTGGCCCAGGCCCATCTCGACGCGGGCCAGAAGGTCTGGCTGGTCACGGCCGCCCCGGTGGAGACGGCGACGATCATCGCCCGGCGCCTGGGCCTGACCGGAGCGCTCGGCACGGTCGCCGAGTCGATGGACGGCGTCTACACCGGCAAGCTCGTCGGCGAACCCCTGCACGGCCCCGCGAAGGCCGAGGCGGTGCGCGCGCTGGCATCGGCGGAGGGCCTGGACCTGGCCCGCTGCGCCGCGTACAGCGATTCGCACAACGACATCCCGATGCTCTCGCTCGTCGGGCATCCGTACGCGATCAACCCCGACGCCAAGCTGCGCAAGCACGCCCGCGAGCGGGACTGGCGCCTTCGGGACTACCGCACCGGCCGCAAGGCCGCGAAGGTCGGCATCCCGGCCGCGGCGGGCGTCGGCGCGATCGCGGGCGGCACGGCCGCGGCGATCGCCCTGCACCGCCGCCGCCACTGAACATTCCCTCGGTCCTACCCCGCCCGCGGGCCCGCCAGTCCCGTTGGTAGCACTCGGCCACAACACGCCCCGCGCTGAGACGGAATGTGAACCAACCCGATCAACAACCGTTCACTGTCTGCTACTTGAACGGGCACGGATCGGCAACAGAAGCGACGTAATCGGCGATTTAAGCAACTGGGTGTAGCGCCGCCTGTACGAAGCGTTATTCTCCTCAGACGCATAACGGACCCCACGCGTCGCTACGACGGGTGAACGGTCCCGCACTGCACGTGATGGAAGCTCTGCCTCTGGGAGTCCCGTGTACCCACACGTCGGGGTTGACGCCTCGGGCCTGGCTACGCTGCGCGCAACGGTCGCCGACCGCTTGCGCGGCTTCGTCCCCACCGCGTACGCCGGCCCCGCCGTCCCCGCATTTGCCGTCCCCACGCCCGCCGGGCCGCTCTACGCCCTGGCGGACAGCGGCGCGGCAGTCAGCAGACGAGCCCGTTCTGCCGCTGCCACCTCAACCCCCACCCACCGCCGTCCCGCCGCGGACAGCGACAGTGCCCGCATGATGGATCTCGTCGAGCGCGCCCAGGCCGGCGAGTCCGACGCCTTCGGCCGTCTCTACGACCAGTACAGCGACACGGTCTACCGCTACATCTACTACCGCGTCGGCGGCAAGGCGACCGCCGAGGACCTCACCAGCGAGACCTTTCTGCGCGCCCTGCGCCGCATCAGCACCTTCACCTGGCAGGGCCGCGACTTCGGTGCCTGGCTGGTCACGATCGCCCGCAACCTGGTCGCCGACCACTTCAAGTCGAGCCGTTTCCGCCTCGAAGTGACCACCGGCGAAATGCTCGACGCCAACGAGGTCGAGCGCAGCCCCGAGGACTCCGTCCTGGAGTCCCTCTCGAACGCCGCACTGCTCGACGCCGTGCGCCGCCTCAACCCCCAGCAGCAGGAGTGCGTGACGCTGCGCTTCCTGCAGGGTCTCTCGGTCGCCGAGACCGCGCGGGTGATGGGCAAGAACGAGGGTGCGATCAAGACCCTCCAGTACCGCGCCGTCCGCACCCTGGCCCGGCTCCTGCCGGACGACGCGCGCTGACGCTACGGACCACCGACGGCCGTCCGTAGCCGTGGGTGATGCTCAACTCACCTTCCGTGGCGGCCAGATGGCCGCCACGGACTTCTGGCGGTCCGATCATCCTCCGTCCGTAACCCAAGTGCCGCGACGCTCGTTGTGCGGGATGCAGGCTCCCTGTGGTCGCTCCCTGATCACCTCCGCTCACTCATTCGTGTGGATGTGCTCAAGGTGTGCAACCCTCAGGACCCCCTGGGGAGTCGACCGTCATGACGAGAGGAGGTGCCGCCAGTGATCGCGAACGTATCGGCACACCGGCGGGCGAACGCCTTCGCCCAGGCCCTGGAGGAGCAGTCCGACCAGGACCCGGCGGCCGAGCAGACCGAAGATTCCGTCACGCCCGATCCAGCGCTGTCCGAACAGGCGGCCCCGGACCGGTTGTTGACCCTGGCGACCGGCCTCGGCGAACTGCCGAAGCCGGAGCTCGATCCCGAGGTCAAAGTGGTCCAGCGGGCCCAGCTCGTAGCCGCCATGGAGGCCATGCTCCTCGAGGGCACGGCCGCGGGCGGCGGCACCACCGGCACATCGGTGCCCGAACAGCGCTCCCGCAAGGGCGCCCACCGGGCCACCGGGCTGCGCAAACTGAAGCCGCGCTCCCGGCTGTCCAAGGGCATCGCCGCGGGCGGGCTCACCGTCGGCGTCGCCGCCGGGGCGTTCGGCGGAGTGGCCGCGGCAAGCTCGGACGCGCTTCCGGGCGATTCGCTGTACGGCCTCAAGCGCGGCATGGAAGACATCAAGCTCGGCATGGCCGACGGCGACAGCGACAAGGGCGAGATCTACCTCGACCACGCATCGACCCGGCTGAACGAGGCCCGTCGCCTCATGGAGCGAGGCCGCACCGGCGACCTCGACCACGAGTCCCTCGGCGAGGTCAGGCGAGCGCTCTCCGGCATGCGGCACGACGCGGCCGAAGGCCACCGCCTGCTGCACGAGGCGTACGAGAGGGACGGCTCGCTCGGCCCCATCCAGACCCTGTCCGCCTTCTCCGAGTCACACCGCAGCAGCTGGAGCGACCTGCAGAGCCGGCTGCCCGTCCAACTGGGCGACGTGGGCGCCCAAGTGAACTCGGTCTTCGACGCGATGGACCAGGAAGTGGACCCGCTCCGCGCCCTGCTCCCCCGCACCCCGAACAGCAGCCACACCCCGGACCGGCCCAGCCAGGGCTCCTCCGGCTCCTCCACCCCGGACCGCCCTTCCGCCCCCGAGTCTTCCCCCGGAGGCGGCTCAAGCACCGACAGCAGGCCGCATCCGTCTACATCGGACGGCAGCGGCGAGGCCGACGGCCTGCTCGGCGGCAACACGGGCGGCCTCCTGGACCCCCCGAAGACCGACACGACCCCCAGCCCCTCGGGCGACACCGGCAAACAGACTCCCCCGGCAGAACCGGACGTCACGGTCCCACCGATCCTGCCGGGCTTGCTGCCGGGCTTGGGGATCGAGGGCGAGGACGCCATGTAGCACCACTGAATGTCTGAGGGGCCAGACCCACATGGATCTGGCCCCTCAGACATCGGCGCAACGCACCGCCGCCTCAGAAGAACACGGACCGCCGCTGCACCAGCAGCTTGTACAACGTGTGCTGAATCTGCTCCCGAACCTGATCCGTCAGGTTGAACATCAGCATCGGATCCTCGGCGGCCTCCGGCGGATACCCATCCGTGGGAATCGGCTCCCCGAACTGAATCGTCCACTTCGTGGGCAACGGCAATGCCCCCAGCGGGCCCAGCCACGGGAACGTAGGCGTGATCGGGAAGTACGGGAAGCCGAGCACCCGCGCCAGCGTCTTCGCGTTCCCGATCATCGGGTAGATCTCCTCCGCCCCCACGATCGAGCACGGAACGATCGGCGTCCCCGTCCGCAACGCGGTGGAGACGAACCCACCCCGCCCGAACCGCTGCAGCTTGTACCGCTCGCTGAACGGCTTCCCGATGCCCTTGAACCCCTCCGGCATCACCCCGACCAGCTCACCCCGCTCGAGCAGCCGCTCGGCATCCTCCGCGCACGCCAGCGTGTGCCCGGCCTTGCGGGCCAGTTCGTTGACGACCGGCAGCATGAAGACAAGATCCGCGGCGAGCAGCCGCAGATGCCGCCCCTGCGGATGGTTGTCGTGCACGGCGACCTGCATCATCAGACCGTCGAGCGGCAGCGTCCCGGAGTGGTTGGCGACGATCAGCGCCCCGCCGTCGGCGGGGATGTTCTCGATGCCCTTCACCTCCACCCGGAAGTACTTCTCGTAGAAGGGCCGGAGCAGCGACATCAGAACCTGGTCGGTGAGCTCCTCGTCGTACCCGAAGTCATCGACCTCGTACTCCCCGGTGAGCCGCCGCCGCAGAAACGCGAGCCCGCCCGCGACGCGCCGCTCCAGACCACCGCCGCCCCGCGGCTCGGGCGCGGCCCCCGGCTTCGGCTCCGGCCGCGGCTTCGGCTTCGACTTCGGCTCCGGTGAAGGCCCCGGCTCGGCCCGCTCCACCCCCGGCGCCCCGTCCTGCTGCGCCGGCATGGCCGTGACCTCACGGACAGCTGCCGGATCGTTCTTGCGCCGGGTCGCGACCCGGCGCCGCGTCGGGACCTTGCCGCCCCCGCGCGACCGGTCGTCGTCGAACGGAATGACCTTGGCGTCCGCCATCGTTGACGCTCTCCTCAGTTGGCGCTCGGGTTGCCCGCGAAGGGCAGCGTGGCGATCCGGTCCAAGGCCCCCGCGACGGCCTGCGGCGGCAGAAGTCCGGGACCCCGACTGCGTACGAAATCCGCGAAGGTCTCCGCGGTCGTGTATTTGGGCCGGAAGCCCAGTGTCTCGCGCATCTGCCGCGTTGCGACCACGCGGCCATGGGTGAGCAGCCTGATCTGCTCGGGCGAGAAGTCCGTCACGCCCAGCGTCCGCAGCGCCTGGCCGACCCAGGTGACCGCGGGCATGAACACCGGGAGCGTCGGACGCCCGAGCCGCCGCGAGCACTGCGAGAGCAGCAGCAGGCCGTCGCCCGCGACGTTGAACGTGCCGCTGTTGAGCGTCCCGCGCCGCGGGTCGTGTGCGGCCAGACGGAGTACCTCGATCGCGTCGTCCTCGTGCACGAACTGCAGCCGCGGGTCGTAACCGAAGACGGTCGGCAGCACCGGCAGCGAGAAGTACTCGGCGAGCGGTGAGTCGGCGGCCGGGCCCAGGATGTTGGCGAACCTCAGCACGCACACCGCCACGTCCGGGCGTCGGCGCGCGAATCCGCGTACGTACCCCTCGACTTCAACGGTGTCCTTGGCGAAGCCACCGCTGGGCAGCGACTTCGGCGGCGTCGTCTCGGTGAAGACCGCCGGGTCGCGCGGCGCGGAGCCGTACACATTGGTCGACGACTTCACCACGAGCCGCCTGACCGTCGGCGACTTCTGGCAGGCGCCGAGCAGCTGCATCGTGCCGATGACGTTGGTCTCTTTGAGTGAACCCCGGCTGCCGCCGGCCAGCGCGGTGCCCGTGACGTCCATGTGGACGACCGTGTCCACGGAGAACTCGGCGAGCACCTTGGCGATCGCGGGCTGGCGGATGTCGGCCTGGACGAAGTCCGCGCCGCCCAGATGGTGCTCGGCAGGTACCGCGTCCACAGCGATCACCCGGTCGACCTCCGGATCTCGCTGGACGCGTCGGACGAACCGTCCGCCCAGTTGTCGGGCCACCCCGGTCACGAGCACGACCTTGCCCAAGATCAGCGCCTGCCTTCCCCAGCCCTCGAAGTCCTGCCGCGCACCGTCATCACTCTCCCGGCACACGCTAGCGGGTCGATGTTGCGCTGTGATGACCGCCTGATGCAGGAAGTGACTACAGGCACACCAGAGGCTTACAAAAGCCCTGGTGAACCCCGGAAAACTCCCCGAAAACGCCGAAGCCCTCCCACCGGATGGCGGGAGGGCTTCGGGGCGCGCTATGTCAGCTGTCGCTTACTTCTTGTTGCGACGCTGAACGCGGGTGCGCTTCAGCAGCTTGCGGTGCTTCTTCTTGGCCATCCGCTTACGCCGCTTCTTGATAACAGAGCCCACGACTACCCTCGCTCACTTCTCTTCACTAAGTGCGGGGCAGCAGACTGGGCCCACACGACCTACGTCGGCCTAGCCTACCCGCCTCTGAGTGAGGGACGTAATCGAGGTGGATCGAGGGACTTCTGTCAGCCCGCCTCGACTCCTACATAGGACTCGCGGAGGTACTCGTGAACCGCCTGCTCCGGGACCCGGAAGGACCTTCCGACCCGGATGGCGGGCAGATGACCGCTGTGCACCAAGCGGTACACGGTCATCTTGGACACTCGCATCACCGAGGCGACTTCCGCCACGGTCAGGAACTGGACCTCGTTCAGCGGCCTCTGGTCTGCAGCCATGACACCCCACCTGAACCTTCCGCACATGACGGGCACCGGCTTCCCCTTCCGGTGACTCTTCGTCTCTGCGCGCTCACTCCCCAGACTAGGGGCGGATGATGCGAGTGGGGAAGAGGAGTAGCGATCGGCCGCCTACTGTGACAGACACGCTCGATTGAGTACATAGCGAGTAAGCGGTCGGTAGTAATCAGACCGCACAGCGTCATCAAGCGGAACGACGACGGACACCTGCCCCTCGGCCTCTCCGACGAACAGCGCGGGATCATCCGTATCCGCCAGACCGATCGCCTCAAACCCCAGCTGACCTGCCCCGCAGACCCATCCGTGGTCCCCGACGACCAGCTCGGGCAGGGGCCCGTCACCCTCCGCGGCGGCCGCGAGGACGGCCCGAACCGGGAGTGGTGAGTGGGTATGTGCGCCGGTCTCACTCCCGGTGGGACGCGCGCCGGGTTCCCGCACCAGCGCGACTCCTTGTACGTAGTCAAGGTTGTACGTGCGTAGGCCGAACCGGGTCGTTATGTCGACACTGCTGCCCTGCGCGGAGGTGAGGACGGTGCACCCGGCCGCCGACAACGCGTCCGCCAGCGCGGCGTAGAAGCCGAGGAGCCGATGCGGATGCCCCGTCCCAAAGAGCACGGGAAGCCGCCTCCGTGCCACATCCGCAAGCCGCTCGGCAAAGGCGTCAAGCGCGGCCAACGTCCGCTCGGGGTCGATGACATCGGCCCCGGTGGTATGCCGAGGATCCGCGGACACCCCGCACTTGTCCGCCATGAGCCCGAGCAAGTCCCCCGCCCCCCAGCTCCATTCGGGATCGAGCCCCAGCAGTATCCGCGGATCCCGGGCCGCGAAGAGCCGATAACTCCGCAGACTCTCTTCCCGAGAAGTGGCCACAGGCCCGGCCAACCGAGCCGCCAACAGATGCGCCCGCAGGGCGCCGGTGCTCAACACCCAGCCGATGCTGACGCATCACCCCTTCCCAGCCCCCCAAAAACCCGAAAAACCCCCACAGTTGGCGTAACAACCCGTACTCTCCCGCAAAGCCACCACCCCAGCCGCACGCCCACCTCTGCCACGAGCAGCGACCCCACACACGCCCCCGCCAACCCACCGGCGCTGATTGCGGACAGCCGCTCCACACACCTCCGAAACCAACCCGCCCGCGCTGGTTACGGACAGGCGTGGCGCACGGCGCCCTCCCACCCTGGTCGACCCTCGTTGTGGGCAGGCGTTCCGCACGGCGGAACGGGTGGGCACAACGCACTACCGCCGGGCACCAATAAGACCGGGCGCCCACCCCGAGGACGGGGCCTGGGGCGGAGCCCCAGTTTCGGGAAGGGGCGAGGTTGGGGAAAGCCCCACAGGGACGCCCCTACGCCAACAACCCCCGCAGCGGAAACACCGCACGCCGCGCGGCCAGCACCGCCTGGTCAAGCCGATCGGCGGGGTCGTACCCCGCCTCCCACTCCTTCCAGGACACAGGCCACCGCCCATCAGTCATCCGCACCGGCCCCAACTGCCGCGTACGGGCGAAGACTTCCTGCCGCCAGGCCTCCGGAATCACCTCGGAGGGCGAAATCTCCCGCCCCGCAGCGATGGCCACCAGATGCGTCCACGACCGAGGCACGACATCCACCACGGCGTACCCACCCCCACCCAGCGCGACCCACCGCCCATCCGCGTACGAATGCGCCAACTCATGACAAGCAACCTGCACAGCCCGCTGCGCATCAAGCGACACCGCCAGATGCGCCAACGGATCCTCGAAGTGCGTATCGGCCCCGTGCTGAGTAACAAGCACCTGCGGCCGAAAATCCGCAAGCAACTCCGGCAC
>NZ_SRIC01000223.1 GCF_004684775.1 Streptomyces sp. MZ04
TCTCGTGGGCTCGGAGATGTGTATAAGAGGCAGCCGTCACCCGCGACGGCCACCGCGTCGCCCCCCGAACCACTGCCGTCCTGATCGACCGAGGCGTACGCGCAGTCGTCGAAGGGAGCGGCCGCGGCGGTGGCCGGCGAACCGAGTAACCAGGCCAGCACCAGCAGTGCCAGCGCTCTTATGACCAGGGCGGATGCGCCCCTTGAGGATCCAAGCACGTCAGAGATCATGGGCAGCGTGTCCCGCGGGCACGCCGGTCCGCCCCGATGATGACCCGAACGTGGGTGGCCATGATCGCGGGATTGACGCCGACCGCCCCAGCGGCCCCTCGCGTACCCGCCCCCTCACAAAAATTCTTGAGACCCCGTTGAACGCATCAACCGCTCCCGCCCGTACCTAGGGCCATGCGTGACCCACTCGGGTGGCGCGAACACCCAAGCGGATAGCGGGAGTCAACATGAAGACCTGGCGGAGCGCCTCGCTCGTAGCGACAGCTGCGGCCATGCTGGCGCTGACGACGGCGTGCGGTCAGGAGAAGGGGGACCAGTCGCCCAACGGACAGAACGTGGGCAACCAGGCCCCGGCCGACGGTGGTTACGGAGCCGGCAACGGGTACGGCGCGGACTCGGGGGACGCGCAGGAGGGGGCGGGAGCGGAGGCGAAGTCGGCGGGCCAACTCGCCGTCTGGGACAGCAAGAAGCTCGGCAAGGTCGTCACCGACAGCGAGGGCCGCACGCTCTACCGCTTCGACAAGGACACCGCCCAGCCGCCCAAGTCGAACTGCGAGGGCGCCTGCGCCACGACCTGGCCCGTCGTGTCGGCCAAGGGCGCCGTCGCCCCGCCCGGCGTCGACGAGTCCCTGATGGGCGAGATCACCCGGTCCGACGGCGCCAAGCAGCTGACCATCGACGGCTGGCCGATGTACCGGTACGCCAAGGACAAGAAGGCCGGCGACGCCAAGGGCCAAGGTGTGGGCGGCACTTGGTACGCCGCCGCCCCCGACGGCAAGAAGGCGTCGGCCGCCGCGGCGGAGGCGCCGCCCGCCGAGACCGAACCCGTCGACCCGGCAGGTCTTTCCACCAGGAACGACCCGAAGCTCGGCGAGATCGTCGTCGACAAGAACGGCATGACGGTCTACCGCTTCACGAAGGACTCCGCCTGGCCGATGAAGTCCGCCTGCACGGGCGCGTGCCTGGAGAAATGGCCGGTCGTGCCCCCCGTCGAGAAGAACGACACTAAGGGAATCCTCAAGAAGGGCTTTGTTGTCTTCGACCGGCCCGACGGACAGCAGCAGCAGACCATCGACTGCTGGCCGATGTACACCTTCGCCGGAGACAAGAAGCCCGGTGACACCAATGGCCAGGGCGTGGGCGGGACTTGGTACGCGGCGGGGCCGGACGGAAAGCCCGTCGGCGCGCCGAAGTAGGCCGAACTTCGGCCGAGAATAGACGAACTCCGGCCAAGAAAGGGGGACAGTCAGAAGGAGTGCGCGTACGGTCGACCGGTCCGTTCTCCTCCCGTCAGGGAGGGTGGAACGGACCGGTTCTTTGGGTTGATAGTCGGCACTTGCCGCAGGCAGTGACCGAGAACGGACGACCAATTTCCGTTTTGACTCGCTCCCTTGGCGGGCGATCAGTAGCCTCACCTTCGAACACCGGCTCGCCTCGCCTACGCCTTGGAGTCCTGATGGAGCGTCCCGCCTGGGCCCCGCAGGGCATCGACATCACGATGCCCAGCGTGTCCCGCATCTACGACTACTACCTTGGCGGTTCGCACAATTTCGAGGTCGACCGGGACGCGGCCCGCAGGGCCATGGACTTCATGCCGGGCCTGCCCAAGATCATGCAGGCGAATCGTGCCTTCATGCGGCGAGCAGTGCGTTTCGCCGTGGACGAGGGCATCACCCAGTTCCTGGACATCGGCTCCGGGATCCCCACGTTCGGCAATGTCCACGAGGTCGCCCAAGGGGCCGATCCGGACGCCCGCGTGGTGTACGTCGACCACGACCCGGTCGCCGTCGCGCACAGCCGGGCCGTGCTCGAAGGCAACGACCGGGCGGGGATCGTCGCCGCGGATCTACGCAAACCAGTGGACATTCTGGGCAGTTCGGAAGTGAAGGGACTGCTCGACCTGGAGCGCCCGGTGGCCCTTCTTCTGGTCGCCGTCCTGCACTTCGTCGAGGACGCGTACGATCCCTACACGGCGGTCGCCGAACTGCGGGACGCACTCGCGCCCGGCAGCGTGATCGTCCTCACGCACGCCTCGTACGAAGGGATACCGATCCCCGCCGAGCAGGCCGGTCAGACCGTCGGCGTATACAAGGACATCCGCAATCCACTGATCATGCGCTCGCGCGACGAGATCGCGCGGTTCTTCGAGGGATACGACATGGTGGAACCCGGCCTCGTGCCGATGCCGCACTGGCGGCCCGACACCTCGCCCGAGGAGGAGGATCCGTACGCCTTCTCCGGGTTCGCCGGCGTGGGGCGCAAGGCATGAGCGGGGAAGCGGACGGTCCCGAGGGAAGAGTGCGCAGGTTCGCGACCATCTGGAGCCGGGCGATCTTCCCGGTGACCGCCACGTCGCTGACCCGGGCCGAGTTCGAGCTCCAACTGGTGCCGCTCGCCCGGCGGTTGCGTGACGCGCTCCTGGAGCGGGTCTTCGACTCCGGCGAGGGACAGGCGGTCGGCGCCGCGCTGATCGGTACGCACTGCACCGACCCGGAGGCACTGAGCCGCACGCTGGACTGCGTGGACGCGTACCTGGTCCTCTACTGCGGCGAGGAGGGCCGGCAGGAGGAGCTGCGGGCCCGCTCCGCGCGGCTCCAGCACGCCGTCGCCGCGGGGTTCGCCGCCGCGCTGCGGGAGCGCACTCTCTCCGAGCAGGAGGCGATATCCCGGGCCGCCCTGAACGCGCGCAGCGTCGTCGCCGAGGCCCTGCACGCGAGCGAGGCCCGCTTCCGCGCGGTGTTCCACGGCGCCGCGATCGGCATCGGCATCGCCGACCTCACGGGCACGGTCCTCGAGGTGAACGACGCGCTGATCCGGATGTTCGGCGGCCTGGAGAACCAGCTGCGCGGACGCAACGTCGCGGAGTGGACGCACCCCGACGACTCCCCGCACGTATGGAAGCTCTACGAAGAGCTGGTGCGCGGGGAGCGCGAGCACTACCGCGTGGAGAAGGCCTTCTACCGGCCCGACGGCACCGTCCTGTGGACCAACCTGACCGTCTCGCTGCTGCGTGACGCGGACGGAGTGCCGCAGTACCAGCTGGCGTTGATGGAGGACACCACCGAGCGCCGGCTGCTCAATCTGCGCCTGCGCTACGAGGCGACGCACGACGCGCTCACCGGTCTGCCGAACCGGACGCTGTTCTTCGAGCGCCTGGAGAAGGCCCTGGCGGCGGGAGACGGCGCGCGCTTCGGCCTCTGCTATCTCGACCTCGACGGCTTCAAGACCGTCAACGACAGCCTCGGCCACGCGGCGGGCGACCGGCTCCTCGTCGAGGTCGCCGACCGGCTGCAGTCCTGTGCCACCGCGCCCGGCGAGATGGTCGCGAGGCTCGGCGGCGACGAGTTCGTGGCGCTGACCACGGGCCGCGACACGGAGACCGAGGTGGACGAGCTCGCCGGGCGGATCATGCACGCGCTGTCCACACCGATCCGCGTCGAGGGCCGCGAACTGACCGTGCGCGGCAGCATCGGCATAGTGGAGGGCCCGGCGGGCGAGCGCGGCGCGGCGGAGGTGCTGCGCAGCGCGGACATCACGATGTACCGCGCCAAGTCGGCCGGCGGCAATCGCTTCGAGCTCGCCGACCCCGAGGCCGACGCCCGCGCGATCACCCGGCACGGCCTGACCACCGCGCTGCCCGCCGCCCTGGAGCGGGGCGAGTTCTTCATCGAGTACCAGCCGCTGGTCCACCTCGGCGACGGCAGCGTGCGCGGCGCCGAGGCCCTTGTGCGGTGGCTGCACCCGCAGCACGGCGTCATCGGCCCGGACCGGTTCATCCCGCTCGCCGAGCACACCGGCCTGATCGTGCCGCTCGGCCGCTGGGTCCTGGAGGAGTCGGTCCGTCAGGCCCGCACCTGGGAGGCGCGGCACGCCGACGCCGGGCCGCTGCGCGTCAACGTGAATCTGTCGCCCATGCAGCTGACCCACCCCGGTCTGGTCTCTGACACGGTGGAGATCCTGGAGCGCGCCGGGCTCGAACCGGGCGCGCTCTGCCTGGAGGTGACCGAGTCCGCGCTGATCGGCGCCGACGACGACCTGCTCAAGCCGCTGCGGCGGCTCGCCGAGATGGGCGTGGACATCGCGCTCGACGACTTCGGCACGGGCTACTCCAACCTCGCCAACCTGCGCCGCCTGCCGGTGAGCATCCTCAAGCTGGACCGCTCCTTCACCCAGGGCATGCAGCACTTCCCGGCCGACCCCGTCGACCTGAAGATCGTCGAGGGGATCGTCTCGCTCGCCCACAGCCTGGACCTCGCGGTGACGGTCGAGGGCGTCGAGACGGGCGCACAGGCGGACCAGTTGCGCGAGCTGGGCTGCGACACGGCACAGGGCTGGTACTACGCCCGCCCTGGCCCGCCGGACCGGCTGCACGAGCTGGCCCTCGCGGACGCGACGAGCTGAGCCGCACGGTGATCCATTGGGTGTACGCCTTCGTCGACCGGCCCGCGGACCGGTTCGGCCAGGCCTGCGCGTTCTGGACGGCGGTCACGGGGACGCGGCTCTCCGCGTTCCGCGGCGAGGACGACCAGTTCGTGACGCTGCTGCCCGAGCAGGGCGACGCATACGTGAAGGCGCAGGCGGTCGGCGGCCCCGGCGGCGCGCATCTCGACTTCGCGGTGAACGATGTGGCCGCCGGCGCGCGTGCGGCCCGTGACCTGGGGGCCACCCCGGTCTTCGCGGAGGACGGCCTGGAGGTCCTGCGTTCCCCGGGCGGGCAGGTGTTCTGCGTGGTGCCGTGGGGGGCCGAGCGGGTCCGCCCCGCGCCGCCGGCCGCGCCGGACGGTTCCACGAGCCGCCTCGACCAGGTGTGCCTCGATGTCCCGCCGGGGGTGTGGGAGGCGGAGAAGACGTTCTGGCCCGCCTTCACGGGATGGTCGTCGCGCCCTGGCTCGCGCCCGGAGTTCCACCTCGTCGAACCGCCCGCGAGGCTGCCGATCCGCATCCTGCTGCAACGCCTGGACTCGGACGGTCCGGCCGGAGCGCACCTGGACTTCTCCTGCTCCGACCTCGACGCGATCCGCGCCCGGCACGAGAAGCAGGGCTCCGTGGCGGTGTCGCGAGGCCCGCACTGGATCGTGATGCGGGATCCGGCGGGCGGCACGTACTGCTTGACGATCAGGAATCCAGAGACGGGCAGGCTCAGCGCCCCGTAGGGGCGCGGGGAACTGCGCGACCAGCCCCCACCGGACCCGCAGTCGAATCACTGCACCCCCGGCGGAGCCAAAAGCATCCTCTGCAGTTCCCGCGCCGCCCGAGGCGGAGCCACATCGCTGCGATGGGCCAGCGCGATCGTACGGTGCAGGCCAGGCCGGGCAAGCGGCGCCATCCGCAACCCGCGCCCGGCCCGCTCGGCCACCATCCGCGGCACGACGGCCACCCCGAGCCCCGCCTGAACAAAGCCGAGCACCGCATCCATCTCGCCACCCTCGACCGCGAAATCCGGCTCGAAGCCCGCGGCGCGACACGCGGCGACCGTCAGCTCCCGCAGGTCGTAGCCGTGCCGGAACATCACAAGGCGCTGCCCCTCAAGATCGGCGACCCGCACCGTCTTGCCGAGCCCCCGTGCGTCGGGCGACGACACCACGACCAGGTCCTCCCGCAGCAGCTCCACGGTGGTAAGAGCGGGCGACGGAGTCGGCAACGGCAGCACGACGAGGGCCAGGTCCAGCGCGCCGCGCGCCAGTTCGCGTACGAGGTCGTGGGAGCCGCCCTCCTCCAGGAGGAGCTGGATGCCGGGGTGCCGGTCGTGAAAGGCGCGCAGCACCTCCGGCAGGAGTCCGGTGCAGACACTGGGCGTGGCGCCGAGGCGGATCCGGCCGCGCCGCAGCTGGGCCAGCTCCTGCACCTCGATCCGCGCGGTGTCGGCGTCCGCGAGGATCCTGCGGGCCAGCGGAAGCAGCGCCTCGCCCGCGTCGGTCAGGGCGATGTTGCCGCGGGCCCTGCTGAACAGCTCGGCGCCCAGTTCCTTCTCCAGGGCGCGGACCTGCTGGGAGAGGGACGGCTGCGAGACGTGCACCTGCTCGGCGGCGCGGGTGAAGTGCCTGGTCTCGGCGACGGCGACGAAGTAGAGAAGCTGCTGGAACTGCATACGGGCAGGGTACGGCCGATGATAGTCAATCGCTATGGAGATGAGCTGAACCATCTCTTGGACCGATCGGGACCTTCGGCCTTAGCGTCTGCGTCATGGCTCTGGCAACGCGGACGGACCGACGGCCGTCGATGACGCGCACGATCTGGGACTCATCCGTCGGAAAGAAGACGGTGATGGCGGTGAGCGGCCTGATCATGCTGCTCTACCTGGTCGTGCACATGATCGGAAACCTGAAGATCTTCTTCGGTCCGGAGGAGATCAACCACTACGCCCACTGGCTGCGCACGATGGGCGAGCCGTTCATGCACTACGAGTGGTCGCTGTGGCTGATCCGCGTCGTGCTCGTCGTCGCCGTGGTCGCGCACGCCGTCTCCGCGTACCAGCTGAGCCGCCGCGACATCAAGGCGCGGCCCACCAAGTACGCGCACAAGAAGGCGGGTTCGAGCTTCGCGACGCGCACGATGCGCTGGGGCGGGATCATCCTCGGCCTCTTCATCGTCTGGCACATCCTGGACCTGACGACCGGAACCGTGCACCCGGGCGGCTACGAGCACCTGCGCCCGTACCAGAACATCATCGACACCTTCTCGACCTGGTACGGCAACGTCATCTACATCGCCGCGGTGGTCGCCCTCGGCTTCCACATCCGCCATGGGCTCTGGAGCGCCGCGCAGACGCTGGGCGCGGGCAAGGCGACCCGCGACCGTGCCCTCAAGATCACCGCCAATGGCACCGCGCTGGTGCTGACGGTGGGCTTCGTCGTCGTCCCCGTGGCCGTCATGACCGGAGTGGTGAGCTGATGAATTCGTATGCCGAGTACGTGACCGGCGAGCCGGTCGTCGACACCAAGGCTCCCGCCGGACCGATCGCCGAGCGCTGGGACGCCCGCCGCTTCGGGGCCAAGCTGGTCAACCCGGCCAACCGCCGCAAACACACCGTGATCGTGGTCGGCACCGGCCTCGCGGGCGGTTCCGCGGGGGCCACCCTGGCCGAACAGGGCTACCACGTCGTCCAGTTCTGCTACCAGGACTCGCCGCGCCGCGCCCACTCGATCGCCGCGCAGGGCGGCATCAACGCCGCCAAGAACTACCGCAACGACGGCGACTCCATCCACCGCCTCTTCTACGACACCGTCAAGGGCGGCGACTTCCGCGCCCGCGAGTCCAATGTGCACCGGCTCGCGCAGATCTCCGTAGAGATCATCGACCAGTGCGTCGCACAGGGCGTCCCCTTCGCCCGTGAGTACGGCGGTCTGCTCGACACCCGCTCCTTCGGCGGCGTACAGGTGTCCAGGACCTTCTACGCGCGCGGCCAGACGGGGCAGCAGCTGCTCCTCGGGGCGTACCAGGCGCTGTCGCGGCAGATCGCCGCGGGCAACGTCGAGATGCATCCGCGCACGGAGATGCTGGACGTCATCGTGGTGGACGGGCGGGCCCGCGGCATCGTCGCCCGCGACCTGATCACCGGCAAGATCGAGACATACTTCGCCGACGCGGTGGTCCTCGCGTCCGGCGGCTACGGCAACGTCTTCTACCTGTCGACGAACGCCATGAACTCCAACGCCACGGCCGTATGGCGGGCGCACCGGCGCGGCGCGTACTTCGCCAACCCGTGCTTCACGCAGATCCACCCGACCTGCATCCCGCGCACCGGCGACCACCAGTCCAAGCTGACGCTGATGAGTGAGTCGCTGCGCAACGACGGCCGGATCTGGGTGCCGAAGGCCAAGGGCGACGACCGCCCCGCCAACAAGATCCCCGAGGACGAGCGCGACTACTACCTGGAGCGCATCTACCCGTCCTTCGGCAACCTGGTGCCCCGTGACATCGCATCGCGCGCCGCCAAGAACGTGTGCGACGAGGGCCGCGGCGTCGGCCCCGGCGGACAGGGCGTCTACCTCGACTTCGCGGACGCCATCCAGCGCCTGGGCAAGAAGAAGGTCGAGGAGAAGTACGGCAACCTCTTCGACATGTACGCGCGGATCACCGCGGAGAACCCGTACGAGACGCCGATGCGGATCTACCCCGCCGTGCACTACACGATGGGCGGCCTCTGGGTCGACTACGACCTGCAGACCACCATCCCCGGCCTGTTCGCGGTCGGCGAGGCCAACTTCTCCGACCACGGAGCGAACCGGCTCGGCGCCTCGGCCCTGATGCAGGGCCTCGCCGACGGCTACTTCGTACTGCCCTCGACGATCAACGACTACCTCGCGCGCAACCCGCACCACGAGAAGATCTCGGCCGAACACCCCGTCGTGCGCGAGGTGTTGACCGAGACCGAGGACCGCCTGGCCAAGCTGCTCGCCGTGGACGGCGACCGCACGCCCGACTCCTTCCACCGTGAACTCGGCGAGCTCATGTGGGAGTTCTGCGGCATGGCTCGTACGGAGACGGGGCTGCGCAAGGCCCTGGAGCGGATCCCGCAGATCCGCGAGGAGTTCTGGCGCCGGATCAAGGTGCCGGGCACCGGCGAGGAGTTCAACCAGTCCCTGGAGAAGGCGAACCGCATCGTCGACTACATCGAGCTCGCCGAGCTGATGTGCCTCGACGCCCTGCACCGCGCCGAGTCCTGCGGCGGCCACTTCCGCGAGGAGTCCCAGACCCCGGACGGCGAGGCGGCGCGTGTGGACGAGGAGTTCTCGTACGCCGCCGCCTGGGAGTTCACCGACACGGGCGATGCCCCCGTCCTTCATAAAGAAGACCTCGTCTTCGAGTACGTCCACCCCACTCAGCGGAGCTACGCATGAAGCTCACCCTGCGCGTCTGGCGCCAGCAGAACGCCGACGCCGACGGCGCCATGTCCACGTACGAAGTGGACGGCATCTCCTCCGACATGTCCTTCCTGGAGATGCTCGACACCCTTAACGAAGAGCTCATCGTCAAGGGCGACGACCCCGTCGCCTTCGACCACGACTGCCGCGAGGGCATCTGCGGCGCGTGCTCGCTCGTCATCAACGGCGACGCGCACGGCCCCGAGCGCACCACCACCTGCCAGTTGCACATGCGGTCCTTCAAGGACGGCGACACGATCGACATCGAGCCGTGGCGCGCTGCCGCCTTCCCGGTCGTCAAGGACCTGGTGGTGGACCGCTCGGCCTTCGACCGCATCATCCAGTCCGGCGGCTACATCAGCGCCCCGACCGGCGCGGCCCCGGAGGCGCACGCGGCGCCCGTGCCGAAGGCGGACGCGGACTTCGCCTTCGAGCACGCGGAGTGCATCGGGTGCGGCGCCTGTGTCGCCGCCTGCCCCAACGGCTCGGCGATGCTGTTCACTTCGGCCAAGGTGAACCACCTCAATGTCCTGCCGCAGGGCGCTCCGGAGCGCGAGACGCGGGTGCTCGACATGGTGGCGCAGATGGATGAGGAGGGCTTCGGTGGCTGCACGCTGACCGGCGAGTGCGCCACCGCTTGTCCCAAGGGGATCCCGTTGCCCTCCATCGCGGCGATGAACAAGGAGTGGTTGCGGGCTACGAGGAAGGTGAGCCGCTAGGGGCGGTGGGGAATCTGCGGGTCCGTTGTGGCTGGTCGCGCAGTTCCCCGCGCCCCTTCGGGGCGCTACCGTCGCCCGCATGTATCCGGGAGCGTACGACCCCGCCAGAACGGCCGTCGTCACCGCCGACGGCACACGGACCCTCACCTACGGACAGCTCGAAGAGCGCTCCCTGCGGCTCGCGGATCATCTGCGGGCCGCAGGCTTGCGCCGGGGCGACCATTTCGCCCTGCTCTGCGACAACGACCCGCGCGCCCTGGAGGTCTACTGGGCAGCGCTGCGCTCGGGCCTCTATCTCACCGCCGTCAATCACCACATCACGGCCGACGAGGCCGCCTACATCGTCCGGGACTGCGGGGCCAAGGCGCTGATCGTCTCCGGCTCCCTCACCGAACTCGGCACGGCCGTCCTGGAGTTGGCGGGCGGCCCGCCGATCGTGCTCGGCCTCGACGACGGAACGTACGAGAAGGCCCTGGAGGCCGCGTCCGCCGAGCCGCCCGCGCACCAGCCGCGCGGCACCGACATGCTCTACTCCTCCGGCACCACCGGCCGGCCCAAGGGCATCAAGCCCGCGCTGCCCGAGGGCGACGTGCGCGAGGAGCCCAGCACGTACACGCTCATCTTCCAGGCGATGTACGGCTTCGGCGAGGACACCGTCTACCTCAGCCCCGCACCGATCTACCACGCGGCACCGCTGCGGTTCTGCGGGGTCGTCACCGCGCTCGGCGGCACGGTCGTCCTGATGGACGCCTTCGACGCGGAGGGCGCCCTCGCGGCCGTCGAGCGGCACCGGGTCACGCACAGCCAGTGGGTGCCGACGATGTTCGTACGGATGCTGAAGCTGCCCGCGCCGGCGCGCGAGCGCCACGACCTGTCGTCGATGAAGACCGCCATCCACGCGGCCGCGCCCTGCCCCGTCGAGGTCAAGCGGCGGATGCTGGAGTGGTGGGGGCCCGTCCTGTACGAGTACTACTCCTCGACGGAGGGCAACGGCATCACGTTCATCTCGCCCGAGGAGTGGCTGCGCAAGCCCGGCTCGGTGGGCCGGGACGGGTTTCTCGGCGGGCTGCGGATCTGCGACGACGCGGGCGGGCAACTGCCGGTCGGCGAGACCGGGATCGTCTACTTCGAGCGCGACGACGTGCCCTTCCGCTACCACAACGACGAGGGCAGGACCCGCGAGGCCCAGCACCCCGAGCACCCCAACTGGACCACCACGGGGGACATCGGACACGTCGACGAGGACGGCTATCTCTTCCTCACGGACCGCAGGGCATTCATGATTATCTCCGGGGGTGTGAACGTCTACCCGCAGGAGGCCGAGGACTGCCTGGTGCTGCATCCGGCTGTCGCGGACGTCGCGGTGATCGGGGTGCCGGACGCGGAGATGGGCGAGGCGGTCAAGGCGGTGGTGCAGCCGGCCGACGGGGCGGCCGCGGGTCCTGAACTGGAGCGTGAGCTGGTCGAGTTCGTGCGGGAGCGCATCGCGCACTACAAGGCGCCGCGCTCCGTGGACTTCGCGGACTCGCTGCCCAGGACGCCTACTGGGAAACTGGCCAAGTCGCGGTTGCGGAAGGCGTATTGGCCCTGACGGCGACGCATGGCTGGATCCGTACCCATCAAGGAGAATCCCGTGGCCAACACCACCGCGTCGATCGAGATCCACGTACCGGCCGACCGCGTCTGGCAGCTCATCGGCGGGTTCGACGCGCTGCCCGACTGGCTGCCCTACATCCCCTCCAGCGAGTCCAGCGAGGGCGGCCGCGTACGCACCCTCACGAGCGAGGACGGCGGCGTCATCGTCGAGCGCCTGCTGACCTTCGACGACGCGGCCCGCACGTACAGCTACTCCATCCTCAAAGCCCCCTTCCCCGCCACCGACTACGTGGCGACCCTCAAAGTGCACGCGGTGCCCGGCAAGGACACCTCCCGCGTCGAGTGGTCCGGCGTCTTCACGCCGGTGGGTGTCGGCGACGACGAGGTCGTCGCGCTGTTCCACGGCATCTTCAGCGACGGCCTCGCGGCGCTGAAGCAGACGCTCGCCGTCTGAGTTATCCACAGGAATTTCCCGTTCCGCATGTTCCGCGCCCTTTGATCTAGCGTGATCGTCAACGGAAGGACAGGAGAGGACAGGAAGGGACAGGGGGAGAGCGGATGCACGGAGGGCTGCCCTTCATCGGCATCAGCACGCTGGTCTACGGCGTGGTCGGACTGGTCGTGCTCGTGGGGAGCACGGTGCGCAAACTCGGGGGAGTGCGACATGCGGAACAGGTATGGCATCACAGTGATCGTGCCCGCGCACAACGAGGAAGCGGGCCTCCCGGCCACGCTGGACGCGCTGGCACGGCAGACGGCGGCGCCCGACCGCGTCATCGTCGTCGATGACGGCTCGGACGACCGCACGGGAGAAGTGGCCGCGGCCTACGGCGTGACGGTGATCAGACCGCCACGCAATCTGGGCAGCAAGGCCAAGGCGCAGAACCACGCTCTGCCGTACTGCGACACGGAGCTGGTGCTCGCCGTCGACGCGGACACGGTGCTCGCGCCCGACTACATCGAGCGGATCCTGCCCGCCTTCGACGACCCGGAGGTGACCGTCGCGGCGGGCAACGTCCAGACACGGCACACCAGAACGGTGTGGGAGCGGGGCCGGTCCGTGGAATACCTCTTCGGTTTCCACTGGCACCGGCCGATCCAGCACGCCGCGGGCAGCCCCATGGTCTGCTCGGGATGCTGCTCGGTGTTCCGCCGCGCGGACCTGCTCGCCTTCGGCGGCTTTCCCGAACGCACCATCGTCGAGGACATGGACTACACCTGGTCCCAGCAGATCGCGGGCCGGCGCGCCCTGTACGTCAGCGACGCGGTGGCCTGGGCCGCCGACCCCGAGACGCTCACCTATCTGCGCAAACAGGTGTGGCGGTGGATGGCGGGCTTCTGTCAGAACGTGCGGCTGCACCTGGGCCGGATGCTCACCGCGAAACCGATGCTCGCGCTCTGGATCCTGCTGGCCCTCCTCGAGATCGTCACGGCACCTTTGTGGTGGGCCACGCCGTTCCTGCTCGCGGCCACGACCAGCCAGTCGCTTGGCGAGTCCTTCGGCTGGTGGGCGGCGGCCGAGATACTGCTCACCGCGCCACCTCTGATCTACGCGGCCCGTCGGCGCGGGCTGCCCGTGGCGGGGGTCCTGCTGAACATCCCGTGCGTCTACGCCACCAAGGCGGTCAACGTCTGCTATGCGTGGAAGGCGCTGATCGTCGAGCTGCTCCTCGTCCCGCTGCGGCTGTCCAAGGGACTCACCGTGTACGAGAAGGGGCGCCCCGCCATACCGACCGCCCGGTGACGCGTCAACTCTTGGGTGCCGGACCGTTGTTGGTGGTCAGGGTTGTTGGTGGTCAGGTGGTCAGGTGGTCACGTGGACGTAGTCGACGACGAGCTGCTGCGGGAAGGTCGTGCTGCCGTCCGGGTCGCCGGGCCAGTAGCCGCCGACCGCGAGGTTCAGGATCAGGAAGAAGGGCTTGTCGAAGACCCACTGCTTGCCGCCCAGGTCGGCCGGGGTGCGGGTCTGGTAGACGGTGCCGTCCACGGACCAAGTGACCTTGTTCGGTGACCAGTCCACGGCGAAGGTGTGGAACTTGTCCGCGAACGCCTCGCCGCCGGGCAGTGTGTAGCCCGCGCCGATGCCGCCCGAGCCGGAGTAGCCGGGGCCGTGCAGGGTGCCGTGCACGGTGCCCGGTTCGAAACCGACGTTCTCCATCACGTCGATCTCGCCGCTCTGGGGCCAGCCCACGTCGCCGATGTCGGCGCCGAGCATCCAGAACGCGGGCCACATGCCCTGACCGCGCGGCACCTTCATGCGGGACTCGACATGGCCGTACGTCTGCGTGAACTTGCCCGCGGTGTTCAGGCGGGCGGAGGTGTACTCGCACGTGCCGTACCAGCACTGGTAGTTGCCGGGGTTCTCCTTGCGGGCGGTGATGACCAGGTTGCCCTGGCCGTCGAGGGCGGCGTTGTTGTTGCCCGAGGTGTAGTACTGCCGCTCGTGGTTGTTGACGTTGTCGCCGGTCTCGATCTGCCACTTGGCGCCGTCGACGGCCGACCCGGCGGGTCCGTCGAAGTCGTCCGTGAACGTGGCGGCCGCGGCCGCGGCGGCGGGCCCGGCGGCGGGGGAGCGGGGCGCGGGATCGGCCGATGCGCCGGCCGGGATCGCGGCCAGGGTGGCGGCGCCGCAGACCAGGGCGGCCGCGAGCGCCGTACGGCGGCGGGTGGAGGTGTGCACTGTCATCACATCGCTTCGAGTGGGGGGTGTGGGGG
>NZ_SRIC01000224.1 GCF_004684775.1 Streptomyces sp. MZ04
CCCCCGCGCCGTCTCTGTCCCCAACTCCGTTCCCCCGCCCGGCTCCACGTCCCCGCGTGTCTCGTCACTCATGTCCGCACCCCCTCCCACGCCGGTCCCTCCGACGTCCGTCACACACTCACCTCGCGGCACGCGCGGTAGAAGTCCTTCCAGCCGTCGCGCTCACGGACCACCGCCTCCAAGTACTCCTGCCAGATCACCCGGTCCGCCGCCGGGTCACGGACGACCGCGCCGAGGATGCCCGCGGCGACATCGCCCGGCCGCAGCACCCCGTCCCCGAAGTGGGCCGCCAGGGCAAGGCCGTTGGTGACCACGGAGATCGCCTCGGCCGTCGAGAGCGTGCCGCTGGGCGACTTCACCTTCGTACGCCCGTCGGCCGTGACGCCGTCCCGCAGCTCGCGGAAGACGGTGACGACGCGGCGTATCTCGTCGATCCCGTCGGGCCCGGCCGGCAGATCGAGCGCGCGCCCGATCTGGTCGACGCGGCGCGAGACGATGTCGACCTCCGCGTCCGCGCTCTCCGGCAGCGGCAGGACGACCGTGTTGAAGCGGCGGCGCAGCGCGCTCGACAGGTCGTTGACCCCGCGGTCGCGGTTGTTGGCGGTGGCGATGAGGTTGAAGCCGCGCACTGCCTGCACTTCCTGCCCCAACTCCGGTATGGGCAGGGTCTTTTCCGACAGGATCGTGATCAGTGAGTCCTGTACGTCGGCGGGGATACGGGTCAGCTCCTCGACCCGCGCCGTCATGCCGTCGGCCATGGCCCGCATGACGGGGCTCGGCACAAGCGCGTCGCGGCTGGGGCCGTGCGCGAGCAGCTGCGCGTAGTTCCAGCCGTAGCGGATCGCCTCTTCCGGCGTGCCGGCCGTGCCCTGCACGAGCAGCGTCGAGTCCCCGCTGACGGCCGCCGCCAGATGCTCGGACACCCATGTCTTCGCCGTGCCGGGCACGCCGAGCAGCAGCAGCGCCCGGTCGGTGGCGAGGGTGCTGACGGCGACCTCGACGATGCGGCGCGGACCCACGTACTTCGGCGTGATCACTGTTCCGTCCGGCAGCGTGCCGCCGAGAAGATACGTCGCGACGGCCCAGGGCGAAAGCCGCCAGCGGGTGGGCCGGGTCCGGTCGTCCTGCGCGGCCAGCGCGGCGAGTTCGGCCGCGAAGGCGTGCTCGGCGTGCGGCCGCAGCACCTCCGCCCGCTGGTTGCCGGTCGTCGTCTCGTCGACGGAAACGGTCATGGAGCGATCCCCCTCCAGCTCGTCCGGACGCGTCTGGCCCGGATGTGTTTCCAACGGTGCACCACGCCACTGACAATCGACCTCCGAACGCCTCTGACCTGCATGGATACCGGGCGTCAGGTCGATTGTCAGTGGCGGGACCTACCGTCGAAGACATGACTCAGCAGGGGGTGCGCTGGACGGCGGATCAGGTGCTGGCACTGGCGCCTGATACCCCGTCACGCAAGGCGGGAAGCAGGCTCGGCATCGCCGGGCCGTGGTCGGAGGCAGGCAGTTCGGGCGAGGGGGCTGTGTGGGGGCTGTGCAAGGGCAGCGGCAGCAAGCCGTATCAGACAGTCGTGGACATCGCAGACATCACCGGATCGGCGGGACCGGCGTACAAGTGCAGTTGTCCGAGCCGCAAGTTCCCGTGCAAGCACGCGCTCGGGCTGCTGCTGCTCTGGACGGGGGCGGATGGAAGGGTGCCCGATGCTCAGCCGCCGGAATGGGCGCGGGAGTGGCTCTCGGCGCGCCGTAGAGGAGCGGAGTCGAAGCAGGGCCCGGCCGCGGAGCCGGGCCCGTCGGCGCCCGCCGATCCCGAGGCCGCGCGGCGCAGGGCGGAGCGGCGGGCCGAGCGGGTCACGGCGGGGGCGACGGAGCTGGAGCAGCGCCTCTCCGATCTGCTGCGCGGCGGCATAGCGGCCGCCGAACAGGCGGGGTACGGACTGTGGGAGGAGACGGCGGCCCGGATGGTCGACGCGCAGGCGCCCGGACTTGCCGCGCGCGTGCGGGAGTTGGGGGCCATACCGTCCTCCGGGCCCGGCTGGCCGGTGCGGATGCTGGAGGAGTGCGCGCTGCTGCACCTCCTCGACCAGGGCTGGCTGCACCGTGAGCGGCTGCCGGACGCGCTGGCCGGCACCGTCCGCTCCCGTGTGGGTCTGCCCACGCCCGCGCAGGGCCCACCGGTGCGGGACCACTGGCTGGTGCTCGCGCAGTACGACAGGGCGGACAGCAAGCTCACCACCCGCCGCATCTGGCTGCAGGGCACGGAGAGCGGCCGCACGGCCCTGCTCCTCTCGTACGGGGCCGCGGGCCGCGCCCCGGCGCTCTCGCTTCCGGTCGGCCTGGCGCTGGACGCCGAGCTGACCGCGCACCCGGGCGCCGGGCAGCTGCGCACGGACCTGGGCGAGCAGTTCGCGCCGCCGGCGCCCACCGCCGCCCGGCCGCCCGGTGTGGGCACGGCGCAGGCGACGTCCCGCTACGGAGAAGCGCTGCGGCTGGATCCGTGGCTGGACTCCTGGCCCGTGACGCTGCGCGAGGTGATACCGACCCCGCACGTGGACGGCTGGCAACTGGCCGACGAGGAAGGCGGTCTGGCGCTGCCCGTCACTGCGTCCGCGACGTCCAGACCTGGGCTGTGGCGCCTGATCGCACTCTCCGGAGGCGCTCCGGTGACGGTCTTCGGCGAATGTGGTCATCAGGGCTTCACTCCCCTGACGGCCTGGCCTCAAGGATCAGGAGAAGCGGTGCCGCTGTGCTGAGCTCACCTCGCGCCGCCGCAGCATCACGTACTCCAAAGGCACGCATTTCAAAGGCACGCATTTCAAAGGCGCGTACTTCAAAAGAAGGGACCTCATGACCGGCACCACCCCGCTCGACGAGGCCGCCGCCACCCCCTGGGAGGAGCTGGTGACCGCCGCCCTCCTCGGCACCGACCGCCGCACACCCCCCGTACGGACACCGGGCAAGGACGCCCCGGCCGCCCTCCTGGACGCGGCCGCCGTGCAGACCGTCCGGCGCAGAGCGGGCCTGCGCCCCGCGCCCGCCGCCGCACCGCCCGAGCTCGCCGCCGAGGACCCCAGGCCCATCGTGCCGCCCACAGCCCGGCGCCGCCTTGCCACCCTGCTCACCGACCATCCCGGCGCGGGCAGCGGGGGACGCCGCGGTGCGGTGCCCGATCTCATGGAACTGCTGCCGCAGTGGCTGGCGTTGGCCAACGAACGCGGCTTCGCGGCGCCCCCGGAGCTGCTGCCCGCGCTCCTGAACGCGGCCCGTGGGCGCACGGATCTCCGGCCGCAGGCCCTCGCCTTCGCGGGCCCGCGCGCGCTGTGGCTCGCACGGCTCAACCCCGACTGGAAGTTCGCGCTGCGCTCCACTCCGGGCGGCGGCGTGGCCCTGCCCGCCCCGGAGGAGACGGCGCGGGTCCGACAGCTGTGGGAGGAGGGCCTGTTCGCCGAGCGCGTCGCCCTGCTCGCCTCGGTGCGGGCCCACGACGCGGCCGCCGCGCGGGACCTGCTCGCCACCACGTGGGGCACGGAACGGGCGGAGGACCGCCTGATGTTCCTCGACTCCCTGCGTACGGGGCTCTGCGCAGCCGACGAGCCGTTCCTGGAACAGGCACTCGCCGACCGCAGTCGCAACGTCCGCGCCACGGCGGCCGAGCTGCTCTCCGCGCTCCCCTCGTCCGCCCTCGCCGCACGGATGGCGGACCGGGCCGCTTCCTGTGTGGCCATCGACCACGCGAACGGAACGAAGAGCACGCCGACGCTCACGGTCGAGGCCCCCCACGAGTGCGACGCGGGCATGGAGCGCGACGGCGTCGTCCCCAAGCCGCCCGCAGGCCGGGGCGAACGGTCCTGGTGGCTGGGCCAGTTGGTCGAGGCGACCCCGCTCTCCTGCTGGCCGTCGCGCCTCGGCGGCCGCGCCCCCGCCGACATCGTGGCGCTGCCCGTGGCCGACGACTGGCGGAGCGAGCTGCACGCGGCGTGGTGCCGGGCCGCCGTGCGGCAGCGCGACGCGACCTGGTCCCGCGCGCTGCTCGGCGCCCCCGCCTCGCCCGACGCGGCGGGACCGGGCGCGGCATCGCTCGCCGAGCGCGCGAAACTCCTGGCCTCGCTGCCCACCGGGGAACGGGCCGACTGGGTCGCGGGGTTCATCGCGGCGCACGGCCTCTCGGAGGCGTTCCAGCTGCTCGGTGTCTGCGCGGTGCCCTGGTCGGAGCCCCTGGGGCGGGCCGTGGTGGACGCGTTGAACATCGCGCGGGACGCGGGGAGTTATCCGTGGAGCTTCAGCGGCGTGATGGGCTTGGCGGAGCGCTGCCTGGACCCGGCGGAGGCGGTCAGGCTCGACGTGCTCACCGCGATCCCGGACGAGCCGGAGGACGCTTCGCCCGGCGCGGGCGGCTACTGGTCGGAGGCGTTCCAACGCCTGGTCAGCACGTTGCGCCTGCGCGCGGCGATGCGGGCGGAACTGGGGGTAGAGCCGCGTACGCCACGGGACACGGCGCCGGCAGCGGGCCCGGGAACACCGGAGCAGACGGCGCCGGGAACGCCGGGACAGGCAATCTCGGCATCAGCCGCACCGCCGATCCCGGAGTCGCCAGGGCAAGCAAAACCGGGGGCGCCATGACCACCGGCACCCCCGCCTCCGCCCCCGCGGAGGCGAACCGCTCAGGCGCCCGCAGGCTGCCGCACGTTCGCCCGGACCCAGTCCACGATCGAAGCCGTCGTCGCCCCGGGCGTGAAGATCTCCGCGACGCCCTTCTCCTTGAGCGGGGCGATGTCGTCCTCGGGGATGATGCCGCCGCCGAAGACCTTGATGTCCTGCGCGTCGCGCTCCTTGAGGAGCTCGATCACGCGCGCGAAGAGCGTGTTGTGCGCGCCAGAGAGGATGGACAGACCGATCGCGTCGGCGTCCTCCTGGATCGCGGTGTCCACGACCTGCTCGGGCGTCTGGTGCAGCCCGGTGTAGATGACCTCCATACCGGCGTCACGCAGTGCCCGCGCGATCACCTTGGCCCCGCGATCATGACCGTCGAGACCCGGCTTGGCGACCACCACGCGGATCGGACCGGCTGCCACACCCATCACTGCCTCCATGTACCGATATCCATCTGTCCGAGCACTGGCACCCCGTGCCGCACCGGCCGGGGAAGTGAACGAACGTTATCTCCAGCATCTCTCACCCGGCAGTTTCACGGTGGAGAGCGAGGGGGAAATCACACGATGGGACACGTTCGCTGCGCGCCACTCCCGTATCCAGCGGTATACGGACCGCATCCGGGACGGCGCAAGGGGAGCCGCAAAGAGGGCGCCGCACCACCGCGCAGTCAGCCGCGCGGCGTGGTGATGCGGCGCATCGGCGATCGCGCCGCCGGTGGGCACGCCACCGGCGCCGGCCACGCACCGCCGCCCGCCCTCCGCCGCGCCTCCCCGCTACGGGCACACGGGGGACAGAGCCGTCCTCCCGCGTGCCGACCGGGAGGTCGACCATGACCGTCACGAGGGTCCTGCCCTTTCGCCCGCTCTGCGCTCTGCTCCCCGCCAGACTGGCGGGACTCTCCCTGACCCTGCTGAAAGCGACCGCACTCGAGCTGGCGATCCTCACCGGGCACCTCCTCCTCTACCCCTCGGGCATCACGCCGGAACGCAGGACCGTCCCCGCGCCGTCACCCTCCGAAGCCCCCCGGCTCCCCACCGAGAGCAGGCCGCCGGTCGTCCTGCTGCACGGCTTCATCGACAACCGCTCCGTCTTCGTCCTGCTCCGCCGCGCACTGGCCCAGCACGGCCGCCGGCACGTGGAGTCCCTCAACTACTCCCCCCTCACGTGCGACATCCGCACCGCCGCCGAGTTGCTCGGCCGCCACATAGCGGAGATCTGCGAGCGCACGGGCCACGACCGGGTCGACATCGTGGGCCACAGCCTCGGCGGTCTGATCGCCCGCTATTACGCGCAGCGCCTGGGCGGCGACAAGCGCGTACGCACGCTGGTCACCCTCGGCACGCCGCACTCGGGCACACGGGTGGTGCCGCTGGCCGACGCGCACCCGATCGTGCGCCAGATGCGCCCCGGCTCAGATGTGATCGAGGAGTTGCGCGAACCCGCGCCGGAGTGCCGCACGCGTTTCGTGAGCTTCTGGAGCGACCTGGACCAGCTGATGGTTCCCCTGGAAACGGCCTGCATCGACCATCCCGACCTGAACGCGCAGAACGTACGCGTCTCCGGAATCGGCCACCTCGCCCTGCCCGTGCATCCCGCGGTCGCCGCCGGAATCCGCCAGGCCATCGACCAGCCGGCCACGGGAACTCGCGGCACGGGCGAGCTGAACGGACTGACGGTGGCGTAGGAGACGGTGGATTCGTCGAACGCTTCTCGAACGCAAGGCCAAAGCTGTGCCCACAGTCCGCCGAAAGGCGGCCGAATGCCCGTTTCCTGAGATCGGGAAACCTGCCGAAGATTGTCGCGCCCGCGTACCGCCGGGTACAGTCACCGCACTGCTCTGCCCCCTGCTGCCGAGGCGAAAGAGAAGTTGGTGAACGACCGTCACCCGTCGGGGACCTCCACTCCCCCCGCCTCGGCACCCGCCGACTACGCGCCCTATGCGTCGTACGACCAGGGCACGCAGCACGGCGGCTACACCGGGTACGACGGCTACTCCACCGGCTCGTTCACCACCACCGGCGGCTACGACACGGCGAGTCCCGGCACCGGAAGTTTCGCCTCCGACCCGCTCTTCGGCGACATGCCCGGCAGTCAGTACGACACCGGCCAATGGTCAACCACGGGCACACACCAGACAGTCGGCTACGACCCCTACGCCGCGCAGCACCAGGTCGCGTACGACGCGAGCGGCTACGAGACGGGCAGCTACGACACCAGCGCCGCCTGGTCGACCGGCAGTTACCAGACGCTCGCCGCGGACATCCCCGCCCAGCCGGGCCCCGACGCCAGTGGCCAGTGGGACACCAGCGCCTGGAACCAGCCGCAGCAGACCGGCCAGTGGGAGGCGCAGTCCTTCGACACCGGGGCGTACGACGCGACCGCGTGGAACTCCGGCGGCCACGAGGCGGCGTACGGAGCAACCGGGACACACGAGACGTACGGGGCGACCGAGACGCATGTGACCGCGCTCGTCGAAGAGCACGGAACCCCGGATCCGTACGCGCCCGCCGAGGCCTACGAGCACGCGGCGTACGCGGCCGACGCCCCCGTCGCGCCCTATGCGTCCGATCTATCCGATCCGTACGCCCAACCCGCCCCCGCCGAACACGAGTTCACCCCGGACGAGGCGGCCGCGGAGCCGCTCGGTCCGATCGAGCCGATCTTCGGACGCGACGACGCCGACGATGAGCCGCCGGTCATGGACCGCTCCCGCGCCTCCCGTTCGCGGACCCGCCGCCGCACCCCCGCCAAGCGTTCCGCCCTGCTCACGGTGGCCGTGCCCTCGGCCTGTGTGATGGGCGTCGCCGGGATCGCCGCCGCCTCCGTGAGCAACTTCGGCGGCGACGACGGCAAGGAGACCCAGGCCGCCACGGCCCCGGACCCGACGTCGGTGAAGCCGTCCGCCGCGAACAACAAGCTCGACACGCAGCTGGAGAACCTCTCGGCGGACGCGGACGACTTCGCGGACCGGGCCAGCCGCACCCAGGAACGCATCGACCTCAAGGCGCAGAAGGTGGCCGCCGAGAAGAAGGCCGTCGAGGAAGCCGCGCGCAAGGAGCGCCTGCGCCCCAAGTTCGCGCTGCCGGTCAAGCAGCAGGGGCTGAGCGCCTATTACGGCCAGGCGGGCATCAACTGGATGTCCCAGCACTCCGGCATCGACTTCCCCGTGTCGTACGGCACCGAAGTGATGGCCGCCACCGACGGCACCGTCTCCACGAAGTGGAACAGCGCCTACGGAAACATGGCGATCGTGACCGCCAAGGACGGCACGGAGACGTGGTACTGCCACCTCTCCACGCACAAGATCTCCAGCGGCCCCGTCAAGGCGGGCGACGTCATCGCCTTCTCCGGGAACTCCGGCAACTCCACAGGACCGCACCTGCACTTCGAGGTGCGCCCCGGCGGCGGCTCGGCGATCGACCCGCTGCCGTGGCTGCGCAGCCACGACCTCGACCCGACGTAACTCCGGCCGCGCCCCGCGGCGGCGACCCGATGTTCTCCGGCCGCCGCCCCTGGCGCTACAGCTTCTCCACCGGCGCGTACCGCAGCAGCAGGCGCTTCGGCTTCGGCTCTCCGAAGTCCACCGTCGCCTCGGCGTTCGCGCCCGAGCCCTTCACTCCGACCACGGTCCCGAGGCCGAACTGGTCGTGCGTCACCCGGTCCCCGACCGCCAGCGAGACCACCGGCTTCTCGGAGGCGCGACGCGTGGCGAAGCCCTGCGCGCCCCCGGCGCGCGAGCGCGACGACGACAAGGACGAGGCGATTCCGGCCGCGGGTCCGGAGGACGCCGGCGCGCCGACGGACCCCGTCCGCTTCCAGTCGAGATGGGCGTCCGGGATCTCCTCCAGGAAGCGCGAGGGCGGGTTGTACGAGGGCTGGCCCCAGGCGCTGCGCATCGAGGACCGCGTCAGATACAGCCGCTCCCGCGCGCGCGTGATGCCCACGTACGCGAGGCGCCGCTCCTCCTCCAGCTCCTTGACCTGGCCGAGGGAGCGCATGTGCGGGAAGACGCCGTCCTCCATGCCGGTCAGGAAGACGACGGGGAACTCCAGGCCCTTGGCGGTGTGCAGGGTCATCAGCGTGATGACTCCGGAGCCGTCGTCCTCCTCGTCGGGGATCTGGTCGGAGTCGGCGACGAGCGCGACCCGCTCCAGGAACTCCGAGAGCGAACCGGCGACACCGGCTGTCTCGCCTTCCCCCTCCCCCTCACCGCTGTCCTGCTCGAACTCCAGGGCCACGGCGGCGAGTTCCTGGAGGTTCTCGATGCGCGTCTCGTCCTGGGGGTCGGTCGATGCCTGCAACTCGGCCAGATAGCCGGTCCGTTCGAGCACGGCCTCGAGGACGACGGCCGGGCCCGCGCCGGACTCGACGATGGTCCGCAGCTCCTCCATCAGCGTGTTGAAACGCTTGACGGCGTTCGCCGAGCGGGCCGCCATTCCGTACGCCTCGTCGACGCGCTTCAGGGCCTGCGGGAAGGAGATCTTCTCGCGCTGCGAGAGCGCGTCGATCATCGCCTCCGCGCGGTCGCCGATGCCCCTCTTGGGTACGTTGAGAATGCGCCGCAGCGGTACGGAGTCCTCCGGATTGGCGAGCACGCGCAGATACGCGAGGACGTCCCGGACCTCCTTGCGCTCGTAGAAGCGGACGCCGCCGACGACCTTGTAGGGCAGGCCGACGCGGATGAAGATCTCTTCGAAGACACGCGACTGCGCGTTCGTCCGGTAGAAGATCGCGACGTCCCCGGCCTTCGCGTCGCCCGCGTCGGTGAGCCGGTCGATCTCGTCGGCGACGAACTGCGCCTCGTCGTGCTCGGTGTCGGCGACATAGCCGGTGATGCGCGCGCCCGCGCCCGCGTTGGTCCACAGGTTCTTGGGGCGGCGGCTCTCGTTGCGCTCGATGACCGCGTTGGCGGCGGTCAGGATCGTCTGCGTGGAGCGGTAGTTCTGCTCCAGGAGGATCGTCGTCGCGTTCGGGTAGTCCTCCTCGAACTGGAGGATGTTGCGGATCGTGGCGCCGCGGAAGGCGTAGATCGACTGGTCCGCGTCACCCACGACACAGAGCTCGGCGGGTTCGCCGACATCACTGCCCTCGCCTCCGGAGGGGCCGACCAGCTCGCGCACGAGGGCGTACTGCGCGTGGTTGGTGTCCTGGTACTCGTCGACCATCACGTGCCGGAAGCGGCGCCTGTAGTGCTCGGCCACGTCCGGGAACGCGCGGAACATGTGGACCGTCGTCATGATCAGGTCGTCGAAGTCGAGCGCGTTCGCCTCGCGCAGGCGCGACTGGTACATCGCATAGGCCTGGGCGAGGGTCTTCTCGAAGCCGTCGGCGGCCTGGCCCGCGAAGGTCTCCTCGTCGATCAGCTCGTTCTTCAGGTTCGAGATCTTGGCGCTGAAGGACTTCGGCGGGAACTTCTTCGGGTCGATGTCCAGGTCACGGCAGACCAGCGCCATGAGCCGCTTGGAGTCGGCGGCGTCGTAGATCGAGAAGGAGGAGGTGAAGCCCAGCTTCTTCGACTCGCGGCGCAGGATGCGAACGCACGCGCTGTGGAAGGTCGACACCCACATCGCGTTCGCACGCGGCCCGACGAGCTGCTCGACGCGCTCCTTCATCTCGCCCGCGGCCTTGTTCGTGAACGTGATCGCCAGGATCTGTCCCGGGTGCACGTGCCGCTCGGCGAGCAGATGCGCGATGCGGTGGGTCAGGACCCGGGTCTTGCCGGAGCCGGCACCGGCGACGATGAGCAGCGGGGAGTCCGCGTGCACGACGGCCGCGCGCTGGTTCTCGTTCAACCCGTCGAGCAGCGCCGCCGGGTCGATCACCGGCCGCGGCGCACCATCGCGGTAGTGCGCTTCCCGGGGTGTGGGCGCGTCGAACTTCCCGTCGAACAGATCATCCGGAATGGGCTCCGGAGCACTGTCCTCGGGCGGCGGCGGGGGCTCCCCCTCCGATGCCCGCGAGGGCTGGAGGTCCGCCAGGAAGCTGTCATCAAAGAGGCTGCTCATCGCCTCCCGAGTCTAGGCCGCCCCACTGACAACCCGCCCCGGGTTCCGGCCAGGTCCCTCTGCCTACGCCCCGCCCGCGGACGGTGACACTCCGCTACGGCAGGGCGTGCCCGCGTCAAGAGCTTCGTAAAGTCACGAAAATGTATCGGGCATATCGAACATCAACCTTCACACGGAGCACACGAGTTGGCTAGCGTGCTCCGCGGGCTGCTCGTACTCCCACCGGCGAACCCCGCCGGGAACGGGTTGCCTCCGCCGAGTCCGATCTCCTCGGAGCCGGGGACCCACCAAGACCTTGGGGTGAATCGGTCCCGTACGAAGTACGGGACTGTAGGGCAACCTTCCGGATCATCCGCCCGAACCCGACAGCTAACCCGGTAGGCGGTCTACGGAAGGAGTCGCCTCCCTTGGCGTCGCACCGCAAGCCGCGGACCCGCATTGCCGGAATACGCACCACTCCCGCCATCGGCATCACGACGGCGGCCCTCACCTCCGTGGCCCTCCTGTCGCAGAGCGCCCAAGCGGCCCCCTCCGCGCCGCAGAAGCCCAGCCTCGAAGAGGTCCAGAAGAAGGTCGACGACCTCTACCAGCAGGCGGGCGTCGCCACCCAGAAGTACAACTCGGCCAAGGAGCGCACCGAGAAGCAGCGCAAGAAGGTCGACACCCTTCTGGACGACGTGGCCCAGCGCACGGACAAGCTGAACGAGGCCCGCCAGGAGCTCGGCTCGTTCGCCGCGGCCCAGTACCGCACCGGCGCCGTGTCCGAGACCGCCACGATGATGCTCGCCGAGGACCCGCAGGGGTACTTCGACCAGAACCACCTCTCGGACCGGCTGACCGAGCGCCAGAAGAAGGCCGTCGACGACTACCAGACGCAGCAGGCGTCGGCGACGAAGCAGCGCACGAAGGCCGCGAAGTCCCTGGAGACGCTGAGCGATTCCCGGGACGACCTGAAGACGAGCAAGAGGACCGTCCAGGAGAAGCTGACGAAGGCCCGGACGCTGCTCTCGGAGCTGACCGCCGAGGAGAAGGCGCGGCTCGCGGCGATCGAGAAGAAGAAGGAAGAAGAGGCCAAGCGCAAGGCCGCCGAGCTGGCCCGCAAGCAGGAGGCCGAGGCGGAGGCCAAGCGCAAGGCGGCGGAAGAGGCGGCCGCCAAGGAGCGCGAGGAAGAGCAGCAGAACGACGGGACCGGCGGCACCGGCGACAACACGGAGACCCCGGACACCGGCACCGGCACCGGCACCGGGGACACCGACAGCGGCTACGCGACGAAGGCCGCGAAGGTCATCGACTTCGCGGAGGCACAGATCGGCAAGCCGTACGTGTGGGGCGCCACGGGCCCCGACTCCTACGACTGCTCCGGGCTCACCCAGGACGCCTGGAAGGCCGCGGGCATCTCCCTACCGCGCACCACATGGGACCAGGTGAAGGTCGGCACGACGGTGAAGACCGCCGACGCCAAGCCGGGTGACCTGGTGTTCTTCTACGACGACATCAGCCACGTCGGCATCTACATCGGCAACGGCCAGATGATCCACGCCCCGAAGCCGGGCGCGAACGTCCGCACCGAGTCGATCTACTACATGCCGATCCACAGCGTGGTCCGCCCCGCCTGATCGACCTCTTCACGTACTACGCGCGCGCGGCCCGCATCCTCTCGGGGATGCGGGCCACGCGCGCGTAGTACGTCGGTTGGATATCCGGACTCAGGTCCAGAGCACCGCGATGAAGATGTTCGCCGTGGTCAGCAGGCCCACCGCACCGAACATGCCCTTGTCGACCTTCTCCTCGTCCCGCTTCATATAGACCAGCGCGAGGATCACGATCAAGACGGCCATCTTGATGCCGATCTTGAGGTTGTTGACCGGGTTGTCGTCCGCCTGGTTGAGGCCCACCAGGATCACGCCCGTGACCAGCATGGTCAGCGCGCCGTGCAGCATCGCCGGGGTGAAACGGGCCGTGCCCTGGCCCATCTGCTTCATCTGGGTGAGGAAACCGCCCAGCAGGGAGGCGATACCGATGATGTGCAGGCCGACGAAGACATGGGTGAGTACGTCCATGAGCCGGAGCCTAGCCGGGGCCTTACCACCGCTCGGCACCCAGGTGGGCCACAAGCGCCGCATCGGTCAGGGGCCTGTGCGAAGGCAGCGCGGCCACGCGATGCGCGCGGCCACAAACAGTCACCGGCCGGAGCACTTCCGTCAGTTGCGTACATTCCGTCACCAACCCGTGACGGTCAGGTTTAGCGTCCTTCGTCAGGTGACCGGCTCCCCACCGCCGCCCGGACCAGGGGCGGCAGTCGGACACCACCGCCGAGAAACCGGCGGCGGTCCGCTCCCCCTGTGCGGGCCGCCGCCGGACCCTAAGGAGCCCCTTCGTGGCAGCTCACCGCAAGCCCAGACAGCGCGCGCTCAACGGCGGTACGGCCCGCACCGCCGCCACCCTCGCCCTCGCCGGGGCCGCCACGGCGACCGCCTTCGACGGGACGGGCCACGCGGAGCCCCGGCTCAGCCCGGCCGAGGTGAAGTCCAAGGTCGACGCGCTCTACCGCGAGGCGGAGATCGCCACCGAGAAGTACAACGGCGCCAAGGAGAAGGCGGACAACGCCGAGGAGTCCCTGGGCGAGTTGCGCGACGAGGCGGCCCGCAAGGCGGAGAAGCTCAACTCCGCGCGCGAGGGCCTCGGTTCGATCGCCGCGGCGCAGTACCGCAGCGGCGGCATCGATCCGGCCGTCCAACTCGCGCTGTCCTCCGAACCCGACCAGTTCCTGGAGCGCGCCGCGCTCGCCGACCGTGCGGGCAGCCGCCAGGCCTCGGCCGTCAGCGGCGTACGCAAGCAGATCCAGGAGATCGACCAGCTGCACAGCGAGGCCGACGGAACGCTCGACCGCCTCGAGTCCCGCCAGGCGGAGCTGAAGAAGCACAAGAAGACGGTCAACGGAAAGCTGGACGCGGCCAAGCGGCTGCTCGCCCGGCTGACCGCCGAACAGCGTGCGCGGCTCGCGGGCGACGGCGATCAGGACAGGGCCTCCCGCGCCGCCGGCCACGACGCCGCCCTGGACGCCCCGGCGAAGGCGCCCAACGCCCGCGCGTCGACGGCCGTCTCCTACGCCTACGAGGCGCTCGGCAGCCCTTACGTATGGGGCGCCACCGGTCCCAACGCCTTCGACTGCTCGGGGCTCACCCAGGCCGCGTACCGCGCCGCGGGAGTCTCCATTCCCCGGACGACATACGCGCAGATCGCCGCGGGCAATCGGATCCCGCGCTCCCAACTGCAGCCGGGAGACCTGGTCTTCTTCTACCAGGGCATCAGTCACGTCGGCATCTACGTCGGCAACGGACAGATGATCCACGCGCCGAACCCGAGCGCGCCGGTGCGCTTCGCACCGATCAGCCAGATGCCGTTCGCGGGGGCCACGCGCGTGGCGTGAGAGGCCACGCGGATGGCGTGAGGGGCCTCACGAAGGGCCTGCTCAGCCCGAAGGTACTGTTCTGGCTCATGCCCCGCCGCACGCTCCCGCCGCCTCC
>NZ_SRIC01000225.1 GCF_004684775.1 Streptomyces sp. MZ04
GGCGGAGGGGGCGACGGGGGGAGGCAGCGTCGCGGCAAGTGCCGTGCCGCACAGGGCCAGCAGGGCGATGACCCGTGCGCGAGGAAGGTGTCGAGGTGGCGCCATGGACCGAGCCTGCGGGTCATCGGGCGGACCCGCCCTGCGGGTTGGGCCAGACAGGCTCTACGGTGGCCCGCGTGACTGCCGACATTGATGACCCGCGGATGTCCGCGAACCCCGGCCGCGCAGGCCGCACCGCCACCACCGAGGCCGAGCCCGGCGAGGTGGGCCGGGTGCAGACGGCGTACGCCCCTGCCCATGACGGCGATCCCGACCCCGGCGAGATCGTCTGGACGTGGGTGCCGTACGAGGAGAACGACGGGCGGGGCAAGGACCGTCCCGTTCTCGTCGTCGCCCGCGAGGCGCGCGGCACGCTGCTCGCCGTGCAGCTGTCCAGCAAGCGGCACGACGGCGACAGGGAGTGGGTGCCGATCGGCAGCGGTCCGTGGGACCGCGAGGGCCGTGATTCCTGGGTCGACATCGACCGGGTGCTCCGGGTGCACGAGAAGGGCATGCGGCGCGAGGCGTGCGCCATCGACCGGATGCGGTTCAACCTGGTCGTGCGGCGGCTCCAGGAGCGCTACGGCTGGCGCTGAGCGGCGCCCTGGAATCCCTTGCCGAACGCCTCCTCGAAGGCGGCCCGCGTCACCGCGCCGCGCGTGCGGTCGAGCACCCCGAAGACGATGTGCTCGAAGGCCCCGTGGAACCGGCCGCCTTCATCGAGCTGCACGCGGAACGCGTCCGCCACGTCCACCGGGTCGTTCTGGAAGACCCCGCAGCCCCACGCGCCGAGCACAAGCCGCCGGTAGCCGCAGGCCACGGCGGTCTCCAGGACCCGCTCGGCGCGGCCGAGCAGGGCGTCGGGCAGCTGCCCGGCGCGCTCGGGTGTCTGCCGTCTGACGACTCCCGCGTTCGGTGCCGCCGAGGTCAGGAAGCCGACGGTGTACGCCTCGTCGAGCAGCCGTCCGCGGTCGTCGCGGAAGACCGGGACGGCCGGGGAGTGGATGACGCGGTCGCTGTAGAACGGGTCGCGGTGGGCCCGGTGGTGGTCGTAGAACTCCCGGGCCGACCGCACGCACGTGTACAGCGCGGAGGCGCGGCACAGCGCCTCTTCCTGGGCCTGGGCCCCGTTCAGATAGCCGCCGCCGGGATTGCGCGCGGAGGAGAAGTTCAGGACGGCCACCGGGGTGTTCTCCCTGGTGGTGAGCCTGCGCGCCGCCTCCAAGCTGCTCTCGGCCGTGACCTCGACTACCGTGGAGATCGGCTCGGGCGGCGTCACGCGCACCGCGGCGGGTCCGAACAACCGCGTGCCGGAGCGCGCGGCGTCCACCCAGTGCGCGATCGCCACATCGCGGCCACCGGCAGAGACATACCGGCCCGCCGCGACGATCTCCTCGGTCTGCTGCGCGATCCCGCGCAGGCGGGCACTCATGCTCGCTCCCCCGTCCGTACCCCGACTCGTACATGCCTGTCCCCCGACTCGTACATGAACGCATGGTGAGCGGTTCGCATCGTCCGCCGCAACAGAATTCCCTGGCGCCGACTCGACCCCAGGGGCACTCTTGTGCGAACGGCCGACAAGGTCTTGGGTGGGACGGAGCATTCCGGCTCAAGACCAACTCGGTCCACCCCATATCGAGTTGACCGGGGTGGTCCGCAACCGCCGGACCAGGCGGAACTGTGAACAGGAGGACCCCTGCATGCCAGAGGGCGACTGTACGACCTACCGCGCGAAGTACGGCACCGCGGTATCCGAGGCCGAGGCGGAGGCGCTGGTCAGCGGCATCTGCTTCAAGACCGGACCACCCCGCGCCACCGGTGTCGAACTGGAATGGCTGATCCACGAGCCGCACCGGCTCCGAGTCCCCATCTCCCCCGCCCGCCTCGAAGCGGCTTACGCCGCACTGCGGGCCCTGCCCCTGCACTCCCTGATCACCGTCGAACCGGGCGGCCAGCTAGAGCTCAGCTCGCTCCCCGCCGCCTCGCTCATGGAGTGCGTATCGGCCGTGTCGGCCGATCTGTCCGTCCTACGCGACCGACTGGAATCCCTGAATCTGACGCTCACCGGCATGGGCGCCGATCCGTGGCGCCCGCCGACCCGCATCCTGCACCGTCCGCGCTATGACGCGATGGAGTCGTATCTCGACCGCGCGGGCCCGGCGGGGCGGCGCATGATGTGCTCCACCGCGTCCGTGCAGATCTGTCTGGACGCGGGGCACGAGGAGCCGGGGCCGCTCGGCTACGGTCGGCGCTGGCGGCTCGCGCATCTGCTCGGCGCCGTCCTCGTCGCCGCGTTCGCCAACTCGCCGCTCCAGGACGGCCGTGCCACCGGCTGGCGCTCCACCCGGCAGGCGGTGTGGGCCGCCATCGACCCGGGCACGTCCGCCGCGCCGCCGCTGGACGCGGAACCGCGGGCGGCCTGGACGCGGCACGCCCTGGACGCGCCGGTGATGTGCGTCAAGGCGCAGGAGGACGACGCCGACGACGTGGACTGGGCCGCCCCGGAAGGGCTGACCTTCCGCGCCTGGGCGCGTTCCGGCTCCCCGCGCCCGCCCACGCGCGATGACCTCGACTACCACCTGACGACCCTCTTCCCGCCCGTACGCCCACGCGGCCACCTGGAGCTGCGGATGGTCGACGCGCAGCCGGGCGAGGACGGCTGGATCGTGCCGCTCGCCGTGACGAGCGCGCTGTTCGACGATCCGCAGGCGGCCGAGACGGCCTATCGCACGGTCAAGCCGCTGGCCGAGCGCGCCTGCCCGCCCGGGGCGCCCGCGGCGCCGCGCAGCCCGCTGTATCTGGACGCCGCCCGGCACGGCCTTGCCGATCCGGAGCTGCGCGAGGCCGCGGCGGCCTGTTTCGCGGCCGCCGTCGACGCGCTGCCCCGGATGGGCGCGAGCGACGAGGTGCGGGACGCGGTGGCCGCGTACGCCGAGCGTTATGTCGCGCGGGGCCGCTGCCCGGCCGACGACGTGCTCGACCGCCATCACGCGGAGGGCCGCGTCCGGGGCTACGAGCCCGATTCCGAGAACGAGAACGAGCACGAGAAGGGCAGTCTCCGATGACCGGAACCGTCAGCGACCCCGATTCCCTTCGGGAGCGCGCCCTGGCGGCGCTGCTCGCCGCCCGGGACCGCACCTCGCTCCTGACCACGTGTGTCGAGGACCCCGAACTGACCGCACAGCACTCGCCGTTGATGTCGCCCCTGGTCTGGGACCTCGCGCACATCGGCAACCAGGAGGAGCTGTGGCTGCTGCGGGCGGTGGCGGGCCGTGACGCCATGCGGCCGGAGATCGACGGTCTGTACGACGCGTTCGAGCATCCCCGCGCCGAGCGGCCGACCCTGCCGCTGCTCGCCCCCGCCGAGGCCCGCCGTTACGCGGCCGAGGTGCGCGGGCGCGCACTGGACGTCCTGGAGAGCACGCCGCTGAGCGGCTCGCCGCTGACCGACGCGGGCTTCGCGTTCGGCATGATCGCGCAGCATGAACAGCAGCACGACGAGACGATGCTGATCACCCATCAGCTGCGCTCGGGCCCGACGGCGCTCACCGCCCCCGATCCCGCCCCCGCGCCGCCGTTCACCGGACCGGCCGAAGTCCTGGTCCCCGGTGGCCCGTTCACGATGGGCACGTCCACCGAGCCGTGGGCGCTGGACAACGAACGCCCGGCGCACCACCGTCTGGTCCCGCCGTTCTTCATCGACACGACGCCGGTGACGAATGCGGAGTTCCAGCGCTTCATCGCCGCGGGCGGCTATGAGGAGGAGCGCTGGTGGGCCCCCGCGGGCTGGGACATGGTCCGGGGGAACAAGCTCTCGGCGCCGCTGTTCTGGCGCCGCGACGCGGGTCAGTGGCTGCGCCGCCACTTCGGGACGGTGGAGGCCGTGCCGCCCGACGAGCCGGTGCTTCACGTCAGTTGGTACGAGGCGGACGCCTACGCCCGCTGGGCGGGCCGGCGGCTGCCCAGCGAGGTGGAGTGGGAGAAGGCCGCCCGGCACGACCCGGCGTCAGGGCGGTCCACGCGCTACCCGTGGGGCGACGCGGACCCCACGCCCGAGCGCGCCAACCTGGGCCAGCGCCATCTGCGGCCGGCGCCCGCGGGCAGCTACCCGGCCGGTGAATCTCCGCTCGGCGTACGCCAGTTGATCGGCGACGTGTGGGAGTGGACGTCCAGCGACTTCCTGCCCTATCCGGGCTTCGCCGCCTTCCCCTACCGCGAGTACTCGGACGTGTTCTTCGGCGGCGACTACAAGGTGCTGCGCGGCGGGGCGTTCTCCGTGGATGAGGTGGCCTGCCGGGGCACGTTCCGCAACTGGGACCACCCGGTGCGCCGGCAGATCTTCTCCGGGTTCCGCACGGCGCGTGACGCGGGTCCGGCGGGGGCCGGCCCGGCGGAGGTCGTCTGATGTGCCGTCACCTCGCGTACCTCGGCCCCCAGGAGCCGCTGGGCAAGCTCCTGGTGGAGCCGGCGCACAGCCTGTTCCGCCAGTCCTGGGCGCCCCGGCAGCAGCGCTACGGCACGGTCAACGCCGATGGATTCGGGGTGGGTTGGTACGCCGAAGGCGATCCCGAGCCCGCCCGCTACCGCCGTGCCGGGCCGATCTGGGGCGACCGGTCCTTCGCGGACCTCGCCCGGGTCGTACGGTCCGGCGCCCTGCTCTCCGCGGTGCGGGACGCGACCGTGGCGGGCGCCGACGGGGAAGCGGCGGCGGCGCCGTTCGCCGCCGGAGCCTGGCTGTTCAGCCACAACGGCGCGGTGGCGGGCTGGCCCCGCTCACTCGCCCCGCTCACCACGGGCCTGCCGCCGGTCGAACTGCTCTCGATGGAGGCCCGCTGCGACTCCGCGCTGGTGTGGGCCCTGGTCCTGCACCGGCTGCGCGGCGGCGACGACGAGGGGCAGGCCCTCGCGGACACCGTCGTCGAGGTCGCCGAGGCGGCCCCCGGATCGCGCCTCAACCTCCTGCTCACCAACGGCGAGACGATCACCGCGACCGCCTGGGGGGACACCCTCTGGTATCTCACCGAACCGGGCCGCCGCACCGTCGTGGCCTCCGAGCCCTACGACGACGATCCCCACTGGCGTCAGGTCCCCGACCGCACGCTGCTCGCCGCCAGCCGCACCGATGTTCTGCTGACCCCGCTCAAGGAGCCCACCGCGTGAGCCCGTTCCTGCTGACCCGCACCCTGCCCGAGGACGCCACCGACGCCGCCCTGCGCGCCGACGTCCTGCACGGCCTCGGCCGTACGCCCAAGACGCTGCCGCCCAAGTGGTTCTACGACGCGCGCGGCAGCGCCCTGTTCGACGAGATCACCACACTCCCCGAGTACTACCCGACGCGCGCCGAGCGCGAGATCCTGCAGACGCGGGCCGGGGAGATCGCCGCCGTGACGGACGCGCGCACCCTCATCGAGCTGGGCTCGGGCTCCTCGGAGAAGACCCGCCACCTCATCGACGCGCTGCCCTCGCTCCACACGTACGTCCCCGTGGACGTCAGCGAGAGCGCGCTGACCGGCGCGGCGAACACGCTCCTCGCCTCGCGCCCGTCGCTGAACGTGCACGCCCTGATCGCCGACTTCACCCGCGGCCTCGCCCTGCCCGGCACGCCGGGCCCGCGTCTGGTGGCCTTCCTCGGCGGCACGATCGGCAATCTGCTCCCGGCGGAGCGCGCCGCGTTCCTCACCTCGGTACGCGCCCTGCTCTCCCCCGGTGACGCGCTGCTGCTCGGCACGGACCTGGTGAAGGAGGAGTCGGTTCTGGTCTCCGCGTACGACGACGGGGCGGGTGTCACGGCCGCGTTCAACAAGAACGTGCTGACCGTGATCAACCGCGAACTGGGCGCCGATTTCGACCCCGACGCGTTCTCGCACGTCGCCGTCTGGGACCGCGAGCACGAGTGGATCGAGATGCGGCTGCGGTCGAGGGCCGCGCAGACGGTGAAGATCCCGGCGCTCGACCTGGCGGTGGACTTCGAGCGGCACGAGGAGATGCGGACGGAGATCTCCGCGAAGTTCCGTGAGGAAGGGGTGCGGTCGGAACTGGCCTCCGCGGACCTGAAGCTGACGCATTGGTGGACGGATGAGAGGGCTCGCTTCGCGCTGTCGTTGAGTGTGGCGGGGTAAAGAGAGCCCTCACGGCCCGCTGACGTCCAGCGCCCTGGTGATCCGGCGGGAAGCCACCCCCGCCTCCGCCGCCGGATCACCCCCGCCCAGCACCTTCGACATGTACGCCTTGATGGGGTTCTCCGCCTCCACGGCGGCCCACTTCGGGGACGCCGGAGTCGCACGCCCCCGCGCCGCCCCCGCGGCCATCGCGGCAACCCCCGGCTCCCCCGCCACGGCAGAGGCCAGCGTCGTCTTGTTCGGCACGTAATTCATGGTCCGGGCAAGCTCCGTCTGCCACTTCTTCCCGGCGAGCGCTTCCATCACGGCGACCGCACCCTTGCGGTCGTCCGTCTTGCCGCGCACCACGAGATCGGACCCGCCGGTGAAGACAGCCCCCGGCTTGCCCGCCGTCTTCCCGGGGATGGGGAAGTACCCCAGCTTCCCCTTCAGCTCCGGATTCTTCTCCTCGATCGCCCGCGCCGTCCCCGGCACGGCGACGATCTGCGCGACGTCGCCCCGCGCGAACACCCCTGCCTGCGGCGGATGTTCCTCGTCCGCGTCGCGGGGACCCGAGCCCAGCGCCTGAAGCTGCCGGTAGAACTCCATCCCCCGCAGCGCCGCGGGCGAGTGCAGGCTGCCCCGCCACACCCCGTTCGTCTCCTTGGCCAGTTCACCGCCCTCGTCCCAGATGAAGCCGGACAGGGTGTACCAGTCCTGGCCCGCCAGATAGATGCCCTGATTCCCCCCGGAGTCGAGCCGTCGCGTGTCGGCGAGCCACTGCGCGCGCGTCCTGGGCGGCTGCTCGATCCCGGCCCGCGCGAACAGGTCCTTGTTGTAGATGACGACCCGGTTGGCGGCATACCAAGGGACGCCGTACTGACTGCCGTTGTACCGCCCCGGCTCGGCGAGACCCGGCAGCCAGTCCTTCATGCCGAGATCGCGCGCGGACTCCAGGGTGAGGTCGTAGAGCCCGCCTTCATCGACGTACTGAGCGACCTGCGTATTGCCGACCTCGATCACGTCCGGGCCGTCCTCGGCCTTGAGCGCGGCCTTGACCTTGTCGCCGATGCCGGTCCATTCCTGGATGCGTATCTCCAGGTCGATGTCCGCGTGCTCCTGCTCGAAGTCGGCGGTGAAGCGCTCGATGAACCGGGCCGACGCGCTGTCCTTCATGAGCCAGACGGTGATGGTGCGCTGCTCGTCCTCCCCGCCGGGCAGGACACCGCAACCGGGGAGCAGCGCGGTGGCGGCGAGGACGAGGGACAGGGACATGACGGTGCGGCGGAGCGGTTTCACGTCGGTCACTTTCTGCCTGCGGACAGGGGAAGGTCGGCCCGACGTGGGGGTGAGCTCGAGGCTCGAACGGGTATGGCTGAAGTTTGGTCTGTACCAATGAGTCGGTCAAGGGGTGAACGGCACGGTGTCCTCGAACGTCGTGCCCGTGCCGCGGTAGGCGCCGACCCGCTCCTTCACCTGGTCCGGGGTCAGGACCTGGTCCTTGACGTGCAGGACGTAGTCGACCTGCTGGTCGTAGGCACGGGGAGTGGTGCCCGGCTGTCCCGCGAGGTCGATGAGCCACTGGTTGAAGTTGATGGACATGGGCCGCTCCGGCAGGTACTTGGCGTCATGCGTGCCGAACAGCCGCCCGTCTACGTAGTACTTGATGGCGCTGTCGTCGATGGTGAACACCACGTCGTGCCAGCCCTCGTAGCTCTGCCGCACCTCGGTGTGCTGGTTGACCGCTTCCCACGGCTCGGGATTGAAGGTCTCCCAGGACGTGGTGTAGAGGATGTTCGCCGGCTCACCCCAGCCGCCGTTGGGCAGATACTCGAAGTCGTACTCGGAGTAGTCGTCGGCCATCGGGGCCTTGAGGTCGTTGATGGAGAAGAACGCCTGGACGAGGTGGTCCCCGTCGGGGCCCGACTTCGGCGCGTCGGCGTACTTCACGCGGGCCGCGTAGGTGCCGTTCCTGAACTTGACCGCCTTGGTGAGGATCTCGGTCTGCTTCGTCGAATCCCCGGTGCCCGCGGTCGAAGTCTCCAGGTTCATCACGGAGTTGCCGTCCGCGGTGGGGAAGGTGATGTTCTCGGGCGCCCAGGTGGCGCCGGGCACGCCGGGGCCACCCGCGTCGGAGCGGATGCTCCAGCCGTGCTCGGAGATCTTCGGGTCGGTGTGGCCGGAGTACGCGAAGTCGTCGAAGAGCGTCGCGTCGGCGGCCGCCGGGGAGCTGTCGTCCGGGGCGGCGGAGGCGGGCAGTGCGGCGAGCCCCGCGAAGCCGAGGCCTGCGGCCGCCGCGATCGCGACGGCCGTACGCGGCCGGAAGGTGACTCTGGAGCGGTGTCGGTTCATCTACCTGGTTCCTCTCGGAATGCCGTATCCCTCTCGGAATGCCATGGACCAATTGACCAATTGGTAAGCTGACCACTCACGAGGACTGAAGGTGGCATAGACCAATGGGGGCGTCAAGTCCCCTTGTGCTGGCGGGACTTGCGCTGCGCAGGACTCTCTGGAGGGGCGGACGGCATCAATGGACCACCATGACCACCAAGGAACCCCCGGCGGCCGCATGCTCAAGCGCGAGCGCGTGCGGGAGGTCCTGCTCGACCTGATCGAGACCCGCAGGCCCGGCGACGCGATCCCCTCCGAGCGCACCCTCTGCGCCGACCTCGGCGTATCGCGGCCCACCCTGCGCGCCGCCGTCGACGAACTGGTGACCTCGGGACTTCTCGTACGCGAACACGGTCGCGGCATGTTCGTGGCGCCCGCCAAGGTCACCCAGGAGCTGATCTCGGCGAGCCGCCCGCTCACCGCGCCGCGGGCTCCGGGCGGCTGGTCGAGCCGGGTGGTCGAGTTCAGCACGGTCCGGGCCGGGGCGCGGGCCGGCCGCAAGCTGCGCGTCTCGCCCGCCGCCGATGTGGTGTACGTGGCACGGCTGCGCCTCGTCGACGGCGAGCCCATCGCGCTCGAGCATCTGTACATCCCGGCCGCGCTTGCTCCGGGGCTCACCCCCGAGCAGATGGAGTCCGGTTTCTACGCCCATCTCCGCGAGGCACTGCGGATCCGCCCGGCCCACGCCGTGCAGTCCATCGAGCCGACGGTGGTGACGGAGGCCGAGGCGGAGCTGCTCGGCGTGCCCGAGCTCTCCCCCGCGCTGCTCTTCGACCGGATCACCACGGACACCGAGGGCCGCCCCGTCGAGTACGTGCGTTCCCTCTACCGCGGCGACCGCTACCGCGTCGTCTCCCGGCTCGCCCTGGGCGCGGCAGCCGAACATCCGGCGCCCACCGCCTCGCGCACCGCCGCGTGGTGGGGCACGGTGGAGTGACGTCACCCCACCGATGTGACGCCACCGCATGGAGGAGAGGAACACCCTCATGTCCAACCACACCTACCGGGTGACCGAGATCGTCGGCACCTCGCACGAGGGCGTCGACCAGGCGATCCGCAACGGCATCGCCCGCGCCTCGCAGACGCTGCGCTCCCTGGACTGGTTCGAGGTCACCCAGGTGCGCGGCCAGATCGAGAACGGGCAGATCGAGCACTATCAGGTGGGCCTGAAGGTCGGATTCCGCCTCGAGGACGGCGACAGCGCCTGAGGCCGCCCGCCGTCAGGTCACGTCACGTCACATCCGCCGTCACGTCACGTCACGTCACGTCCGCCGTCAGGTCACGTCCGCCCCTCCCGCTCCTGAGCGTCCTTGAGCGCGGCGGACGTGCTCGCCCAGCGTGCCCGTACGACCTTGAAGCCCGCCCGCTCGGCCTCGTCGCACACCAGCTCGTCGTCGTCCACGAGCACACGCACCTGACGCTTCGCGGCGATCTTCTGGAGGAGCTCCAGCTTCGTGCGGCGCGCGGGCCGCCGGTCGTCGTTGGGCCGCATCCAGATCCGCCCCTCGGGCAGCCCCTGCGCCGCGAGCCACGCCACGGTGTCCTTGCGGCACCGCTCCGGCCTGCCCGTGAGATAGCCGACCTCGCACTCCTGAGCGCTCTCCAGGGCCAGCGCCACGCCCTGCGCCAGCGGCGGATCCTCCGGTGCCGCGGCGAAGAAGGCGGTCCAGTCCCGCGGCTTCCCCTCAAGGAAGTGCTGCCGGTGCGCGGTGTCCGCGAGGGTGCCGTCCAGGTCGAATACGGCCAGTGGCCTACTGTCTTCCGTCACGCGCCCAGCGTAGGCAATGCCTGGATCCCCTCGGACCCGGCCCATGTCGGGCTGGCCTGGCTGCCGGCGCAGGAGGGCGTGACCGGGCCCGTCATCGGCCCGCGGACGGCGGCGCAGCTCGACGGCTCACCGCGCGCACCGCACATCACGCTCGACGACGGCATCCTGGCCTAGCTCGACCAGCTGTTCCCCCGCCCGCACCCAACGGGGCCAAGCCCGCACCCGGGGCATTCGCCTGGTGACCACGCTCCGACACACACCGGTCAATTTTCCACGGGGACCCACTCGGCCCGGCGGGAATCCTGGCGGCGCTCAGGCGTTGAACCTTCCGTGAGCTCAGTGATCGAAGCAACCCGGTTCTCCGTCCTCGACCGTTCCCGCACCCGCGAGGGGCACGACGGCTCCGAGGCGCTGCGCGACACCGTGCTGCTGGCCCAGGAGCTCGAAGGTCTCGGCTATCACCGTTTCTGGGTGTCCGAGCATCACGGTGTGCCGGGTGTGGCCGGTTCGGCGCCGACCGTGCTCGCGTCGGCCGTCGCTGCGGCGACGCGCACCATCCGGGTCGGCACCGGTGGCGTGATGCTGCCGAATCATCAACCCCTCATCGTCGCCGAGCAGTTCGGGGTGCTCGAAGCACTCTTCCCCGGGCGCATCGACATGGGGCTCGGCCGGTCGGTCGGCTTCACCGACGGGGTGCGCAAGGCGCTCGGCCGGGACAAGCACAACGCCGAGGACTTCGCGGCGCAGCTCACCGAGCTCCTCGGCTGGTTCCGCGGCACGTCGGACACCGGCGCGCATGCCCGCCCCGCCGAGGGCCTCACCGTCCCGCCGTTCGTCCTGGCCATCGGCGAAGGCGCCACCATCGCCGCGGAGGCCGGGCTTCCCATGGTCATCGGCGACATCCGGAGCCGGGAGAAGATGCTCCGCGGCATCGAGCACTACCGCGCGTCCTTCCGGCCCTCGGTGTGGTCGAGCGAGCCGTACGTCATCGTGTCGGGCACCATCGCCGTCGCCGGGACGCCCGAAGCGGCCCTCCGTCTGCTGATACCGGAAGCCTGGTCCATGGCGTACTCGCGCACGCACGGCACCTTCCCGCCACTGCCCCCGGCCGAGCGCGTCGAGTCCCCCGGGATGACGATGACGGAGAAGGAGCGTGGCTTCTACGAATCCGGGCTCGTCGGTCACATCCATGGCACGGAGGAGCAGGTGGCCGACGAGCTCGAGACGCTGATCAAGGAGAGCGGCGCGCAGGAAGTGCTGGTCACGACCAGTACGCACGACCGTGAGGGCCTCCTCGACTCCTACCGGCGGCTCGCCCGGGTCGCGGGTCTGGCCGCGGCCTAGAATCGTGGGGTTTGCCCCCGAGCCGCGTACGGAGTCCGCCCCATGCACAGCCCCCACGATCCGTTCGTACGTGTGCGTGGCGCCCGGGAGCACAACCTCCGCGACGTGGACGTCGCCATTCCGCGCGACGTCCTCGCGGTCTTCACCGGCGTCTCCGGCTCGGGGAAGTCCTCGCTCGCGTTCGGCACGATCTACGCGGAGGCCCAGCGCCGCTACTTCGAGTCCGTCGCCCCGTATGCCCGGCGGCTGATCCACCAGGTGGGCGCGCCGCGGGTCGGTGAGATCACGGGGCTTCCGCCCGCCGTCTCGCTCCAGCAGCGCCGCTCGGCGCCCACCTCCCGGTCCTCGGTGGGCACGGTCACGAACCTCTCGAACTCGCTGCGCATGCTCTTCTCCCGCGCCGGCGACTATCCGGAGGGCGCCGGGCGCCTCGACTCGGACGCCTTCTCGCCGAACACGGCCGCCGGGGCCTGCCCTCAGTGCCACGGCCTTGGCCGCGTACACCGCACGAGCGAGCGGCTCCTCGTCCCCGATCCGTCCCTGTCGATCCGGGACGGCGCGATCGCGGCCTGGCCCGGCGCCTGGCAGGGCAAGAACCTCCGGGACGTCCTCGACACCCTCGGCCACGACGTCGACATCCCCTGGCGCGAACTGCCGCAGCGGGACCGGGACTGGATCCTGTTCACCGACGAGCAGCCGGTGGTGACCGTGCACCCCGTGCGGGACGCCGGCCGCATCCAACGCCCTTACCAGGGCACGTACATGAGTGCCCGGCGCTATGTGATGAAGACCTTCGCGGACTCCAAGAGCCCGACGCTGCGCGCCAGGGCCGAGCGTTTCCTGGAGAGCGCCGACTGCCCGGCCTGCGGCGGCAGCAGGCTGCGCCCGGAGGCGATGGCGGTCACGTTCGCGGGCCGCACGATCGCCGACCTCGCCGCGCTGCCGCTGTCCGAGCTGGCCAAGACGCTTGAGAGCGCGACGGGTTCGGAGGCGGCCCGTGTCCTGGCCGCCGACCTGCTCGCACGGATCGCCACGATCACCGAGCTGGGGCTCGGCTATCTGAGCCCGGACCGCGCGACGCCCACCCTCTCCACGGGCGAGCTGCAGCGGCTGCGGCTCGCGACGCAGCTGCGCTCCGGGCTCTTCGGCGTCGTGTACGTCCTGGACGAGCCGTCGGCCGGACTGCACCCGGCGGACACGGAGTCGCTGCTCACCGTGCTCGACCGGCTCAAGGCCGCGGGCAACTCGGTCTTCGTCGTGGAGCACCACCTCGATGTCGTACGTCATGCCGACTGGCTCGTGGATGTGGGGCCGCACGCGGGTGAGCACGGCGGTCAGGTCCTGCACAGCGGACCGGTGGCGGACCTCGCGGGTGTCGCGGAGTCCGCTACGGCCCGCTTCCTCTTCGGGCGCGAACCGGGACCGGTACGGGAGGCGCGCGCGCCCCGTGGCTGGCTGAAGGTCGGGCCCGTCAGCCGCCACAACCTGCGTGAGGTGACGGCCGAGTTCCCGCTCGGCACCTTCACCGCCGTCACCGGTGTCTCCGGCTCGGGCAAGTCCACGCTCATCGGCGAGATCTCCGAGGAACTCGAGGGCGTGGGGCGCCTGGTGTCCGTCGACCAGAAGCCGATCGGCCGCACGCCCCGCTCCAACCTCGCCACCTACACCGGCCTCTTCGACGTCGTACGCAAGGTGTTCGCGGCCACGGACGCGGCGCGCGAGCGGGGCTACGGCGTGGGGCGCTTCTCGTTCAATGTCGCGGGCGGGCGGTGCGAGACCTGCCAGGGCGAGGGGTTCGTGAGCGTGGAACTGCTCTTCCTGCCCAGTACGTACGCGCCGTGCCCCGACTGCGCGGGCGCGCGCTACAACCCCGAGACGCTCCAAGTGGCCTACCAGGGGCGGAACATCGCGGAGGTGCTCGACCTCACCGTCGAGTCGGCCGCGGACTTCTTCGCGGACACCCCGGCGGTCGCCCGCAGCCTGCGGACCCTGCTCGACGTGGGGCTCGGCTATCTGCGCCTGGGCCAGCCCGCGACCGAGCTGTCCGGCGGCGAGGCCCAACGCATCAAGCTGGCGGGCGAGTTGCAGCGCATCCGGCGCGGTCACACGCTCTACCTCCTGGACGAGCCGACGACCGGACTCCACCCGGCGGACGTCGAGGTCCTGATGCGTCAGCTGCACGGCCTGGTCGACGCGGGCCACTCGGTGGTGGTCGTCGAGCACGACATGGCGGTGGTGGCGGGCGCGGACTGGGTGATCGACCTGGGACCCGGTGGTGGCGAGGAGGGCGGCAGGATCGTCGCGTCCGGGCCGCCTGCGGTGGTGGCGGGGGCGCCGGGCAGCCGCACGGCGCCGTATCTGGCGCGGGCGCAGACGACCGACGGCACAGGTTGGTCTGCACCAACTCCTTGACGGCTCCTCGGGGGGTGCCTTAAATCAAGTACTGAACAAAGCGTCGCGACGGATCGTCGGCCGCGTTCAGTTCTCAACGTCATGTTGTCATGCGCATGCTCCTTCACACCCCCACACCCCCACACCC
>NZ_SRIC01000226.1 GCF_004684775.1 Streptomyces sp. MZ04
CGTGGGTGGGGGTTGGACGGATTTTTCCCGCCCACCCAACCGATTGCCCGCAGGCATTTCAGCCCGTCCGGCGTTTACCCCAGCGCCCGCAGCTGGTCCAGGAACCACTGGGCCGGCGGCAACGCCGTAGCCGCCGCAGCCAGCCGCTTCGTTCGTTCCGCCCTCTCATCCAGCGGCATCATCAACGCCTCATGCAACGCCGCCGCCGTCCCCGTCACGTCGAACGGGTTCACCACCACCGCATCCTCGCCCAGCTCCTCGTACGCCCCCGCCTCCCGCGACAGAACCAGAACGCACCCCTCGTCGGAGACGACCGGCACCTCCTTGGCGACAAGATTCATCCCGTCCCGGATGGGGTTCACCAGAGCGACATCCGCCAGCCGATACGCCGCCAGCGACCGAGCGAAGTCGTCCTTCACATGGAGGACGACCGGGGTCCAACCCTCCACCCCGTACCTCGAGTTGATGGAGTCGGCGAGCCTCCGTACCTCCGCCGTGTAGTCCCGGTACACCGCCAGATCCTGCCGCGACGGATACGCGAACGCGACATGCACCACCCGCTCCCGCCACTCGGGATGGTCCTCCAGAAGCTGCCGGTACGCCCGCAGCCCCCGCACGATGTTCTTCGACAGCTCCGTCCGGTCGACCCGGACGATCACCCGCCGGCCGACACCACCCACCTGCTCCCGCAGCGCCGCCAACCGCTCCTCCACGTCCGCCCGCCGCGACCGCTCCCGCAGGAAATCCGCGTCCGCCCCGAGCCCGTGCACCCCGATCCGCGTACCCGACGTACCGCCGAGCGCGTCCACGCAGCACGCGGTGAACGCGTCCGCCCACCGCCCCGTCAGGAACGCCGCCCGGTCCGCGCCCAGGATGCCCCGCAGGATCTGTTCCGCGATGTCGTCCGGCAGCATCCGGAAGTAGTCGACCGGCGCCCACGGCGTGTGCGAGAAGTGGCCGATACGCAGGTCGGGGCGGAGTTCGCGCAGCATCCCGGGGACGAGCGACAAGTGATAGTCCTGGACGAGGACCGCCGCCCCGTCACCGGCGCTCTGCGCGAGCGCCTCCGCGAAGGCCCGGTTGTACGTCTCGTACGAGGCCCACTGCGCCCGGAACTCCGCGCCGAACGCCGGTTCCAGCGGGGTCTGGTACAGCATGTGGTGGACGAACCAGAGGACTGAATTCGCGATGCCGTTGTACGCGTCGGCGTGCACCCGCGGATCAATGTCCAGCATCCGCACACCCGGCTCGCCGACCCCGCGCCGCACGGCCTCCCGGTCGCCGTCACCCAGCGCCGCGCAGACCCACAGGGCGTCCGCCTCGTCCCCGACCGCGCTGAGCCCGGAGACGAGCCCGCCGCCGCCCCGCTTGGCCGTCAGCTCCCCGTTCTCCTCCAGGGTGTACGTGACAGGGCCGCGGTTGGACGCGACGAGGACCTGGGCGGCCGGGGCCGCTGCCTGCTCGGAGACCATGTGCCGAAATCTAGCCCCTCCGGGGAAGCCTCAAACGTATGGCCGGACCTCTGCGGAGACCCGGCCGTATACGTTCCGGAAACCACGAACAACAGACACGCTCGCCGGGCGCGGTCACGGTGATCACGCCACGCGGCGTGCCGCGTACTCCGCGATATCGGCCATCGGCGGCCGCTCCTCCGTGTCCACGGAATAGGTGCGCGGCTCGAATCCGTGCTCACCCCGCTCGAACTGCGTGAGCTCGGGACGTACGAGGTGGCCGCGGGCGAGCCGCAGCTGTGCCGTCCGGTAGATCGCCGCCGCCATCCGGCCGAGCGCCTGCCCGTCCTGGTGACGGTGCCTGCGCACCCCGACGTCGACCTGCGCGAGCGCGTCGAGGCCCACCGTGTGCAGCGCGTCGACCAGCAGGCCCAGCTCCACTCCGTAACCGACGGGGAACGGCAGCCGCTCGAGCAGCGATCTGCGCGCCGCGTACTCGCCGCCGAGGGGCTGGACGAAGCCCGCGAGCTGAGGCCAGTGCATATTGAGCAGCGGGCGCGCCATCAGCTCGGTGACCCGGCCGCCCTGACCTGCCGCGGAGCCCAGCGGACGGTCGTACATCGCCTTCACGAAGTCCACGTCGGGCTCGGTCAGGAGCGGGCCCACGATGCCCGAGACGAAGTCCGCCGAGAACTCCTTCAGGTCCGCGTCGATGAACGCGACGATGTCACCGCCGGTCACCAGGAGCGAGCGCCACAGCACCTCGCCCTTGCCGGGCACGGCCGGGATACGGGGGAGAATCTCGTCGCGGTGCACGACTCGCGCGCCCGCCTCCCGCGCGACCTCGGCCGTGCGGTCCCTCGAGCCCGAGTCGATCACCACGAGCTCGTCGACGAGAGGGGCCTTCTCGACCAGCTCGCGGCGGATCTCCGCGACGATCGCGCCGACCGTCTCCGCCTCGTCGAGCGCGGGCAGCACGACACTCACCGACGTGCCGGATGCCTTCTTCGCCGCGGTGAGCCGGTCCAGCGGCCGGTCGGCGACGGACCAGGAACGCCTGCTCAGCCAGCGCTCGGCCTCTTCCAGCAAGGTCAGGGTCCTCTCTATGTGATCCATCTCGCGGTTCGGACGACTATCTCAAGCGTCCAGGCCTTCGGTTACAGTCTTGAACAACGCGGATGACCATCGCATGTCGGGGGTCATCGCGTAACAAATGCACCGGGACCGCGAGCCCGGGGCCATAGCGCTCATCCAGAGGGGCAGAGGGATACGGCCCGTTGAAGCCCCGGCAACCCTCCCGCCGACCGACGAGGTCACGGTGGGGAAGGTGCCAATTCCGTCTCGCGGCGAGATGCGTCGCGGGGAAGATGAGGAGAAAGGGCCTCGCCTCCATGGCTGCGCAGACTGTCGCAACGAACGACACGACTCCCGCAACGAACGCTACGAACGCTTCGAACTCCGTAGACCTCGGTCCCGCATCGGGCCTCTCCTGCCGCGAGTGCGGCGAGCTCTACGCCCTCGGCCCCATCTTCGCGTGTGAGGCCTGTTTCGGCCCGCTCGAGGTGGCCTACGACCTGCCGACCGGTGACCCCGAGGCGCTCCGCAAGCAGATCGAGTCCGGCCCCGCCAACATCTGGCGTTACGCGCCGCTGCTCCCCGTCCCCGCCGACGTGGCCGACAAGCCGAACCTGAACCCCGGCTGGACCCAGCTCGTCAAGGCCGACAACCTCGCCCGTGAACTCGGCGTCGAGCAGGGCAAGTTGTTCGTCAAGGACGACTCCGGCAACCCCACGCACTCCTTCAAGGACCGTGTGGTCGCGCAGGCCCTTGAGGCCGCCCGTGCCTTCGGCTTCACCACGCTCTCCTGCTCCTCCACCGGCAACCTCGCCGGTGCTGTCGGCGCCGCCGCCGCGCGCGCCGGCTTCCGCTCCTGCGTGTTCATCCCGCACGACCTGGAGCAGGGCAAGGTCGTCATGGCCGCGGTGTACGGCGGCGAGCTCGTCGGCATCGAGGGCAACTACGACGACGTGAACCGCTTCTGCTCCGAGCTCATCGGCGACCCGCTGGGCGAGGGCTGGGGCTTCGTCAACGTCAACCTGCGGCCGTACTACGGCGAGGGCTCCAAGACCCTCGCGTACGAGATCTGCGAGCAGCTGGGGTGGGTCCTTCCGGATCAGCTGGTCATCCCGATCGCCTCGGGCTCGCAGCTCACGAAGATCGACAAGGGTCTGAAGGAGCTGATTGCGCTCGGCCTCGTCGAGGACAAGCCGTACAAGATCTTCGGGGCGCAGGCGGAGGGGTGCTCGCCGGTGTCGGCCGCCTTCAAGGCGGGCCACGACGTCGTACGTCCCCAGAAGCCGAACACCATCGCCAAGTCGCTGGCCATCGGCAACCCGGCCGACGGGCCGTACGTTCTCGACATCGCGCGGCGGACCGGTGGTGCGGTGGAGGACGTGAACGACGAGCAGGTCGTCGACGCGATCAAGTTGCTCGCGCGGACGGAGGGCATCTTCGCGGAGACCGCGGGTGGGGTGACGGTGGGCGTCACGAAGAAGCTGGTTGAGGCGGGGCTCATCGACCCCTCCCTCACCACGGTTGTCCTGAACACGGGTGATGGCCTGAAGACCCTCGACGCGGTGGCCGCCACGTCCCAGGCGACCGCGACGATTCGCCCTAGCCTTGACGCGTTCCGTGACGCGGGGTTGGCCGGCTAGTCGCCGTTGGGCCTGACCGCCGTCTCCGGCGTGCGGTCGTGGTCCGTCCTCGCGCCCACGCGGCGCAGCCGCATATCGAAACAGCCCCGCGCCCCTTACGGGGCGCCTCCGCCCCCTGTATCAAGAGGTGAACCCCATGAGCGTCAACGTCCGCATCCCCACCATCCTTCGTACGTACACCGGCGGTCGGTCCGAGGTTGCCGCCGAGGGGGCGAATCTCTCCGAGGTCATCGCCGACCTGGAGAAGAACCACGCCGGTATCGCCGCCCGCGTCCTGGACGACCAGGGCAAGCTGCGCCGCTTCGTGAACGTGTACGTCAACGATGACGACGTCCGTTTCGAGCAGGGTCTGGAGACGGCCACTCCGGATGGTGCGGGTGTCTCGATCATTCCCGCCGTCGCCGGAGGCTGACCATCGAGCACAGTGCCGGCGGCTGACCATCGAGCACAGTGCCGGCGGCTGATCCTTTACGCAAGCACCCTGTGTTATCTGAATTGCCCCCTCCGCGAGAGAAGCGGAGGGGGCAATTCCATATGGTTGAGCGCGGTACAGTTGGGAAACGAGCTTCTCCGTTTGTGCCCAGCGCATATACGAACTCGGCCCGAGGCCGACAAGAAGTAGCCAAAGTGCGCTGCCCATTTGAGCCGATCACGGCATTTGTCTGGCCCGACTTGCCCTGAGCTCCGGCGAATTCTCCGCATATTTCCGATCGGGCGTGCCCGGAATTCTCGTCCGATTGACCTGTTGCAGACGGCAGTTGGACAGATACATTCAGCCGCGGTCGACGCGTTCCGGCGCACACCTCCACATCCCATTGGGGGGGTGAGGTCTGACCCGGGTCCGCGAAGTGCGGGCCCGTGCAAGGGCCAGTAATAGGGGAGTTAGGCATGGCTCAGGGCACCGTCAAGTGGTTCAACGCGGAGAAGGGGTACGGCTTCATCGCGGTCGACGGTGGTGCGGATGTTTTCGTCCACTACAGCGCGATCCAGATGGACGGCTACCGCACCCTTGAAGAAGGTCAGCGAGTCGAGTTCGAGATCTCGCAGGGCCAGAAGGGTCCGCAGGCGGACATGGTCAAGCTCGCCGTCTGATCTCGGCGCGATCGGCCACCGACGCACTCACGGCGAGGGGCCCGTATCCCAACTGGGGTACGGGCCCCTCGTACGTCTGCAGTGCGTCTGGGATCCGCCAGAGGCGCTTGCGCCCACCCGTCGCCCGACCACCACCCCTCAACGATCCCGCTGCGCGGGAGCACCTTGCACTCGGGTGGGTCGAGTGCTAATCATTGGCTTAGCACTCTCCCAGTGAGAGTGACAGAACTTGGATCGGGTCGGTGAGGTCCGCAGGCCGGGTGGGGCAAGGAACCACACGGCTCGCAGGCCGTCCGTCGCGGGCGCCGGCATGATCCGTTTGCATTTCCACCCCGTCCGGGAGGACCACTTCACATGGCCAAGATCATCGCGTTCGACGAGGAGGCACGGCGCGGCCTCGAGCGCGGCATGAACCAGCTCGCCGACGCCGTCAAGGTGACCCTGGGCCCCAAGGGTCGCAACGTCGTCCTCGAGAAGAAGTGGGGCGCCCCCACGATCACCAACGATGGTGTCTCCATCGCCAAGGAGATCGAGCTCGAGGACCCGTACGAGAAGATCGGCGCCGAGCTGGTCAAGGAGGTCGCGAAGAAGACGGACGACGTCGCCGGTGACGGCACGACGACCGCGACCGTCCTGGCCCAGGCCCTGGTGCGCGAGGGTCTGCGCAACGTGGCCGCCGGTGCCAACCCGATGGCCCTCAAGCGCGGCATCGAGAAGGCCGTCGAGGCCGTCTCGGGCGCCCTGCTCGAGCAGGCCAAGGATGTCGAGACCAAGGAGCAGATCGCTTCCACGGCCTCCATCTCCGCCGCCGACACCCAGATCGGCGAGCTCATCGCCGAGGCGATGGACAAGGTCGGCAAGGAAGGCGTCATCACCGTCGAGGAGTCGCAGACCTTCGGGCTCGAGCTTGAGCTCACCGAGGGCATGCGCTTCGACAAGGGCTACATCTCGGCGTACTTCGCGACCGACATGGAGCGCATGGAGGCGGCCCTGGATGACCCGTACATCCTGATCGTCAACTCCAAGATCTCGAACGTGAAGGACCTCCTTCCGCTCCTCGAGAAGGTCATGCAGTCCGGCAAGCCGCTGCTGATCATCGCCGAGGACGTCGAGGGCGAGGCCCTGTCGACCCTGGTCGTCAACAAGATCCGTGGCACCTTCAAGTCCGTCGCCGTCAAGGCCCCGGGCTTCGGTGACCGCCGCAAGGCCATGCTCGGCGACATCGCCATCCTCACCGGTGGCACCGTCATCTCCGAGGAGGTCGGCCTCAAGCTGGAGAACGCCGGTCTCGACCTGCTCGGCCGCGCCCGCAAGGTCGTCATCACCAAGGACGAGACGACGATCGTCGACGGCTCCGGTGAGAGCGACCAGGTTCAGGGCCGCGTCAACCAGATCCGCGCCGAGATCGAGAACTCGGACAGCGACTACGACCGCGAGAAGCTGCAGGAGCGCCTGGCGAAGCTCGCCGGCGGTGTTGCGGTCATCAAGGCCGGTGCCGCGACCGAGGTCGAGCTCAAGGAGCGCAAGCACCGCATCGAGGACGCCGTTCGCAACGCGAAGGCGGCCGTCGAAGAGGGCATCGTCGCCGGTGGTGGCGTGGCCCTCATCCAGGCCTCCGCCGTCTTCGAGAAGCTTGAGCTCGAGGGTGACGAGGCCACCGGTGCCGCCGCTGTGAAGCTGGCCCTCGAGGCCCCGCTGAAGCAGATCGCGGTCAACGCCGGCCTCGAGGGTGGTGTCGTCGTCGAGAAGGTGCGCAACCTGACCGTCGGCCACGGCCTGAACGCCGCGACCGGTGAGTACGTCGACATGATCGCCGAGGGCATCCTCGACCCGGCGAAGGTGACGCGCTCTGCCCTGCAGAACGCCGCCTCCATCGCCGCGCTGTTCCTCACCACCGAGGCCGTCATCGCCGACAAGCCGGAGAAGGCGGGCGCCGCCGCCGCTCCGGGCGGCATGCCGGGCGGTGACATGGACTTCTGATCGGCCTCTGGTTGATCGACGTCCCGTACGCACCGAGGGCGGCACTCCTTCTCACGAAGGGGTGCCGCCCTCGGGCGTTCGGTTCAGCGTTCGTAGTGGTAGCGGCAGGCCGCGACGCGGATCTCGTCCTCGACGACCTTGTAGATCAGCCGGTGCTCGTCGGTGATGCGACGGGACCAGTAGCCGTGGAAGCCGTGCTTCAGGGGCTCGGGTTTGCCGATGCCCTCGTCGGGGCCGTTGCGGGCGATGTCCTGGAGGAGAATGTTGATGCGCTTCAGTATCTTGCGGTCCTGTTCCTGCCGCCGGACGTAGTCGGCCCAGGCCTTCTCCTGCCATACGAGCTTCAATCGAGGAGCTCCCTGACCGTGCCGCCGCCGTTCTCCAAGTCCTCGATGGCGGCCAGAATGCGCCGCGCGTTCTCCGGGCTGCGCAGCAGGTACGCCGTCTCCTTCAAGGACTCGTACTCGTCGAGTGCCACGATGACGACCGGTTCGCGGCCCGCGCGGGTCACTATCACTTCCTCGCGGTCGTCGACCACCGTGTTGAGCGTCTCGGCGTAGTTGGCCCGGGATTCGGTGTAGGTCATCGTGCGCATCGCGGCCTCCTCCAGTACGTACAGCTTCCTGTACGTACTGGAAACTGTACGTCGAGATGTTGCGAGGGGCAAGGCCCGGCTACGGCAGCCGGTCCATGATCCAGGTGCACAGTTCCTCGGTGACCAGGGTGTGGCCCTCGTTCCGCGAGGCGCAGTGGTACTCGTCCAGTTCGCTGTCCTCGGAGTGCTCCGCGAAGGGCTCGTACAGCTTCTGATGGGTGTCGACGTCGCGCAGGGCGACCGCGCTGACGGCGGGCACGAAGCAGTGCTCGCGGATCTCCGCCTCCGAGCCGAGGCCGATGATCGCGGGGATCTTGTCCAGCTCGTCGGCGAGGATGCCGAAGCCCTCCAGGGTGCCGCCGGGCGCGCCGTCGATCTCGGGCAGGCCCGAGGTGCGGATCTGCGGCTTGCGCAGGGTCACGACCCTCAGCTGCCCGACGCGTTGGTCCTCGCCCGCGGACTGGGTGTAGAGGTGCGTGCCGGTGATGGCCAGGCCCTTGCCGCGGAACGCCCGCTCGCCGGGGGCGATTCCGTTCTCCTCGCCGGTCCGTACGCCGTTGGCGACGCCGATCTTCCGGGGCCGCCGCGGCCAGCCGCCGACCCGCTCGAGCTCGGCGAGGAACTCGGTGCGCGCCTTGTCGGTCTCGGGGGCGTCGTCCCACTCCGCGATGTGCTGCCACAGGAGCTGGCGTGCGGCCGGGCTGTTCATCTGGTCCGAGAAGGCGGAGTTGAGCTTGCGGATGTAGTGCGCGAAGGACTGCAGGGCGATCGGGATCCAGGCGCCGCGGTGCGGGCTGTCGTAGGAGAAGTAGAGCCCGGTCTGGTGGTCGTTCTCCGCGCCGCCTTCGTGCTCCATCTTGGCGAGCGCGTACCGCGTGACGAGGCCGCCCATGCTGAACCCGCCGACGGCCAGCGGGTGTTCGCCCCTGCGCCGCGCGATCGCCTCACGGATCGCGGCCCGCGCGACCTCGGCGTTCTCCAGGATGGACGCGCCGCGCTCGTCGAAGCCGATCAGTACGACGTCACGCCCGCGCTCCCGCAGCGCGCTGATGAACGGATACGGCCCCTCCTCCAGGATCTCCCAGGAGAAGTCGAGCTCGCTCGGCCCGCTGTTGAAGCCGTCGCCGAGGATGACGGGGCGGGTCAGGCCCCGCTCCGGGTCGGCGAGGTACACCCAGGCCGTGCCGCCGGGCAGCGTCCACTCCTCGTCCGGGTCGGGCGCGGCGGCGGAAGCTTCCCTGGGGCCGGGCGCGAGGGTGATGCGGGCGGCGCTGTGCAGGGCTTCGGCGATCTGCTGCTCGTCGGTCTCGTCGGTCTCGTTGGGCTCGTTGGGCTCGTTGGGCTCGTTGGGCTCGGTCATGAAGGTCCCCTCCGGGAGTACCGGTGCGATGGCGTACGCGTGGTCATGACGTTCGGTGCCATCTTTGGTACGTCGGGTAGCCGCCGACAGTCGGTCTCGGCTATCCGCGCCGGGGCCAGGAGCCTTTCGGACAGGGCGACTTCGGCCGGTTACGCGTGTGACGCGAGGGGCGTTCCGCGCCGACCAGGGGCGTAACTGCGGCATCGGCGCCGCGGCCCGTGCCGGCCGACGGCGCGTCGGCCAGCACGGCGCCCGGCCCGGCCCGCGACGGCCCGCCGCGGCGCGGGAACTCTGTCGCGAAGACGACCGGGCCGGGTGACGGCTGCTACGGCAGCCGGTCCATGATCCAGGTGCACAGTTCCTCGGTGATCAGCGTGTGGCCCTCGTTCTGCGAGGCGCACAGGAAGTCGTCCAGCTCGCTCTCCTCCGGGGAGAGCGAGCCGATGTCGGTGTAGAGGTTCTCCTCGGTGTCGAGGTCGCGGATCGCGACGGCGCTCACCGCCGGCACGAAGCTGTGCGAGGGAATATGTGCCTCGGACTTGAAGCCGAGGATCGGCAGCAGGGCGTTGAACCGGTCGGCGAGGATCTCGAAGCTGTTGAGCGTGCCGCCGGGGGCGCCGTCGATGGGCGGCAGGCCCGGGGTGTGGACCTCGTTGGCGGGCGGCGGCGTCACCACCCGCAACTGGGCCACCAGTTGCTTCTCGCCCGGCGACTGGGTGTTCAGCCTGCTGCCGAGCACGGAGAGGCCCTTGCCCTCGAAGGCGAGTTCACCGGCCGCCACGCCGTTGCCGGTGCCGTCGGCCATGCCGTTGGCGACACCGATGGTGCGCGGAATCCGCGGCCAGCTGCCGAATCGCTGCAACTCTTCGAGGAACCGGGTCCGCAGCGGGCTCTCGGCGGGGGTGTCATCCCACTCCGCGATGTGCCGCCACAGCAGCTGCTGCGCCGCCGGACTGTTCATCTGGTCCGAGAAGGCGGAGTTGAGCTTGCGGATGTAGTGCGCGAAGGACTGCAGGGCGATCGGGATCCAGGCGCCCCGGTGCGGGCTGTCGTACGACCAGTACAGCGCGGTCTGGTGGTGCATGCGCTGCGTCTCCAGCTTGGCGAGCGTGTACCGCGTGACCAGGCCGCCCATGCTGAACCCGCCGACGGCGAGCGGATGGTCGCCGAGGCGCTCCGCGATGGTGCGGAAGATCGCGCCCGTGACGGTCTCGGCGTTCGACTGGATCGGGGCGCTGCGGTCGTGGTAGCCGATCAGGATCACGTCACGGCCGCGCCGCCGCAGCTCGGTCAGGAACGCGTACGGGCCGCGGTCCAGGAACTCCCACGAGTCGTTCAGGCTGCTGGGCCCGGAGTTGAAGCCGTCCGCCATGAGGACGGGCCGGGTCAGCCCCTGATTGCCCTGGCCGTAGTACACCCAGGCGGTGCCGCCGGGCAGATCCCACACCTCGTTGGCCACGGGGGCGGGGGTGACGACGGGCTGGCTCGGCCCGGTGCCGAGGGCGATCGGAGGCGCGGCGAGCAGGGCTTCCTGGATCTGCTGCTCGGTGGGTGCGTTCTCTTCGGGCATGGGGGTCCCCTCCTGAGAAGACGTCTTCGATGGCGTAGTTGATGCGGCATCGATGTCGGCGCGATGACGCTCTGCGCCATCTTGGGCACGGACGGTAGGTGCCGGAAGGTGATCGCCCGGATCCGAACGGGCGTCGGGACGCTTCCGGCCAGGGATTGTCTGGCTGTATACGGGCGTCGCGGGCGGGCTTGGTCCGGACCGCACCGGAGTGGCGTGGGGCGGATGTGACGGCAGAGGTTCAGGTGGTGGTCCGGTTGCGTGCTTCGGCCACCGGCCCAGGCCCCGTGCGGAACAAGGACGTCGCGAAGTGATCCACCGGGCCGGGGGTGGTGCGACTGATCGATTCTGCCTGGCTCACACGAGTGAGAACGGGCTCAATGCCTGGTCAGGGCGGGCGCGGCGCCGGTACCAGTGGGGGCGAGGCCGGCCCGTGCGGGCCGGCCCGCACGCCTCTCAGTAGGGAGACACCATGCGCAAGGGCAAGCTCCGACTCGCTGCCGTTGTCGTGACCGCCGTCGCCGGATTCCTGGCGACGGCCAACTCACAGGCGACAGCGGCCCCTTCCGGCCACAGGGCGGCCGCCGTCGAGTCCGTTCCGCCGCGCCCGGCGGGGGTCTACGGCCCGTACGCCATCTACGAATCCTGCTGGGTCGCGGGCAACAACGGTCAGCAGGCCGGGCAGTGGCAGTCGTTCTTCTGCTCGCAGAACGGCACGGACCAATGGTGGCTTTTCACCACGCCGTGAGGGGCGGTGACCTGGTCGCAGTGACCTAGTCAGGGGCTGTTCGTTTCCCTTGGCATGAAGATCACCAAGATGCTGATGACGGGCGCCGCCGCCGCGGCCATGGTGGGCGCCTCCGCGTCCGGAGCGTTCGCCGCCGAACCCGACCCCGCGGCCGGGAGCGAGAACGTGGGGGCGGCGTCCGTCACGGCCGGGGCGCTCGGTGCGGCGCACGACAACCTCGACGTCAACCACCTCGTCCCCGACACCGCGGCGGTGGAGACCATCGACGGCTCGGGCGCCACTGCCGTCGACGGCGCCGGACTCGCGGTCCGGGGCGTCAGCGAGTCGCCGGACGCGCTGTCCGACGTCGCCACCGTCGCCGACCGGGTCAACGAGGCAGGGAAGTCCGTGCTCCCCTCGGGCGAGTAGGGGCGAACTGCCCGGCGTGCGGGGTTAGCGTCGGCGGCATGGATGTTGATCACCGGCGTTGGCGCCAGTGTCTGCTCAGCGGGGCGGTGTTCGCCGTGTGCATGGCCGGCACCACCCTGCCGACGCCCCTCTACGGCCTCTACCAGGAAAAGTTCGGGTTCTCCGAGCTGACGGTCACCGTCGTGTACGCCGTGTACGCCTTCGGGGTCATCGGCGTGCTGCTCCTGGCGGGCAACGTCTCGGACGTGGTGGGCAGGCGTCCGGTGCTGCTGTGGGGCCTGGGCTGCGCGGCGGCGAGCGCCGTCTGCTTCCTCTCCGCCGTCGGGATGGGCTGGTTGTACGCGGGGCGGCTCCTTTCGGGACTGTCCGCCGGACTGTTCACCGGGGCCGCCACCGCGTACGTGATGGACAGGGCGCCGTACGTCGGCGCCTCCCGGGCCACGTTCGTGGCGACCGCCGCCAACATGGGCGGGCTCGGCTGCGGCCCCCTGCTCGCCGGTGTGCTCGCGCAGTACGCCGCCTGGCCGCTGTACCTGCCGTTCGCCGTGCACCTCGCACTGGTCGCGGGATCGGCCGCCGTCCTGCTGCGGCTTCCGGAGACCGTGCGGGAGCCGCGGCCGCTGAGCACGGTACGGCCGCAGCGTCCCGGCGTGCCCCCGCAGGTGCGGGCGGTGTTCGTGCCCGCGGGGATCGCCTCGTTCGTGGGGTTCGCGCTGTTCGGGGTGTTCACGTCGGTCAGCCCGGCGTTCCTCGCACAGTCCCTGAATGTGGAGAACCACGCCGTGAGCGGCCTGGTCGTCGCCCTTGCCTTCTTCGCCTCGACCGCCGGGCAGTTGGCGACCGGCCGGGTCGGGGTCGGACGATCACTGCCACTGGGTTGCGCCGGACTCCTCGTCGGCCTCGCGCTGCTCGCGGGCGCGCTGTGGTGGGACCTGCTGCCGCTGGTGGTGCTCAGTGCGCTGGTTGGCGGGTGCGGGCAGGGTCTCGCGTTCCGCGGGGCGCTGTCCGCGGTGGCCGCGGCGTCTCCCGAGGACCGGCGTGCGGCGGTGATCTCGACGCTGTTCGTGGTCGCGTACGCGGGCATCTCGCTGCCGGTCATCGGGGTGGGCGTACTGGCGGGTCCGATCGGTCTGGAGGGCGCGGGTCTCGTGTTCATCGCGTGCATGGCCGTCCTGGTCTCGACCGCGGGCGTCTATCTGCTGCGGCGGCCGGTGCGGGCGAGGGCGTAGCCGCGTACGGTCATCTGCGGGTGCTCAGCGGGGCGCGGGCAGCCGCCGCGTGGGCGCGGACCGCCGCAGGCGACAGGGGCCTCGCGTGCTGTGCGGGCCCGGATTCGCCCCGGCACGGGCCGCATACGCCGCCGGGCAGGGCGTCGGGGCGGCCGGGGGTGCCGCACTTCGCACACTCCAGTACGCGAAGTACGGGGCGGAGGGCTGGTTCCGGCGGGAGCTTGGTGGTGAGGCGGCTGCGTACGAGGGCTGCCGGTCGGTGGATGACGGGCGGCAGCCCGGCGGTGAGGGCGCGCAGGAGGTCCTGTTCCGTGGCCCCGCGCTCGAACCAGCGGGCGGCGTCCGGTGCGAGGACTGTGCAGTCGGCCTGCGAGAGGGAGAGTGAGGGGGCGGTGCGGCCCAGGGCCGCCAGGAGGATGAACGCGCGGCTGCGGGTGGGGTGTTGGGGCGGTTCGTCGCTGTCTTCCGGTACGTCGCCCCGTGTGAACGTCGACCACCAGGCGTCGTCCCGCGCCGTGCGGGAGAACCACGTTCGGGTGACCCAGCGGGCGCTGCCGCTGCCGCGTACGTGTTCGCTGCCTCGGCGCAAGTGGCCTGCCGCCTGGAGCCTGTTGAGGGCGGTGCGGAGGGCGCACTGCCCGTACGGGAGGTGCTTGGCCAGCGTCTTTACGGAGATGTCGGCGCCGTCGGGGAGGCGGTCGAGGATCGCGGCGATGGCGGCCTCGCGGGGCGGGAGGTGCGCGAAGTCTTGTGCGGTGCGGGGGGATTGGCCTGGGGCGGAGCGTTTCCCGTAACCCGGATTGGCCATCGGGTGCGGGTCTGCGTGCGCAGGGCGGAAGACGGCACTAAGCTTGGCGTCAGCCATGGGTCGAACTCGGCTTTCGATCGTGATGGTCAAACCCCCGCAGGTGTTCGTAGCACCGGGCGGGGGTTGTTCGTTATGCGGGCACGCTAGAGCGTTGTCACGCTGCGTGGCAAGTCGAACCCGAAAAGTGGTCGGGTGTGCCAACTGCCAGGGAGGGAG
>NZ_SRIC01000227.1 GCF_004684775.1 Streptomyces sp. MZ04
GCCGCGCACCCCCGGCGGGGCGCGGCTGTGGCCGAAGTCGTTCGCTGACCGGCTGACCGCGCCGCTGCCGGGGCTGCGGGCCCTGGCCCGGTTCGCCCGCGAGGGCTCGCTGCGGCCCACCCCCGAAGGCCTCGCCGACATCCCGCGGCTGCCCTTCGAGCCGGGGCCGCTGCCCCGGGTCGACGCCCGCACCGTCGCCGTCACCTGGGTGGGGCACGCCAGTTGGGTCATCCGGATCGGCGGGCTCACCGTCCTCGCCGACCCCGTCTGGTCCCGCAAGATCCTCGGCACGCCGGCCCGCGTCACGCCCGCCGGCGTGGCCTGGAGCGCGCTGCCGCGCGTCGACGCGGTCGTCATCAGCCACAACCACTACGACCACCTGGACGCCCCGACCCTCGCCCGGCTGCCCAGGGACACCCCGGTGTTCGTGCCCGCCGGGCTCGGCCGCTGGTTCACCCGCCGCCGCTTCGGCCGGGTCACCGAGCTGGACTGGTGGGAGGCCGCCGAACTGGGCGGGGTGCGCTTCGACTTCGTACCCGCGCACCACTGGTCCAAGCGGAGCCTGGTAGACACCTGTCGCACCCTCTGGGGCGGCTGGGTGCTCACCGACGCCGAGGGGCAGCGGATCTACTTCGCGGGCGACACCGGCTACGGGCACTGGTTCGAGCGGATCGGCGCCCGATATCCCGGCATCGACCTGGCGCTCCTTCCGGTCGGCGCGTACCACCCGCGGTGGTGGCTCAAGGACGTCCACTGCGATCCGGAGGAGGCCGTGCGGGCCGCGGCCGATGTCGGCGCGCGGCGGCTCGCGCCCATGCACTGGGGCACGTTCCTGCTGTCGGGCGAGCCGGTCCTGGAACCGCTGACCCGGGTGCGTACCGCGTGGGAGAGGGCCGGGCTCGCCCGCGACGACCTGTGGGACCTGCCGGTCGGCGCGTCCCGCGTCCTCGCCTGGCCGGCTAGGAAGCCGTACGCCGCGCCCTGCGCCACACCGTGGGCGCCACACTGATCAGCACCGTCAGGCCGACCGCCACCGCCACGCCCTCCCACGGCTCCGAGAAGAGCGAGCCGCCGAGAATGCCGATCAGCTGGTACGTCAGGGCCCAGGCCAGGCAGGCGGGCGCATCGCCGCGGGCGAACTCGCGCAGCGGCATCTTCGCCATCAGGCACGCCAGCATCACCGGGATCCGCCCGGCGGGGACGAGCCGGGACAGGACGAGGACCAGCACGCCGTGGGCCGCGAGTTTGTCCTGCGCCTGCTCCAGGCGGTCCTCGGGCGCGCGGTCGCGGATCGCCGCGAGCCAGCGCGAACCGTTCTTCGACCCCATGCCGCGCCGCCCGAGCCAGTACAGGGCGAGGTCCCCGAGGAACGCGGCGAGCGCCGAGACCCCGAACACCAAGAGGAGCGAGAACGGCGCCGTCTGGTGGAAGGCCACCACGGCGGCCGAGCTGACCAGGGCGCCCGTGGGCACCACCGGCACCAGCGCGCCGAGCACGATGAGCAGGAACAGCGACGGATAGCCCACCGCCTGCTGCGTCGACTCCGGCGGCACCTGGGCCGCCTCGGCGAGGATCACTGGGGTTCCCCCTTGGTGACCTCGGGCCGCACGCTCTCGCCGTGCCCGAGCCGGTGCACCGCCACCTGGGGTGCGAGCCGCGCCGCGTGGCGCACGAACTCCTCGCCCGGCGCGTGGAATTCATGCGGGCGCACGGCGTCCATGCCGATCGGCCAGTACGTTCCGTAGTGCACCGGCACCGCGCTGCGCGGCGCGATCCTGGACAGCGCGACGGCCGCGCCCCCCGCGTCCAGATGGCCGTGACCCAGATGCGGGCCCCAGCCGCCGACGGGCAGCAGCGCCACGTCGACCTCCCCCACCTCGTCGGCCATCGCGTCGAACAGGCCGGTGTCCCCGGCGAAGTACGTCCGCGACTCACCGCTCACCACGAACCCGAGCGCGGGCGCACGGTGCGGTCCGACGGGCAGCCGCCGCCCGTCGTGCAGCGCGGACACCACGCGGACGACGAGCTCGCCGACACGCACCTCGTCGCCCGGCACCACCTCGACGAGACGCAGGTGGGAGAGCCTGCGGGAGAGTCCGGGCACCGCGCCGGGGGCGCCGCGCGGCAGCAGCACGCGGGTGCCGGGCGCGATGCTCGCGAGCGATGGCAGATGCAGATGGTCGGCGTGCAGATGGGAGACGAGCACCGCGTCCGCGACGGCAGCGTCCGGGGGCGGCAGCGCGCCCCTGCGCCGGCGCAGATGGGCGAGGCGGCGGGCGAACAGCGGGTCCGTGAGCACCCGCAGACCCGAGTCCTCGATCGTGCAGGTGGCATGACCCCACCAGGTGATCTCCACCGGCACTCCGGTTCCTCCTCCGTGCGACTGTTTACGAGCCTACGGCCAGGAGTAGGGTCTTCGGCTGACGACAGCTGACGACAGAGGTGAGGAGGACGCGATGGAAGACACGGCAGGCGTGTGCGGGGTGCGGGTCGCGTCGATCGCGAGCCTGACGCCTCTGGAGGAGCTGGACGTCGACCCGTTCCTGGTGGACTCCCGCAGCCAGCACGCCATGTGCGCGCGGTGGGCCGAGGCCCGCGGGTACGTCGTCACCCGTGAACTCGTCGTCCGCGGCCTGCGCGCCGACCACGCCGTCCTGTGGGCCGACGTCGAGGCGGGCCTCGTGGACCTGTTCGTCGTGCCCAGCCGCCGCGTCCTCGACCTCGCCCTGCGCTCCGCCGACGAGTTCACCGCGGAGTGCGGTCGGCGCGGGGTGCGGATCGAGACGGCGGGCCTCGCGGAGCCGGCTTACGACGCGGTGATGAAGGCGCATGTCCACCGGCGCCTTTCCATGCCCACCGCAGGGTACGACGGCCGTTGACCTCGCTGATTCGTTCTTCGGTCAGTGCCGTATGACACGCTGGTGTCCGGTTCTGTCATGAAACGTGAGGCGGCGCGGCGTGGGGCGAGGGCGATGGCGGGCGGTCGGGAGTGCGCTGTGGCGGTCCGTCGCCGTATGGGTCGTCAGTACGCTCACCATGCTCGCCCTCGCCGGCATCCTGCCCGACTTCCAGTTGCAGTCCGCGGACGGTGACAGCGCCACCCGCATCGCCGTCACCGCGGCCCTCGGCGCCGGCGCCTTCGGTCTGCTCTCCGCCCTGGTGTGGCCCGTCCTCGTGCGGGCCCTGCTGCTCGTCCCCGCTCTGGTGCTCGGTCTGCTCGCCTTCTTCCTCAACGGCTCGCTGCTGCTCCTGGCCCTCAGGCTGATCCCGGACGGCCGCGGTGATGCCAACGCCGAGACCGCCGTGGTCGTCGCCGCCGTGATGTCCGCCGTCGCCTCCGCCACCGGAGGCGCCCTCGCCGTCCGTGACGACGACGCCTACCGCCGGCGCCTCTACCGGCTCGCCGACCGCCGTCGCGGCCGGCTCGTCGAAGGGCTCGCCGGGCCCACCTCGCCCGGCACCGTCTTCCTCCAGCTCGACGGGGTCGGCCACGACGTCCTGCGCTCCGCCGCGGAGAAGGGCCTGATGCCGACCGTCGCCGGCTGGCTCGGGCAGGACGGCGGGCGGGCCAGCCACCGGCTCACCCCCTGGCGCACCGACTGGTCGAGCCAGACCGGCGCGAGCCAGCTCGGCATCCTGCACGGCTCCAACGAGGACGTCCCCGCCTTCCGCTGGTACGAGAAGGACACGGGGGAGGTGATGGTCTCCAACCGCCCCGCGTCCGCCGCGGAACTGCAGCGCCGCGCCATCGAGCGCACCGGCGACGGCGGCCTGCTCACCGTCGACGGCGCGAGCCGCGGCAATCTCTTCAGCGGCGGAGCCGAACAGCTCGCGCTCGTGCTCTCCATCGCCGCCCGGCGTGGCAAGGAGAACCGCTCCCGCGCCGGGTACTTCGCCTACTTCTCCGACCCCGCCAACGCCGTGCGCACCGCGCTCTCCTTCATCGCCGAGGTCTTCCGCGAGATCGGCGAGTCGACCGCCGCCCGGCTCAAGAGGCGCCGCCCGCGGGTGAACCGCGGCGGGCTCTACCCCTTCATCCGGGCCTTCGCGACCGTCGTCGAGCGGGACGTCGTGGTCGCCGCCGTCATAGGGGACATGCTCGCCGGGCGCAGCTCGGTCTACGCCGACCTCGTCGCGTACGACGAAGTGGCCCACCACTCCGGGCCCGTCAGCGGCGACGCGGAGAAGGTCCTGCAGCGCCTCGACCGGTCCATCGCGCTGATCGCCAAGGTCGCCGAACACGCCCCGCGCGCCTACCGCATCGTGCTCCTCTCCGACCACGGCCAGAGCCCCGGCGAGACCTTCCGCGGCCGCTACGGCCTCACCCTCGGCGACCTGGTCAGGGCGGGCTGCGGGCTGCCCGTGCCGCGTAAGGCGCAGCGCACCCACAGCGGCGCCGAGGCCCGCTCGACGGCGCGCGCCGCGCTGCGCCGCCCCGTCGAGGAGGGCGCCGAGCACCGGCCCGCCCGCCGTGCCGAGCCCATCGTGCTGGCCTCCGGCAACCTCGGCCTGGTCTCCTTCCCCGACGTCCCGCACCGCATGACCCGCGAGGAGATCGACCTGCGCCACCCGGCGCTGCTTCCCACCCTCGCCAACCATCCGGGCGTCGGCTTCGTCCTCGTACGCGGCGAAGGGCGCGGCCCCGTCGTGCTCGGCGCGCGCGGCGCCGAGATCCACCTCGACGAGAAGCCGGACGACCTCGGGCCGCTCGCCGACTTCGGTCCCGGCGCCGCCGACGCCGTGCGCCGCACCGACGGCTTCCCGCACACCGCCGACATCATGGTCAACTCCTGGTACGACCCCCAGGAGGGCGAAGTGCTCGCGTTCGAGGAGCAGATCGGCTCGCACGGCGGACTCGGCGGCGCCCAGGGCCACCCCTTCCTGCTCTCGCCGCTCTCCCTGTCCGCGCCCCTGGAGAACGGCCGTGAACTCGTCGGCGCAGAGCGGGTCCACGACGTACTCAGACGCTGGCTCGGAGAGTTCAGAGGGCCGGAGATTCCGCTGGTGGGAGGGGCCCCGGGGGCCCCGGACGATTCCCGGCGCGAGGGGCCGGGCGACACAGCTTTTGCGGCCACCGACGGTTCCGTACAGGACAAAACACACTGATTTTGAGCGCATCGCGTCGTGCCCGACCATGGGCTCGCGCCCGGCGATCCCGGGCGCCCCCGCACGACGAGAGGCACCACCCCATGCACGACACCGGAACCGCGATCCTGCCGGCTCCGGCCCCCGACCAGGAAGAACAGCACGAAGAACAGCACGAAGAGCAGCACGAAGAGCAGAGCAAGCACGCTCGCCGCTTCGGACTGCCGATCGCCACCTGCCTGGTCATGGGCAACATCATCGGCGGCGGCATCTTCCTGCTCCCGGCCTCCGTCGCCCCCTTCGGCACCATCAGCCTCGTCGCGTTCGCCGTCCTGACCGCGGGCGCCATCGCCCTCGCCCTCGTCTTCGGGCGGCTCGCCCGGCGCGATCCGCGCACCGGCGGACCGTACGTCTACGCCCGTGAGGCGTTCGGCGACTTCGCCGGATTCCTCGCGGCCTGGTCCTACTGGGCCACCGCCTGGGTGTCGAACGCGGCGCTCGCCGTCGCGGCCGTCGGCTATCTGGACGTCCTGATACCGGTCGACGACCACAAGTGGACCGCCTGCCTTGCCGCCCTGGTGATTCAACTGCTCCCCGCACTCGCGAACTTCGCGGGCACCCGGTACGTCGGCGCGGTCCAGCTCGTCGCCACCGTCCTGAAGTTCCTGCCGCTGCTCCTCGTCGCGGTCGGCGGCCTCTTCTTCTTCGACAGCGGCAACCTCGGGCCCTTCCAGGCGAGCGACGACAGCCCGGTCGGCGCCGTCTCCGCGTCCGCCGCCATCCTGCTCTTCTCCTACCTGGGCGTGGAGTCGGCCGCCGTGAGCGCCGGCGAGGTGCGCGATCCGCGGCGCAACGTCGGGCGCGCCACGATCCTCGGCACGCTGGGCGCCGCCCTCGTCTATCTGCTCGGCACCCTCGCCGTCTTCGGCACCGTCGCCCACGACAAGCTCGTCGGCTCCACCGCGCCGTTCTCGGACGCCGTCAACGTCATGTTCGGCGGCTCCTGGGGCGGCATCGCGGTCGCCTGCGCCGCCGTCGTGTCGATCCTCGGCGCCCTCAACGGCTGGACGCTGCTGAGCGCCCAGACGCCGTACGCGGCCGCCAAGGACGGGCTCTTCCCACCCGCCTTCGGCAAGAAGAAGCGCGGCGTGCCGACCGTCGGCGTCCTGGTCACCGTCGTCCTCGCCTCGCTGCTCACCGTCTACAACTACACGGCCGGTTCCAGCGGCGTCTTCGAGTCCCTCGTCCTGATCACCACGTTCACGGCGACCGTGCCCTACCTCCTGGCCACCGCCGCGCAGATCTACTTCCTGATCTCCGGGCAGGGCGAGCGGGTCGACCGCGGCCGCCTGGTGCGCGACGGGATCCTCGCGGGCATCGCGTGCGGGTTCTCCCTGTGGCTGGTCGCCGGGTCCGGGTACGCGGCCGTCTACCAGGGCGTGCTGTTCCTCTTCGCCGGCGTCGTCGTCCACGCGTGGATGGCGGCCCGCAAGAAGCGGACCGCCACCCACTGATTCCCCGACCCCCGTCGGTCGTGGCCCTGCCCCGGACTACCGGGCCAGCGGTGCGACCACCCAGCGACGAGTGGTGAACATGCCGTCGGGCGGGCCGATCTCGATCAGCTTGCGGGCGGCCGGGTAGGCCTCGTTGCCCTCGATCTCATAGCCGACGTCGAACGTGCCCGGCACGTCCCTGACCTGGGGCTGCTCCGTGGCCTTGGCGCCCTGCCCGCCCGGCTGGTCGGCCGAGACGGCGGCGAGTTCGGCGAGCAGCTTCTGCTGGGCGGCGGCCAGCGCCTTGCGCGGGTCGCGCTCCAGCGGCGCCGCGGCCGCCTTGCCGCCCTCGGGCGGCGGCGAGACGTTCGTGCTCGGCTCGCGCGTCGTACCTGTGGTCTCTCGGGTGGAGATCTGCGCCTGGACGACGGTGGCGTCGTTGTCCAGGACCACGCGGACAAGACCGCGGTCCGGGGTGATGACCGGTATGCCGTCGAAGACCTGACGGAACGTCACATGGGTCTGCAGCGACACCGGCTGCCCGAGCTCGGAGCCGTCCTTGGCCCCGGAGTTCTGCATCAGGTCGTGCACGCTGTCGACGACCAGCTCGGCGCCGTCCGCGTGCTGCTCGGCGAACGCGCGCGCCGCCTCGACGGCCCGCTCGGTCGGCAGCTGCCTGAGGTTGCGGTGGTTGGCCTCGGCGAGCTTGACCCACCTGCTCGCGTGCGGCGCGGTCGAGATGGTCCGGTCGCCGGAAGTGGCGCTGAGCACGCCCTGCCGCTCGACCTGCACCTCTTGCAGCGCCGCCGACGGGAAGTTGGCGAGCTGCCCCATCCTGGTGAGCTCCTGGCCCGGGTCGCGCGGCGCGAGCTGCACGATCTGCGGGCTCGCGGGCGCCTGCGTCAGGGGCTCCCTGAGGCTGTCGCGGGCGTAGTACCAGCGCCACGCGTACCAGTTGTCCGGCACGTGCTCGCGGTACAGGGTGCGCTCGCCGTTGAGGCGGGCGGTGGCCTCGGCCTGGGTGGCGCCCACGGCGCAGACCGACGGCGCCTGGCCGTTGTAGATGTCCCAACTGGCGTTCAGCCAGGCATCCGTGAAGGTCTGCCCGGCCCGCCACTTCTCCCAGAACTTCTTGCCGTAGTCGGGACTGTCGATGCTGACCGTCTCGAACCCGAAGATCATGCGGAAGCCGATGTTGGGGCCCGCCCAGGTGCGGATCGGGGAGTGCCCGCCGAGCACCCGCAGCGAGTTGCAGGTCGACCAGAAGACGTAGTTCGCCTTCTCGTTGCCCAGCGCCATCCGGTTGGAGATCGCGTCGCTGCGGCCGTCCCAGACCGCGCCGAGTGGCGCGAAGAAGACCCCGTTCCCGTCCATGCCGCCGTGGCCCGAGTGGTAGACGGCCACCACCGCGTCCATGCCGTAGCGGTCCTGCCAGTTGTCGTACGTCTCCTCGTACGCCCACACCTGCGCGCCGCCGTCCGCGAACCAGAAGTTGCGGTCGTAGAACTGCTGGAGGTATGCCAGCCACCCGGTGGCATCGGCGTGTGTGTGGAAGAGCGATGACTGATTGACGAACTTCTGGATGCTGAACGCACCCCACCAGCCGAACGTCGAGTCCCGGTCGCCCGCGGCTCCGGGCTTCTCCGCTTCCAGCGGAGACGGACCGCGGTCCGTGTAGTTCATGCGCATGGCCAAACCCCCTGAGGTGAATTCCTCGTCCCGTGCGCGAGGGGGCCTCAAAATGTCACCGCGCCGGAACCTTGCACAGTTGGCATTCCGGCCATAGCGGGCGCGTACCAGGGCTTTCGCCCCGCCCCAGTCGCCTCTCTGGAGGGGGCGTGCGGGGTGGTACGCGGCCGGGCGCGGAGGATGCCCGTGCCGCGGAAAATGGTGTGCGCCCCGCCTCGCACAGCGCACACACTGTTCGTACCGGACCCCGCGCACCTGCGCGCCCCACTCGAACACCCCCAAGGAGCCCCTGCGTGCAGGCTGCTGTCAGCGTCACCCCCGCCAGGATTCCCGAGCTGCTGCTCGGGCTCGCCACGGTGCGGCCCGTTTTCATCTGGGGCGCGCCCGGCATCGGAAAGTCCTCCCTGGTGCGGAAGTTCGCCGACTCCCTCGGCCTGGAGTGCGTGAGCCTGCTGGGTACGCAGCTGGCTCCTGAGGACCTCATCGGCGTACCGCAGATCCGCGACGGCCGTTCGGTGTTCTGCCCGCCGGAGTCGATCGCGCGGGACGAGCCGTACTGCCTGTTCCTCGACGAGCTGAACGCGGCGACACCGGACGTCCAGAAGGCGTTCTACTCCTTGATCCTGGACCGCCGCATAGGCAACTACGAACTCCCCGAGGGCTCGATCGTGATCGGCGCGGGCAACCGCGCCACGGACAACGCGCTCGCGCGTCCGATCTCCTCCGCACTGGTCAACCGACTTGCCCACGTGCACCTTTCGGCGTCCGCGACGGACTGGCTGGGATGGGCGGCGGACCACGGCATCCACCCGTGGATCACCGACTACTTGACCGACCGACCCGACCACCTCTGGTCGAAGCCCCCGAAGACGGAGGAGCCGTTCTCCACGCCCCGGTCCTGGCACATGCTGTCGGACGCGCTGCACTCCTTCGGGCCGACGCTGGACGAGGAGACCCTGAAGGTCGTCGCGCACGGGACGCTGACGCCGGGGCACGCGGTCGCCTTCTGCGGGTACGTCAAGGTCGTGCGGAGCCGGTTCGGGCTCGACGCGATCCTGAAGGGCGACGCGCGGTGGCCTCGTCGGCCGGAGGAACGGGACCTTCTGTACTACCTCGCGGAGTCGTTCCGGGGCCGTCTGGCGAAGGAACTCCCCGCGTCCAAGGAACACGCGTCGCCGTCCGTCCGCCAGACGGCGTACCGCGCCAAGTCGCTGCTCGTGCAGCTGGCGGAGATCTCGGTGGAGGTAGCGCAGACGGTCATCGCGGACGACACGGACGGCAATCCCCTGCTGCCGGCGTGGTTCTTGGTGGAGGCGGCGAGGGACATGCCGCGGCTGGTGGAGGCGAGGCGATGACCCCCTCGCGCCGCCGAGGCAAGAACAAGGACGACACCCGCCCCGACCCCGCAACAGAGGCCTACCTCAAGGGGCTTGCCCTGGTGCGGAGCAACCCCGCCCTCGACTCCCTCGAAGCGAACTTCTGTCGGACCGGATGCCGCGTCGCGCCCCCGCACGGCTACGCCCTCGTCGACTCCGACGGCTGCGTACACGTCCACCCCACCCGAAGGGCAGAACCGGCCCACTGGGCCTGGGCCCTCTCCCACTGCCTCCTCCACCTCGGCTTCGGCCACGTCCCCGCCGCCAAGGGCCCCCGCGAGCAGCCCGACCGCTACGACCTCGCGGCGCGCTGCGTGGTCGTACACCGCTTCCAGCAGACCTTCCCCGTCGGCAGCCCGCCCGACGAGCTGCCCACCGAGTTCCCCGGCGGCGACGAGGAGCAGCTCGCCGCGCGCTGGCGGCGTGACGGCATCCCGGCGGAGTACGAGCACTGCGGCGCCGGCGGCACCGCCGCCGACCAGGTGCTCGAGCCCTGGCCCGCCTGGTACGGCCCCGTCAAGGACTGGCAGACCGTCTTCGCGCACGCCCTCACCCGCACGGTGTCCGCCGCCATGGACGTGGCGGGCGGGCGGCGTGACGAGCTGAAGGGCGAGCGCGTACCCGCCCGCCCCTGGGAGCGCGCGCTCAACTGGTTCGTGTCCTCCTACCCCCTCCTCGGCGGCATCGCGGCCGGCATGACGGTCGTCGCGGACGCCGAACTCGCCCGCGCCCACGACATCTCCGTCGCCGCGGTCAACGCCGACGCGGGGGAGATCTACATCAACCCGCATGTGCGGTACGCCGACGAGGAGTGGCGGTTCATCCTCGCCCACGAGATGCTGCACGCCGCCCTGCGGCACGGCGATCGGCGGGGTACCCGCGACCCGTATCTCTTCAATGTCGCCGCCGATTACGTCATCAATGGATGGCTGCTCGAGATGGGCGTCGGCGAGATGCCCGAAGGGCTCCTGCACGACCCGGAGTTGGCGGGGCTCAGCGCCGAGGAGGTGTACGACAGGATCGTCGCCGACCAGCGCCGCATGCGCCGGATGGCGACCCTGCGCGGCAAGGGGCGCGGCGACATCCTCGGGGAGCGGCTCGGGCAGGCGGGGGACTATGTCGACCTCGACGAGTTCTACCGGCGCGGACTCGTCCAGGGCCACGAGCTGCATCATCAGCAGGACCGGGGGCTGCTGCCCGGCGGTCTCATCGAGGAGATCCGCGCGCTCACGCATCCGCCCGTGCCGTGGGACGCCCAACTGGCCCGCTGGTTCGACGAGTTCGTGCCCCGGCCCGAGCCCCTGCGCAGCTACGCGCGGCCCTCGCGCCGCCAGGCGTCGACCCCCGGCATCCCGCGCGCGGGCCGCTACCACCCGCCCGAGGAGATCGCCCGCTGCACCTTCGGCGTCGTCCTGGACACCTCCGGCTCCATGAGCCGCGTCCTGCTCGGCAAGGCGCTTGGCGCCATCGCCTCGTACGCCACCGCACGCGACGTACCGGCGGCCCGCGTCGTCTTCTGCGACGCGGCCCCGCACGACGCGGGCTATCTGCCGGTCACGGAGATCGCGGGACAGGTGCGCGTGCGCGGCCGCGGCGGCACCGTGCTGCAGCCCGGCATCGATCTGCTCCAGCGCGCGGACGACTTCCCGGCGGCCGCGCCGGTCCTGGTGATCACCGACGGGGAGTGCGATGTGCTGCGGGTGCGCAGGGAGCACGCGTATCTGCTGCCGTCCGGTGGCCGTCTGCCGTTCACCGCGCGTGGGCCGGTCTTCCGCGTGCGCTGAGTCCGGGTGTGATCGGATGGGTGCACGGACGTTCCGACACGCAGCACGGAACCGTACTGAAGGGATCTCCATCGTGGCTACCACGCGCTCCGCGCACACGGTCTGGGAAGGCAACCTGCTCAAGGGCACCGGCACCGTCACCTTCGACTCCTCCGGGATCGGGGAGCAGGCGGTGTCCTGGCCGGCCCGCGCCGAGCAGGCGAACGGCAAGACCAGCCCGGAGGAGCTGATCGCCGCCGCGCACTCCAGCTGCTTCTCCATGGCCTTTTCCAACATCCTCGACAAGGCCGGCAACCCGCCGACCCGTCTGGTCACGTCGGCCGACGTGACGTTCCAGCCCGGCACCGGCATCACCGGCATCCACCTCACCGTCGAGGGCACCGTGCCGGGCATGGACGAGGCCGCGTTCCTCGCGGCCGCCGAGGACGCCAAGGTCAGCTGCCCGGTGAGCCAGGCGCTGAAGGCCACGCCGATCACGCTGACGGCGAAGCTCGCCTGACGACGGGCCGCGCCCGTACGAACGACTGTGCCGCCGTCCCCCTTGCGGGGGCGGCGGCACAGTCGTACCCGCCCGTACCCGTAGACGCGGCATTGACAAGACGACGCTCAAGTTTTGTGATGGAGGGCGGAGTACGCCGGGAACGGGCTCGCGGTGGAAGGGGACTGGACATGGCACGTGCAGTCGGGATCGACCTCGGTACGACCAATTCGGTGGTGGCGGTTCTGGAGGGCGGCGATCCCACGGTCGTCGCCAACGCGGAGGGCGCGCGCACCACGCCCTCGGTCGTCGCCTTCGCGAAGAACGGCGACGTCCTGGTCGGAGAGGTCGCCAAGCGGCAGGCGGTCACGAATGTGGAGCGCACCGCCCGCTCCGTCAAACGCCATATGGGCGACGGGAGTTGGCGCTTCCCCGAGAGCGGCGCCGTGGACGGCACCCGGTACACCGCGCAGGAGCTCTCCGCCCGCGTCCTGCAGAAGCTCAAGCGTGACGCCGAGTCCTATCTCGGCGAGGACGTCACCGACGCGGTCGTCACCGTCCCCGCGTACTTCGACGACGCCCAGCGCCAGGCCACCAAGGAGGCCGGGGAGATCGCGGGCCTGAAGGTGCTGCGCATCATCAACGAACCGACGGCGGCCGCCCTCGCGTACGGCCTCGACAAGGGCGACGACCAGACCGTCCTCGTCTTCGACCTGGGCGGCGGCACGTTCGACGTCTCGCTCCTGGAGATGGGCGACGGTGTCATCGAGGTGAAGGCCACCAACGGCGACACCCAACTGGGCGGCGACGACTGGGACCAGCGGATCGTCGAGCACCTGGTGCGGCAGTTCAAGAACGCGTACGGCGTGGACCTCGGCAAGGACAAGATGGCGCTGCAACGGCTGCGCGAGGGCGCCGAGAAGGCGAAGATCGAACTCTCCTCGTCGAGCGAGACGGACATCAACCTTCCGTACGTGACGGCGTCGGCGGACGGCCCGCTGCATCTGGCGGAGAAACTGACCCGCGCTCAATTCCAGGAGCTCACCGGCGACTTGCTCGAACGCTGCCGCGTCCCCTTCCACCAGGCGGTGAAGGACGCGGGGGTGCAGCTGTCCGCCGTCGACCACGTGATCCTGGTGGGCGGTTCGACGCGGATGCCGGCGGTGACGGAGCTGGTCAAGGAACTCACGGGGCGCGAGCCGCACAAGGGGGTCAATCCGGACGAGGTGGTGGCGCTCGGCGCGACGCTCCAGGCGGGGGTGATCCGGGGCGACGTCAAGGACGTACTCCTCCTGGACGTGACGCCGCTGTCCCTCGGCATCGAGACCAAGGGCGGCATCATGACCAAGCTCATCGAACGCAACACGACCATTCCCACCCGCCGTTCGGAGACCTTCTCCACCGCCGAGGACAACCAGCCGTCGGTCGGCATCCAGGTCTTCCAGGGGGAGCGGGAGATCGCCGCGTACAACAAGAAGCTGGGCGTCTTCGACCTCACGGGGCTGCCCCCTGCCCCGCGCGGCGTCCCCAAGATCGAGGTGACCTTCGACATCGACGCCAACGGAATCATGCATGTCTCCGCGAAGGACGAGGCGACGGGCCGCGAGCAGCGCATGACGGTGACGGGCGGCTCCGCCCTGCCCAAGGACGACATCAACCGCATGGTCCGTGAGGCGGAGGAACACGCGGAGGAGGACCGCAAGCGCAGGGAGGCGGCGCAGACACGCAACCAGGCGGAGCAACTCGTCTACCAGACCGAGAGGTTCGTGAGCGAGAACGAGGAACAGATCCCCCCGGAGACCAGGGCGGAGGTGGACTCGGCGTCGGCCGAGGTGAAGTCCGTACTGGACGGCGGCGACGCCGCGGCGATCCGCACGGCCGCGGAGAAGCTGGCCGCGGTGAGCCAGAAGATGGGCCAGGCCATGTACGCGGCTTCCGGCGGGGGCGGCGAGCACTCTACCGAGGAGGGTGTGGCTGTTCTCTTATACACATCTGACGCTGCCGACGAATAGCCTTGTGTTGATC
>NZ_SRIC01000228.1 GCF_004684775.1 Streptomyces sp. MZ04
GATCGCGGACCTGCCGCCGGGCCTCGCCGCGCCCGCCAAGAAGGACCTCGCCCAGCAGCTCGTGGCGAGCGCGGAGAACTCGACGCTGAACTGGCGCGGCCAGTACGGCTACATCGAGGACATAGACCGCCACCGTCACGACCAGCGCGTCGAGCCGGTCCTGCGGCTGTCCCGCCGCCAGCGACGCGATCCGGCCCCGCTGCTCCCCCGTCACCATCCCGGCGACGGCCAGCGCCTCCGGCCACAGCCCCTCCCCCGACGCCGACCCGATCAGCGACGCGAGCCGCTCGGCACCCATCAGCTCGATGATCTGCCCGAGCCGCTCCGGCACGTCGATCAGGAATCCCGTCCGCAGCACCGCCGCGTCATCCACCTGCGGCAGGATCCGCCGCAGCGCGGAGTCCCGCAGATGCCCGACGAACCGGCCCATCGTCAGATGGTCGCCCCGCTCGGCCAGCGCCACCGCGATGCGTACGACAAGACCCTCGTCGAGCCGGTCGACGATCCCCTGGATCCGGCGGGGATCCAGGTGTCCGCACGACTCCGCGGTGAAGGCCACCGGCAGCTTCTCGATGATGTCGGCGGCCCGCGCCGGTTCGAGGCGCCCGGCGACCCCCGCGGCGAGCCGCGGCCCCAGCGCCTTCTGCGAGATGGCGGCCGCCACCCCGGCGGGCACCAGCTTGGTCGCCGACGCGATCCGGTCGAGCATCTCCGGCGTCCCGTCGAAGAGCGCCGCCACGCACTGCGTACGGAAGCGACGTACGTCATCGACGGGCAGCGCCTGGAGGTAGCCGAGCCCGTCCGGCTCGACGTCCAGCAGGCGGGCGATCTTCAGGACCTCGGCCCTGCCGCGCAACGTGTCCATGCTGACTCCTCTGGCTGACTCCTCTATCGGGAGAGGATCCGGCTCTATCGGAAGAGAATCCGGCGGACGGGCCCTCGCGCCAGGGCCGGCACCAGTTTCAGCGCCTCCTCGGCGGCCTCGTTGAGACCGGCGGCCCGGCTCTCCCGCTCCCGCTTCAGCGCGTCGGCCAGTGACTCCAGCTGCCCGGAGGTCAACTGCCCGAAGGATTCCGCCGGTTCGTCCCGCAGCTCCCCGCTCAACCGCTGCCGTGCCTCACCGCTCATATCGCCTCCCACGACCGGGTCCGGCTCATGAGGCTGACGCGCGATTGACTATTAGTCAATAGACCGGGATCCGGAAGACGCGCTACCGCGAAAGCGCACGTAATCTTGGCCGAATGAAACGTGCTGGTCTCCTCCTTCTCGCCGTCGCCCCGGTCGCCACGGTCGCCGTCTATTTCCTCGGCGGCGACTCGGACAGCACCGGCTCCGGGGCCGACCGGAAGGCTCCGAGCACCCAGCGGCCGTACGACGAGGACAAGTCCGCGGCGGAGATCAGGGCCGACGACGAGCTGATCGCGGACCTGCCGCCGGGCCTCGCCGCGCCCGCCAAGAAGGACCTCGCCCAGCAGCTCGTGGCGAGCGCGGAGAACTCGACGCTGAACTGGCGCGGCCAGTACGGCTACATCGAGGACATAGACGACGGGCACGGCTACACGGCGGGCGTCATCGGCTTCTGCACCGGTACGCACGACCTGCTCACGCTCGTCGAGCGCTACACGAAGGACCACCCGGACAACGGCCTGGCCCGCTATCTGCCCGCCCTGCGCAAGGTCGACGGCACGGACTCGCACGAGGGCCTCGGCCCCGGCTTCACCAAGGCCTGGAAGGCGGAGGCCGCCAAGCCCGCCTTCCGTAAGGCGCAGGACAGCGCCCGCGACCGCAGCTACTTCGACCCGGCGGTGCGCCTGGCCAAGCTCGACGGGCTCGGCACGCTCGGCCAGTTCATCTACTACGACGCGATGGTCCTGCACGGCCCGGGCACCGGACCGCGCGGCTTCTACGGCCTGCGCGAGGCGGCGCTGAAGGAGGCGGACACCCCGTCGCAGGGCGGCAAGGAGAAGGCGTACCTGGACATCTTCCTGGACATCCGCCGCAAGGCGATGAAGTCCGAGAAGGCCCACCGCGACACGACCCGCGTGGACACGGCACAGCGGCAGTTCCTCTACGACGGGAACCTTGGCCTGAAGACACCGCTGGAGTGGAAGGTGTACGGGGAGACGTTCAAGGTTCCGTAACCCTGAACGCCCCCGGGGGAAGGCCGTTCAGCCCTTGACGGCTCCTGCCGCCAGGCCCGATCCCAGCTTCCGGTGCACGATCACGAAGAAGATCATCACCGGCACGGTGACCAGTGTGGAGCTGGCCATGACGGGCCCCCAGGCCGTGGAGTTCTCACCGAAGAACTGGTAGATCCCCACGGCGGCGGTGTACTTGTCGCTGCCCTTCATGAAGGTGTACGCGAAGACGAACTCGTTCCACGCCGTGATGAAGGCGAAGATCGACGTGGCGACGAGACCGGGCGCGACCAGCGGCAGCAGCACCGACCGGAACATCCGCCACCAGGAAGCTCCGTCGATGTACGCCGCTTCCTCGACCTCCTTCGGCACGGTCTGGACGAAGCCGCGCAGGGTCCAGATCGCGAAGGGCAGCGAGAGCGCGACGTAGACGATGGTCAGGCCGAGCAGCGAGTTGAGCATCTCGTAATCACGCATCTGGATGAAGAGCGGGATCACCAGCGCCTCGAGCGGCACCATCTGCACGATCAGAACCATGATCAGTACGGAGGTGCGGAAGCGGAACTTGAAGCGGGCCACGGCGACGGCGGCGAAGAGCGAGAGCACTCCGGCCGCCAGGATCGTGCCGAACCCGACGATCGCCGAGTTCAGCAGATACGTACCGAAGTTGCCCTTCTCGAAGACGTAGCTGAAGTGCTCGAGGCTGAGGCCGCTCGGCAGGACGTCCGAGCCACGGGTGATGGCCTTCGGGTCCAGTGCCGTGGAGATCATCCAGTACACGGGGAAGAGCGTGAAGACGAGGAGCGCGGCGACCGCGACGGGCAGACCGATGCGCCCCGCAAGAGTGGTGCGGCGGGCTGTCACAGGTCCTCATCTCCCTGCCGGAACAGCGTACGGATATAGACGATGGTGATGACGAGGAGCAGAAGCGTGAGCAGTACGGCCGCTGCCGCGCCCGTCCCGTAGTCGTTCTTGGCGAAGGCCTGGATGTACGAGAAGACGCCGAGGTTGTAGACCTCCTCGTTGGAGCCGTCGCCGCCGGGCATCAGATAGATCTGGGTGAAGACCTTGAAGTCCCAGATGGTGGAGAGGATGGTCACCACCAGGAAGACCGGCTTGATCGTCGGCAGGGTGATCTTCCAGAACCGCTGCCAGGCGTTGGCGCCGTCCAACTCCCCCGCTTCGTAGAGCTCTTTGGGGATCGTCATCAGTCCGGCGAGGACGGTGATGGCGACGAACGGGAAGCCGTGGTGGACGACGTTCAGGGTCGCGATCGCGTAGAACGGCCCGCGTTCGGTGAACCAGTTGGTGGTCTCGGGGTCGATGAGCCCCATCGAGCCCGCGATCTGGCTGACCATGCCGTCCTGCGGCTGGAAGAGCCAGATCCAGACGTACGTCCCGGTGACGGCGGGCATCGCCCAGGCGGCGAGGATCGCGATGGAGCAGATCAGCCGCCACACCGGACCCAGGCGGTTGAGCAGCAGCGCGACGAGGGTGCCGATGGCGACGGTGAGACCGACGCAGGCGATCGCGAAGAACGCGGTGTTGGGAAGGACCGTCTTCCACAGCAGTTCGCTGCCGAGCAGGTCGGAGTAGTGCTCGAAGCCGACATACGTGCCCACTCCGCCGCCGAACTTGACGACGTAGTCCTGCAGCGAGAGCTTGCCGACCTGGATCAGCGGCCAGAGCAGCAGACCCGCGAGGACGATGAGGGACGGTGCGAGAAGCAGCCACGGCCGGGTGAGATTGACCAGTTTCTTCTTGCGCAGGGCCGCTTCGTGTTCCGGGCGGGGGGCGGCGGGGCGACGGACCGCGGTGCCTTCCTTCGGCCCGTCGCCGACAAACGTGTCTTTCACAGTGCCGACTCGCCCTCGCCTACTTGTCCTTGGCGAAGATCGCGTCCATGTCCTTGGCCGCCTTGTCCGCCGCATCCTGGACGGAGGACTTGCCGGTCAGGATGGACTGCACCATGCCGGGGATGACCTTGGAGGCCTGGATCTCGCCGTACGCCTTGGTCTTGGGGACGGTCGCGCCGGCCTCCAGCATCTGCTGGGCGAACGGCTCGACGAGCGGGTCCTTCTTGGCCTCGATCTTCTTCAGCTCGGAGTTCTGACCGGGGAAGTAGTTGGTCTCCGCAGCCCACTTGGCCGCGAAGTCACCCGTGGTCAGCATCTTCACGAACTCCCAGGCGAGGTCCTTCTTGTCCGTGTCGAACGTGGACAGGTAGGAGCCGCCGAGGAAGGACTTGCTCATGCCGCCGGTCTGGCCGGGAATCGGCACGGCGGCGAGCTTGCCCTTGAGGTCCGGGTTCGCGTCGACGATGGCCTTCGGGGTCCAGTTGCCGCCGACGGCCATGGAGATCTGCCCCTTGTTCCAGGCGTCACCGACCTCCTTCTCGGTCCAGGTGTTGACCTTGGCGGGAGAGACCTTGTCCTTGGTGGCGAGCCCGGTATAGAACTCGATGCCCTTCACGGCTTCCGGGGAGTTGATCCCGGACTTCCACTTGCCGCCCGACTCGGTGGCGAGTTCGCCTCCGGCGCCCCAGATGAAGGGAGCGGCGAACATCTCGGCACCACCGGCGACCGGGAAGGGAATCATCCCCGGCTCCTTCTCCTTCAGCGTCTTGGCGGCAGCCTGAAGCTCCTTCCAAGTGGTCGGGGCGTTCAGCTTGTGCTTCTCGAAGATGTCCTTGCGGTAGACGATGGAGCGCACACCGGCGTACCAGGGCATGCCGTACTGCTTGCCGTCGAGCGTTCCGGCGTCCTTGAGCCCTTCGACGAGATCGTCGTTGAGCCCCGACTTCTTCACGTCGTCGGTCACGTCGACGAGCGCGCCGGTCTCGGCGAACTGCGGCACCCAGGTCGTACCGACCTCGGCGACATCCGGGACCTGGTCCTCGCCGCCTTCGATTGCGGTGGTGAACTTCTTCTGCGCGGTGGCCCACTGCTGGTACTCGACGTGGATCTTGGCGCCGGTCTTCTTCTGGAAGGCCTTCTCGGCGTCCTTGAAGAAGGGCCTGGCGTCGGGGTTGGTCCCCTCCATGATCCATACGGTGAGGGTCTTGCCCTTGCCGTCGGTGGCCTTGTCGCCGCTGTCGCTCCCGTCATCGCCGCCGCATGCCGTCGCGGTCAGTCCGAGCGTCATGGCGATACCTGCCGCGATGACCCGTCGCTTCATGCCGGCCCCCTCATGGGTTCGTGCTTGGTCCTGCACCGATCCGTTTGTGGGAGCGATTGTGACCACTGGGCCCTGGCGCGGTCTAGACCCATTCGGCTAGCGGGGCCGAAACGTGATTTGCGTTGCAAGGGGCGGAAACGCCACGACGCCCGCCCAAGTCCGGTCGGGGACAAGGCGGGCGTCGCTCAGTTCCGTACGCCGTTGTACGGGACGTATGAGGGGTCGTACGAACAAGCCGTACGGGTCAGACCATCAGCGAACGGTCCGTCGGGCGGATCGGGGCCGGGAGATCGCTCGCCCCGGTGAGGAAGTTGTCCACGCCACGAGCCGCCGAGCGGCCCTCGGCGATCGCCCAGACGATGAGCGACTGGCCGCGCCCCGCGTCACCGGCGACGAAGACACCCGGCACATTCGTCTGGAACTCGGCGTCACGGGCGACGTTGCCCCGCTCGTCGAGGTCCAGGGAGAACTGGTCCACCAGGCCGTTCTCGCGGTCCGTGCCCGTGAAGCCCATGGCGAGGGTGACCAGCTGGGCCGGGATCTTGCGCTCCGTGCCCGGCTTCTGGGTCAGCTTGCCGTCGATGAACTCGACCTCGATGAGGTGCAGGAACTGGACGTTGCCGTCCTCGTCGCCCTCGAAGTGGGTCGTCGAGACGGAGTAGACCCGCTCGCCGCCCTCCTCGTGGGCCGAAGTGACCTTGTAGAGCATGGGGAAGGTCGGCCACGGCATGCTCGCCGGGCGGTCCTCGCCCGGACGGGGCATGATCTCCAGCTGCGTGACCGAAGCCGCGCCCTGGCGGTGGGCGGTACCCACGCAGTCCGCGCCGGTGTCGCCGCCGCCGATGACGACGACGTGCTTGCCCTCGGCGGAGACGGGCGTGGTGACGTAGTCGCCCTCCTGGACCTTGTTGGCCAGGGGGAGGTACTCCATCGCCTGGTAGACGCCCTTGAGCTCACGGCCGGGGACGGGCAGGTCGCGGGCGGTCGTGGCACCCGCGGCGATGACCACAGCGTCGTACCGCTTGCGCAGCTTCGCCGCGTCGATGTCGCGGCCGATCTCCACGCCCGTACGGAACTTGGTGCCCTCCGCGCGCATCTGCTCGATGCGGCGGTTGATGTGGCGCTTCTCCATCTTGAACTCGGGGATGCCGTAGCGGAGGAGGCCGCCGATGCGGTCGGCCCGCTCGTAGACGGCGACCGTGTGACCGGCCCGCGTCAGCTGCTGCGCGGCGGCGAGACCCGCGGGGCCCGACCCGATGACCGCGACCGTCTTGCCCGACAGCCGCTCCGGCGCCTGCGGGACGACATCGCCCGTGTCCCACGCCTTGTCGATGATCGAGACTTCGACGTTCTTGATGGTGACGGCGGGCTGGTTGATGCCGAGCACGCACGCCGACTCGCAGGGCGCCGGGCACAGGCGGCCCGTGAACTCCGGGAAGTTGTTCGTGGCGTGCAGTCGCTCCTGCGCGGCCTGCCAGTCCTCGCGGTACGCGTAGTCGTTCCACTCCGGGATCAGGTTCCCGAGCGGGCAGCCGTTGTGGCAGAACGGGATGCCGCAGTCCATGCAGCGCGACGCCTGCTTGGAGATGATCGGGAGGAGGGAGCCCGGAACGTAGACCTCGTTCCAGTCCTGGACGCGCTCGCCGACCGGGCGGGTCTGCGCGACCTCGCGGCCATGGTTCAGAAAGCCCTTGGGATCAGCCATTGGTCGCCGCCTCCATCATCTTCTCGGTGATCTCGGTCTCGGAGAGACCGGCTCGCTCGGCGGCGTCCTTGGCGGCGAGCACTGCCTTGTACGTGCTGGGGATGATCTTGCTGAAGCGCTCCACCGAGACGGACCACTCGGCGAGCAGCTTCTCGGCGACCGTGGATCCCGTCTCCTCCGCGTGGCGGCGCACGACGTCGTGCAGCCACTGCTTGTCGGCGTCATCCAGAGCCTCGACGGCGCCCACGTTGCCCGAGTTGACGTTGTCCCGGTCGAGGTCGATGACGTACGCGACACCACCCGACATACCGGCCGCGAAGTTACGGCCCGTCTCGCCGAGGACCACCGCGTTGCCGCCGGTCATGTACTCGCAGCCGTGGTCGCCCACGCCCTCGGACACGACCGTCGCGCCGGAGTTGCGGACGCAGAAGCGTTCGCCGGTGCGGCCGCGCAGGAAGAGCTCGCCGCCCGTCGCGCCGTACGCGATGGTGTTGCCGGCGATCGTCGAGTACTCGGCGAGGTGGTCGGCGCCGCGGTCCGGGCGGACCACGATGCGGCCGCCGGACAGGCCCTTGCCGACGTAGTCGTTGGCGTCGCCCTCCAGGCGCAGGGTCACACCGCGCGGCACGAACGCGCCGAACGACTGACCGGCGGACCCGGTGAAGGTGATGTCGATGGTGTCGTCCGGCAGACCGGCCCCACCGAACTTCTTCGTCACCTCGTGGCCGAGCATGGTGCCGACCGTGCGGTTGATGTTGCGGATCGCGACCTGGGCGCGGACCGGCTGTGCGTCCGTCGCGCTCGGGGCGGCGAGCGCGTCGGCCGCCAGCTTGATGAGCTCGTTGTCGAGCGCCTTCTCCAGACCGTGGTCCTGGACCGTGATCTGGTGGCGGACCGCGCCGTCGGGCAGCGCGGGCACGTGGAAGAGCGGCTCCAGGTCGAGGCCCTGCGCCTTCCAGTGGTCCACGGCCCGCTCGGTGTCGAGGAGTTCGGCGTGACCGACGGCCTCCTCGATGGTGCGGAAGCCCAGCTCGGCGAGGATCTCGCGGACCTCTTCGGCGATGAACTCGAAGAAGTTGACGATGTACTCGGCCTTGCCGGAGAAGCGCTCGCGCAGCGCCGGGTTCTGCGTGGCGATGCCGACCGGGCAGGTGTCCAGGTGGCAGACGCGCATCATGACGCAGCCGGAGACGACGAGCGGCGCGGTCGCGAAACCGAACTCCTCGGCGCCGAGCAGCGCGGCGATGACGACGTCACGGCCGGTCTTCAGCTGGCCGTCGGTCTGGACGACGATGCGGTCGCGCAGGCCGTTGAGGAGGAGGGTCTGCTGGGTCTCGGCCAGGCCGAGCTCCCAGGGGCCGCCCGCGTGCTTCAGCGAGGTGAGCGGCGATGCGCCCGTGCCGCCGTCGTGGCCGGAGATCAGGACGACGTCCGCGTGGGCCTTCGACACACCCGCGGCCACGGTACCGACGCCGACCTCGGAGACCAGCTTCACGTGAATCCGCGCCTGCGGGTTCGCGTTCTTCAGGTCGTGGATCAGCTGGGCCAGGTCCTCGATGGAGTAGATGTCGTGGTGCGGCGGCGGAGAGATCAGGCCCACGCCGGGGGTGCTGTGCCGGGTCTTGGCGACCCACGGGTACACCTTGTGTCCTGGCAGCTGGCCGCCCTCGCCGGGCTTGGCGCCCTGGGCCATCTTGATCTGGATGTCGTCGGCGTTGACCAGGTACTCGGAGGTCACACCGAAGCGGCCGGACGCGACCTGCTTGATGGAGGAGCGGCGCGCCGGGTCGTACAGGCGGTCCGGGTCCTCGCCGCCCTCACCGGTGTTGGACTTGCCGCCCAGCTGGTTCATGGCGATGGCGAGGGTCTCGTGCGCCTCGCGGGAGATCGAGCCGTACGACATGGCGCCGGTCGAGAACCGCTTGACGATCTCGGAGGCCGACTCGACCTCGTCGATGGAGATCGAGGGGCGGTCCGACTTCAGGTTGAACAGGCCGCGCAGCGTCATCAGGCGCTCGGACTGCTCGTTCACGCGGTCCGTGTACTTCTTGAAGATGTCGTAGCGGCGGCCCCGCGTGGAGTGCTGCAGGCGGAAGACCGTCTCCGGGTCGAAGAGGTGCGGCTCGCCCTCGCGGCGCCACTGGTACTCACCGCCGATGTCGAGCGCGCGGTGCGCCGAGGGGACGCCGGACGCCGGGTACGCCTTGGCGTGCCGGGCGGCGACCTCCTTGGCGACGACGTCGAGTCCCGCGCCGCCGATCTTCGTCGTCGTACCGCTGAAGTACCGCTCCACGAAGGCCGCTTCGAGACCGACGGCCTCGAAGACCTGGGCGCCGCGGTAGGAGGCGACGGTGGAGATGCCCATCTTGGACATGACCTTCAGGACGCCCTTGCCGAGCGCGTAGATCAGGTTGCGGATGGCCTGCTCGGCCTCGATGCCCGGCAGGAAGGTGCCCGCGCGGACGAGGTCCTCGACGGACTCCATCGCCAGGTACGGGTTGACCGCGGCGGCGCCGTAGCCGATGAGGAGGGCCACGTGGTGGACCTCGCGGACGTCGCCCGCCTCGACGAGCAGGCCCACCTGGGTGCGCTGCTTCGTGCGGATGAGGTGGTGGTGGACGGCCGCGGTGAGCAGCAGCGAGGGGATCGGCGCGTGCTCGGCGTCGGAGTGCCGGTCGGAGAGCACGATCAGGCGGGCGCCGGCCTCGATGGCGGCGTCGGCCTCCGAGCAGATCTCGTCGATGCGGGCGGCGAGAGCGTCGCCACCGCCGCTGACGCGGTAGAGGCCGGAGAGCGTCGCGGCCTTCATGCCGGGCATGTCGCCGTCGGCGTTGATGTGGATGAGCTTGGCCAGCTCGTCGTTGTCGATCACCGGGAACGGCAGCGTGACACTGCGGCAGGTCGCGGCGGTCGGCTCCAGGATGTTGCCCTGCGGACCGAGCGAGGAGTGCAGCGAGGTGACGAGCTCTTCACGGATGGCGTCGAGCGGCGGGTTCGTGACCTGCGCGAACAGCTGCGTGAAGTAGTCGAAGATCAGCCGCGGGCGCTCGGAGAGTGCCGCGATCGGGGTGTCCGTGCCCATGGAGCCGAGCGGCTCGCCGCCGGTCTTGGCCATCGGCGCGAGGATGATGCGCAGCTCTTCCTCGGTGTAGCCGAAGGTCTGCTGGCGGCGCGTGACGGAGGCGTGCGTGTGCACGATGTGCTCGCGCTCGGGCAGGTCGGAGAGCTCGATCTCGCCGGCTTCCAGCCACTCCTGGTACGGGGCCTCGGCGGCGAGGGCGGCCTTGATCTCGTCGTCCTCGACGATGCGGTGCTCGGCGGTGTCGACGAGGAACATCTTGCCGGGCTGCAGGCGGCCCTTGCGGACGACCTTGGCGGGGTCGATGTCGAGGACGCCGACCTCGGAGCCGAGGACGACGAGGCCGTCGTCGGTGACCCAGTAGCGGCCGGGGCGCAGACCGTTGCGGTCGAGGACCGCGCCGACCTGGGTGCCGTCGGTGAAGGTGACGCAGGCCGGGCCGTCCCAGGGCTCCATCATCGTGGAGTGGTACTGGTAGAAGGCGCGCCGTGCCGGGTCCATCGAGCCGTGGTTCTCCCACGCCTCGGGGATCATCATCAGGACGGAGTGCGGCAGCGAACGCCCACCGAGGTGGATCAGTTCGAGCACCTCGTCGAAGGACGCCGAGTCGGAGGCGTCCGGCGTACAGATCGGGAAGACGCGGTCCAGCTTCTCGGTACCGAAGAGCTCAGAGGCGAGCTGCGACTCGCGCGCCCGCATCCAGTTCCGGTTGCCCTTGACCGTGTTGATCTCGCCGTTGTGCGCGACGAAGCGGTACGGGTGGGCCAGCGGCCAGCTCGGGAACGTGTTCGTCGAGAAGCGCGAGTGGACGAGCGCGACGGCCGAGGCGAAACGGCGGTCGGACAGGTCGGGGAAGAAGGGCTCGAGCTGGCCGGTGGTCAGCATGCCCTTGTAGACGATCGTGCGGGCGGAGAGCGAGGGGAAGTACGTCCCCGCCTCCCGCTCGGCGCGCTTGCGCAGCACGAACGCCTTGCGGTCGAGCTCGAGGCCGGTGCTCTCGCCGTCGGCCACGAAGATCTGCCGGAAGACCGGCATCGTCGAGCGGGCGGTGGCACCGAGCAGCTCGGGGGCGACGGGAACCTCGCGCCAGCCGAGGACGGTCAGGCCCTCCTCGGAGGCGATCGTCTCGATCTGTGAGACGGCCTCGTCCGCTTCGGAGACGGGCAGGAAGGCGATGCCGACGGCGTACGCACCGGCCTCGGGGAGCGCGAAGCCGGTGGCCTCGCGCAGGAAGGCGTCCGGTACCTGGAGCAGGACGCCGGCGCCGTCGCCGGAGTCCGGCTCGGAGCCGGTGGCGCCACGGTGTTCGAGATTGCGCAGTACGGTCAGCGCCTGTTCGACCAGCTCATGGCTGGCTACACCGGTGAGGGTGGCCACGAACCCGACACCACAGGCATCGCGTTCGTTACGGGGGTCGTACATGCCCTGAGGGGCGGGGCGACCATCCATGGGCGACCAGGCGTTGTGCGTACGCATGGGCTCTCCCGTCGTCGTCGTGGCATAGGCAGAGCGAGGGACGACGTTGGCCCAGGCAAAATTTCGTGCAGGTTACATGATGGAGCGCTTCTCGGAAAGCGGATAGCTCATTCCACCATGTGGACACCGCTCGGAAATGTGGAGAGCGGCAGGAAAGGGGCCCCTACGGACAGATCCATGGCCGTGAACCCAGAACGACACAGGCCTCATTGCCCGCAGCGCTTACGGCTCATGCCCGGTGGTTAAGGAATCGAAACCGCCGAGTAACGGCTACTTATACAGGACCCTGCATAGGACTGCATCGACTCATCCTACGGCGGTACCGAACAAGCCGCCCAGGGCGTACGTCACACCCGCCGCCGCCCCGCCGAGCGCGAGCTGCCGCAGACCGCTGAACCACCAGGAGCGCGCGGTCACCTTCGCGACCACGGCACCGCAGGCGAAGAGCCCGATGAGCGCGAGCAGCACGGCGGGCCAGAGCGAGGTCGCGCCGAGCAGATACGGCAGTACGGGAAGCAGGGCACCGAGCGCGAAGGCGCCGAACGAGGAGACCGCGGCGACGGCCGGCGAGGGAAGATCGCCCGGGTCGATGCCGAGCTCCTCACGGGCGTGGATCTCCAGGGCCTGCTCGGGGTCCTGGGAAAGCTGCCGGGCGACCTCGCGGGCCAGCTCCGGTTCGACGCCGCGCGACGCGTACAGCTCGGCGAGCTCCCTCTCCTCGTCCTTGGGGTGCTTGCGCAACTCCCGGCGCTCCACGTCGAGTTCGGCCTCGACGAGCTCGCGTTGCGAGGCGACGGAGGTGTACTCGCCCGCGGCCATGGAGAAGGCACCGGCGGCGAGTCCCGCGAGGCCGGTGACGACGATGGTCTGCTGCGCGACGGAGCCGCCCGCGACGCCGGTCATCAGGGCCAGGTTGGACACCAGGCCGTCCATCGCGCCGAACACGGCCGGGCGCAGCCAGCCACCGTTCACGTCACGGTGGGTGTGGTTGTCGCGGTGCGCCTCGTGCAGCGTCGCTTCGGTCTCGATGATCGCCATGGTGTGGACCCCCTCAATACTTGGACGAGTTCGAAAGTACGCGCGAAAAATCACTCCCGCCAGCAAGGAAGGCCGTACTTACCTGCGAAAACGCGCCTCCGGCAGGGTGCGCGGAGGGGCTCTCCGGCGAGCGAAGGAGTGATCTGAGCCCTCGGATGCTCGTGTGAGCGCCCCGGTGTGGCAGGGATGCACCAAGCACCGCATCCAGCGGTTCGCGCACCATCCGCGCACCATCTGCGCAACAGGGAGGCACGGCATGGCATCCACCGCATGCGTTCCCTCGGCCCCGACGCCCGGCGGCGCCGACGACCTCCGTGAACGGGCGCGCGGCGCGCTGCTCGGCCTGGCGGTCGGCGACGCGCTCGGCGCACCCGCGGAGAACATGAAACCGTCCGAGATCCGGGCCCGTTGGGGCCGTATCACCGGTTACGTCGCCGAACATCCGGCGGGCACGGACGACACCGAGTACGCGATCTTCTCCGGCCTTCTGCTCGCCCGGCACGGCTCGGCGCTGACCGTCGCGCATGTCGAGGCCGCCTGGCACGAATGGATCGCGGACCTGGACGAAGGCCCGTTCCGGGGCGCGGGCTTCAGCGAGCGCGGCACGCTGGAGAACCTGCGGCGCGGTCTCGCCGCCCCGATCTCCGCCCAGCACCGGCACGCCTGGAGCGACGGCCTCGCGATGCGGGCCGCGCCGTTCGGGGTCTTCGCCGCGGGCCGGCCCGCCGAGGCGGCCCGCCTCGTCGCGATCGACGGCTCGGTCAGCCATGACGGGGAGGGCATCTACGGCGGGCAGGCCGTGGCGGCGGGGGTCGCGGCCGCGATGGGCGGCGCCTCGGTGGACTCCGTGGTGGCCGCCGCGCTGTCCGTCATCCCGGAGGACTGCTGGACGTCGCGCTCGCTGCGGCGGGCGGTGGCGGTGGCGCACCGCGGGGAACGCGCCGTCCGCTCCGCGGTGGTGATCGGGGGCTACCCCTGGACCGACCTCGCTCCGGAGGCGGTGGGCCTCGCCTTCGGCGCGTACGCCTCGGCGGCGGGCCGGTTCCGGGGGGCGGTGCTGACGGCGGTCAACATGGGGCGGGACGCGGATACGACTGCCGCGGTGGCCGGAGCGTTGTCCGGGGCGTCCTGCGGGGTTTCCTCGATCCCCCTGCCGTGGGGGGCGGCGATCGGCGCTGCGCGCGGCAGTTGCCTGCCCTCGATGCGGGGGCATCACGTGCTGGACGTGGCGGAGTTGCTGGTCCCCGACGGGGAGGCACTGTGAGCAGCCCTTCCACCCCTGTC